>NZ_CP116257.1:5640000-5957709 GCF_027947595.1 Streptomyces lienomycini | reverse complement strand
TGGTCCGTGCCGCCGACGTCGAGGACGGCTGCCGGGCCGTCGGCTTCACTCTCGGCACGCCCGGGCCCTCCCAACTCGGCGTCGTGGAGGGCCTCCTGGTCGACCGCGCCTTCGTCGAGGACCGGCAGAAGAACGCCCAGGAACTCGCCGAGGTCTCGGACGTCGACCCGCCGGCCCCGCACAACATCGCCAACGCCCTTGCCGCCGCCGGACTCGCCCGCGCCTTCGGCGTCTCCGCCGGCGCCGTCCGGGACGGGCTGCGCGCCTTCACCCCGGACGCCCACCGCATCGCGCACGTCGCCGACGTGGACGGCGTGGCCTACGTGGACGACTCCAAGGCCACCAACACCCACGCCACCGAGGCCTCCTTGGCGGCCTACGAGTCGATCGTGTGGATCGCCGGCGGACTGGCCAAGGGCGCCACCTTCGACGAACTGGTCACGGGCGCGGCGAAGCGGCTGCGGGGCGCCGTCCTCATCGGCGCCGACCGCGCACTGATCCGCGAAGCCCTGGCGCGACACGCCCCCGAAGTACCCGTCGTCGACCTCGACCGGACCGACACTGGTGCGATGCTCCAGGCCGTCCGGGAGGCCCGGCGACTCGCCCGGCCCGGAGACACGGTGCTGCTGGCCCCGGCCTGCGCTTCCATGGACATGTTCACCAACTACAACCAGCGCGGTGACGCGTTCGCGCAGGCCGTTCGCGAACTCGGCGCCTGACCCGGCCGCGCTCCCGCGCCGGGTGAACTCGGGAGGACGCGTGGGACGGTCCATGCCGACGTACAGCGGAGGCAGCGTTGCCCGGTAGCCCGCAGAGCCGCACCGGACGTCCGCCCGTACAGCGGGCCGTCAAGCGACCCACCACGCCGGGGCCGCCCCACGAGAACCCGGTGCTCCGCCTGTACCTGCGCCTGCGCCGCGCCTGGGACCGGCCGCTGACCGCCTACTACCTGATCTGCGGCGGCAGCGCGCTGATCACCGTGCTCGGCCTGGTGATGGTCTACTCGGCCTCCCAGATCACCGCGCTCCAGCTGTCGCTGCCCGGCTCGTACTTCTTCCGCAAGCAGGCGCTCGCGGCGCTCATCGGCGTCGGCCTCCTCGTCGCCGCCATGAAGATGCCGGTCAAACTGCACCGGGCGCTGGCCTACCCGATCCTCGCGGGTGCCGTCTTCCTGATGATCCTCGTGCAGGTGCCGGGGATAGGAGTCGCGGTCAACGGCAACCAGAACTGGATCGCGCTGGGCGGCTCCTTCCAGATCCAGCCCAGCGAGTTCGGCAAGCTCGCCCTGGTGCTGTGGGGCGCGGACCTGCTCGCCCGCAAGCAGGACAAGAAGCTGCTGGCGCAGTGGAAGCACATGCTGGTGCCGCTGGTGCCCGCCGCGTTCATGCTGCTCGGACTCATCATGATCGGCGGCGACATGGGCACCGCGATCATCCTGACGGCGGTCCTGTTCGGACTGCTGTGGCTGGCCGGCGCCCCCACCCGGCTCTTCGCGGGCGTACTGTCCATCGCCGTGCTGCTCGGCTTCATCCTCATCAAGACCAGCCCCAACCGCATGGCCCGCCTCAACTGCCTCGGCGCCACCGACCCCGGCCCCGGCGACTCCTGCTGGCAGGCCGTGCACGGCATCTACGCCCTGGCCTCCGGCGGACTGTTCGGTTCCGGACTCGGTGCCAGTGTGGAGAAATGGGGGCAACTCCCGGAAGCGCACACCGACTTCATCTTCGCCGTCACCGGTGAGGAACTGGGCCTGGCGGGGACGCTGTCGGTGCTCGCCCTCTTCGCGGCTCTAGGCTATGCGGGTATCCGCGTGGCCGGACGCACGGAGGACCCCTTCGTGAGGTATGCCGCGGGAGGCGTGACCACCTGGATCACGGCCCAGGCCGTGATCAACATCGGTGCGGTCCTCGGGCTGCTGCCGATCGCCGGTGTCCCCCTCCCGCTGTTCTCCTACGGGGGTTCCGCCCTGTTGCCGACCATGTTCGCCGTCGGTCTGCTGATCGCCTTCGCGCGTGACGAACCCGGTGCGCGGGCGGCGCTTGCGCTGCGGCAACCTCGCTTTGGTAGAAAGCGGGGAGCCAGGGGACCCGCGCCCAAGCGGAGCCCCCGGAGTTGGAACACGATGCGACGGCGTGCCTCGGCGGCGCGTTCGTCCGGAGAGCGGTGAATTTCGGTGCATGTCGTACTCGCCGGCGGAGGAACCGCGGGCCACATCGAGCCCGCGCTCGCCCTCGCGGACGCCCTGCGCAGGCAGGATCCCACCGTGGGGATCACGGCGCTGGGCACGGAACGCGGCCTCGAGACCCGCCTCGTACCCGAGCGCGGTTACGAGCTGGCGCTGATCCCGGCCGTACCGCTGCCACGCAAGCCCACCCCCGAGCTGATCACCGTCCCGGGCCGGCTGCGCGGCACCATCAAGGCGGCCGAGCAGATCCTGGAGCGCACCAAGGCGGACGCCGTGGCCGGTTTCGGCGGCTACGTGGCGCTGCCCGCCTACCTCGCGGCCAAGCGGCTCGGCGTGCCGATCGTCGTCCACGAGGCCAACGCCCGCCCCGGCCTGGCCAACAAGATCGGCTCGCGCTACGCCGCGCAGGTCGCCGTCTCCACCCCCGACAGCAAGCTGCGCGACTCCCGCTACATCGGCATCCCGCTGCGCCGCTCCATCGCCACGCTGGACCGCGCCGCCGCCCGTCCCGAGGCCCGCGCGCTGTTCGGGCTCGACCCCAACCTGCCGACGCTGCTGGTCACCGGCGGTTCGCAGGGCGCCCGCCGCCTCAACGAGGTGGTCCAGCAGGTCGCGCCCTGGCTCCAGCAGGCCGGCATCCAGATCCTGCACGCGGTCGGACCCAAGAACGAACTGCCGCAGGTCCACCAGATGCCGGGAATGCCCCCGTACATCCCGGTAAGTTATCTGGACCGGATGGACCTCGCGTACGCCGCCGCCGACATGATGCTCTGCCGCGCGGGCGCGATGACCGTCGCCGAACTCTCCGCCGTCGGGCTCCCGGCCGCCTACGTCCCGCTGCCCATCGGCAACGGCGAACAGCGGCTCAACGCCCAGCCGGTGGTCAAGGCCGGCGGCGGACTGCTGGTCGACGACGCGGAACTCACGCCCGAGTGGCTCCAGCAGAACGTCCTGCCCGTACTCGCCGACCCGCACCGGCTGTACGAGATGTCCCGCGCCGCCGCCGAGTTCGGCCGCCGGGACGCCGACGACCTCCTCGTCGGCATGGTGTACGAGGCGATCGCCGCCCGTGCGCGCCGCTAGACACGTCTGACGGAAGGCAGGGGAGCGTGGCCGGACCGACCACCGCCGAACGCGGTGCACGCCAGCAGGAGTCGTCCGGCCCGCCCCGGGCACGCCGGTTCCGCCCGCCGCGCCTTCGTACGATCATCATCCTCGCCGTCGCGCTCGTACTGGTCGCGGGCGGAACCGTCTGGGTGCTCTACGGCTCGGCCTGGACGCGCCTGGAAGACGTGTCCGTCTCCGGAACCCGGGTCCTGACGCCCGAGCAGGTGCGCGAGGCCGCCGACGTGCCCGTCGGGGACCCGCTGGTTTCCGTCGACACCGAGGCGGTCGAGGCCCGACTGCGCCGGAAACTGCCGCGCATTGACGAGGTCGACGTGGAGCGTTCCTGGCCGCACGGAATCGGGCTGAAAGTGACGGAGCGTACTCCCGTCCTGATTGTGCAAAAGGGCGGAAAGTTCGTGGAAGTGGACGATGAAGGCGTCCGTTTCGCCACGGTTTCCAAGGCCCCGAAAGGCGTGCCCGCGCTCGAATTGGAACCGGCTCGTTCCGGATCCGCCGCGGCGAGCCTGCGCCGCTTCGACGAGGACCGCCTGGTGCGCGAGGCGGTGCGGGTGGCAGGCCGGCTCCCGGACGAGGTGGCCCGGGACGCACGGCTCGTCAAGGTCCGTTCCTACGACGACATCTCGCTGGAGTTGAGCGGCGGGCGGACCGTCTCGTGGGGAAGCGGTGAACAGGGTGTGGACAAGGCGCGCGCGCTGACCGCGCTGATGAAAGCGACGCCCGACGCGCGGCACTTCGACGTGAGTGTTCCCACCGCCCCGGCGTCATCCGGGAGTTGACGGGTATACGTGCAGGCCAGCACCCTGGTTGGGCAGCGCTACGGCTGATCACATAGGGTGAAAAGAAAAACGGGAGGTTCGGCGTGTTCGTTGAACGTGCGCCACTTGTCGACTTAGTGTCCTGTTCGGAAGAGTCCAAGGAACAGACACACTGGTAACCCTAAACTTCAGCGTTAGGGTTCGGGTCGGCGCTACGGACCGTCCCAATCGGCATCAGTCGTCGGGTCGCGGGGGCATCAGTGCTTCGGCGGTCGGGCGACACGTAACTCGAGGCGAGAGGCCTTCGACGTGGCAGCACCGCAGAACTACCTCGCAGTCATCAAAGTCATCGGTGTCGGCGGCGGTGGTGTCAATGCCATCAACCGGATGATCGAGGTCGGTCTCAAGGGCGTCGAGTTCATCGCCATCAACACCGACGCGCAGGCGCTGTTGATGAGCGACGCCGACGTCAAGCTCGACGTCGGCCGCGAACTCACCCGCGGACTCGGCGCCGGAGCCAACCCGGCCGTCGGCCGCAAGGCCGCCGAGGACCACCGCGAGGAGATCGAGGAGGTCCTCAAGGGGGCCGACATGGTCTTCGTGACCGCCGGTGAGGGCGGCGGCACCGGCACCGGCGGCGCACCCGTCGTGGCCAACATCGCCCGCTCGCTGGGCGCCCTCACCATCGGCGTGGTCACCCGCCCGTTCACCTTCGAGGGACGGCGCCGGGCCAACCAGGCCGAGGACGGCATCGCGGAACTCCGCGAAGAGGTCGACACCCTCATCGTCATCCCCAACGACCGGCTGCTGTCCATCTCGGACCGCCAGGTCAGCGTGCTCGACGCGTTCAAGTCCGCCGACCAGGTGCTGCTGTCCGGTGTGCAGGGCATCACCGACCTCATCACCACCCCCGGCCTGATCAACCTGGACTTCGCCGACGTGAAGTCGGTCATGTCCGAGGCCGGTTCGGCGCTCATGGGTATCGGCTCGGCCCGCGGCGACGACCGCGCGGTGGCCGCGGCCGAGATGGCGATCTCCTCCCCGCTGCTCGAGGCGTCCATCGACGGCGCCCGCGGGGTCCTGCTCTCCATCTCCGGCGGCTCCGACCTCGGCCTGTTCGAGATCAACGAGGCCGCCCAACTGGTCAGCGAGGCCGCCCACCCCGAGGCCAACATCATCTTCGGCGCGGTCATCGACGACGCCCTCGGCGACGAGGTGCGGGTCACCGTGATCGCGGCCGGCTTCGACGGGGGCCAGCCGCCGTCCAAGCGGGACAACGTCCTCGGGTCGTCCTCGGCCAAGCGCGAGGAGCCCACCCCGGCCCGGCCGTCCGAGAGCCGGCCGTCCTTCGGCTCGCTCGGCAGCGTCAAGCCGAAGGAGGAGCCGGAGCAGGTGCCCGCGCCGGAGCCGGTCGTCGACCTCCCGCCGGTCTCCCCGCCGCCGGTCCCGCCGTCGCGGACCTACTCGGACAGCGCCGCCGAGGAACTGGACGTGCCGGACTTCCTGAAGTGATAGGACAGCGCGACACCGTGAACGGCGCGCACTTCGGCTTCACCGACCGGTGGGGCGGAGTGAGCGCCGTTCCGTACGAGGAGCTCAACCTCGGCGGCGCCGTCGGTGACGACCCCGGCGCCGTCACGGCCAACCGGGAGCTGGCGGCCAAGTCGCTGGGCGTCGACCCGGCCCGGGTGGTCTGGATGAACCAGGTGCACGGCGCCGACGTCGCCGTGGTCGACGCGCCCTGGGGGGAGCGGCCGGTCCCGCGGGTCGACGCCGTCGTCACCGCCGAACGCGGTCTCCCTCTCGCCGTCCTCACCGCCGACTGCGTGCCCGTCCTCCTCGCCGACCCGGTCGCAGGCGTCGCCGCCGCGGCCCACGCGGGCCGACCGGGACTGGTCGCCGGGGTCGTCCCCGCCGCTGTAGGGGCCATGACCGAACTCGGCGCGGACCCCGCCCGCATCGTCGCCCGCACCGGACCCGCCGTGTGCGGCCGGTGCTACGAGGTGCCCGAGGAGATGCGCGCCGAGGTGGCCGCCGTCGAGCCGGACGCGTACGCCGACACGAGTTGGGGCACGCCGGCTCTCGACGTGAGCGCCGGAGTGCACGCGCAACTCGAGCGCCTCGGGGTGCGCGACCGGGCGCAGTCGCCGGTGTGCACCCGGGAGTCGGCGGACCACTTCTCGTACCGACGCGACCGCACCACCGGGCGGCTCGCGGGCTATGTCTGGCTGGACTGATGGGGCATGACGGACCGTAAGCAGGAACTCGCCGCGAACCTGGCGACAGTGGAAGAGCGCATCACCGCCGCCTGCGCGGCGGCGGGCCGCCCCCGGGAGGAGGTGACCCTCATCGTGGTCACCAAGACCTACCCCGCGGACGATGTGCGCATTCTCTCGGAACTCGGGGTCCGCCACGTCGCGGAGAACCGCGACCAGGACGCGGCCCCCAAAGCCGCGGCATGCTCGGATCTGCCGCTTTCGTGGCATTTCGTCGGCCAGTTGCAGACCAACAAAGTGCGATCCGTGGTGGGTTACGCGGATGTCGTGCAGTCCGTCGACCGGGCCAGACTCGTCACCGCCCTGTCCAGGGAGGCCGTACGGGCCGGCCGCGAGGTGGGCTGCCTCCTCCAGGTCGCGCTCGACGCGGGAGAGGGCGGACGGGGGGAGCGGGGCGGTGTCGCACCCGCCGGAATCGAAGAGTTGGCCGACCTGGTCGCCGGATCGGACGGGCTGCGGTTCGACGGCCTGATGACCGTCGCGCCGCTCACCGGCGAGTACGCGGGACACCAACGGGCGGCGTTCGAGCACCTCATGGAATGGTCGACCCGCGTGCGCCGGACCCATCCGGCTGCGAACATGGTCTCCGCGGGGATGAGTGCGGACCTCGAACAGGCCGTGGCCGCCGGAGCGACACATGTACGCGTCGGCACTGCGGTACTCGGAGTCCGTCCCGTGCTCGGGTAACGTCGCCAAGAAGTCGGACCACAGCAGAAAATATGGTCATTACCGCCGAAAGGCGGACGCAACGACCTCGTGGATCGCAGGCACTTGGAGTCGTCAGCAGATCCACCACAGAGCGGAGGACTCAGAGCATGGCCGGCGCGATGCGCAAGATGGCGGTCTACCTCGGCCTCGTGGAGGACGATGGGTACGACGGCCGGGGGTTCGACCCCGACGACGACTTCGAACCCGAACTCGACCCCGAGCCCGAGCGGGACCACCGGCGCCACGAGCCGGTGCACCAGCCGCACGGCTCGCATCAGCCCCAAAGGGACGAAGAGGTACGAGTCGTACAACCGCCCGCGCAGCGCGAGCCGGTGCCCCGTTCCGCTTCGCTGGGGGCGGAATCGGGTCGCCCGGCGCGTATCGCGCCCGTGGCGTCCATCACACAAGAACGCGCAAGCCTGGAAAAGAGCGCACCGGTCATCATGCCCAAGGTCGTGTCCGAACGAGAGCCCTACCGGATCACCACACTTCACCCCCGGACCTACAACGAGGCCCGTACCATCGGGGAACACTTCCGTGAGGGCACGCCGGTGATCATGAATCTCACTGAGATGGATGACACAGATGCGAAGCGACTTGTCGACTTTGCGGCCGGTTTGGTGTTTGGTCTTCACGGCAGTATCGAGCGGGTGACGCAGAAGGTGTTCCTGCTGTCTCCTGCTAACGTCGATGTCACGGCGGAGGACAAGGCCCGCATCGCAGAGGGCGGGTTCTTCAACCAGAGCTGAGACGCACAACCGGTACAGAGCAAGAACCCGGGCCCGAGTCAGGGTCCGAGAGATGGTTCAGGGGAGAGGGAAGCACAGGTCATGAGCGTGGTCCTGGATGTCGTCTACATCGCGCTGATGTGCTTCCTCATCGTGCTCATCTTCCGGTTGGTCATGGACTACGTCTTCCAGTTCGCCCGCTCGTGGCAACCCGGCAAGGCGATGGTGGTCGTTCTTGAGGCCACCTACACTGTCACCGATCCACCGTTGAAGCTTCTGCGGCGGTTCATCCCGCCGCTGCGTCTCGGGGGCGTGGCGCTCGACCTGTCCTTCTTCGTACTGATGATCATCGTCTACATCCTGATCTCGATCGTGAGCCGGCTGTGATCGATGAGAGAGATACGGGCTTGCCGAATGCCGACGACAACGTTGAGGTGAAGAGATGCCGTTGACCCCCGAGGACGTGCGGAACAAGCAGTTCACGACCGTCCGCCTCCGAGAAGGCTATGACGAGGACGAGGTCGATGCCTTCCTCGACGAGGTCGAAGCCGAACTGACCCGACTGCTCCGCGAGAACGAGGACCTGCGCGCCAAGCTGGCCGCGGCGACGCGCGCGGCCGCGCAGAACCAGCAGAACATGCGCAAGCCTCCGGAACCGCCGCAGGATCAGCAGCCACCGCACCAGCAGGGACAGCCGCCGCACCAGCAGGGGCACCCGCAGCAGGGCGGGATGCCACAGCAGGGCGGGATGCCGCAGCAGGGCATGCGAGGTCCCGGCGCTCCGGTGCCCGCCGGCATATCGGGCCCGCCGCAGCAGCAGATGGGTGGCCCCATGGGTGGTCCGCCCCAGCTGCCGAGCGGTGCCCCGCAGCTGCCCGCCGGCCCCGGCGGACAGGGTGGCCCGCAGGGTCCCGGCCCGATGGGTCAGGGTCCGGGGCCGATGGGCCAGGGCCCGGGTCCGATGCAGGGCCAGATGGGTCCCGGTCCGATGGGCGGCCCCATGGGCGGCCCGCAGGGTCCCGGCGGCCCCGGTGGTCCCGGCATGCCCGGTCAGGGAGGCCCCGGTGGCGACAGCGCCGCCCGCGTGCTCTCGCTGGCCCAGCAGACCGCGGACCAGGCGATCGCCGAGGCGCGTTCCGAGGCCAACAAGATCGTCGGCGAGGCGCGTTCGCGTGCCGAGGGTCTGGAGCGGGACGCCCGTGCCAAGGCGGACGCCCTGGAGCGGGACGCGCAGGAGAAGCACCGCGTCGCGATGGGCTCCCTGGAGTCCGCCCGCGCCACGCTGGAGCGCAAGGTCGAGGACCTGCGCGGCTTCGAGCGCGAGTACCGCACGCGGCTGAAGTCCTACCTGGAGTCGCAGCTGCGCCAGTTGGAGACCCAGGCCGACGACTCGCTCGCCCCGCCGCGTACCCCCGCGACGGCCTCTCTGCCGCCGTCCCCGGCGCCCTCGATGGCACCGGCCGGCGCGAGTGCCCCGTCCTACGGCGGCAACCAGTCGATGGGCAGCGGTCCGGGCCAGTCCGGTCCGTCCTACGGCGGGCAGCAGCAGATGTCGCCCGCGATGACCCAGCCGATGGCACCGGTGCGGCCGCAGGGGCCGTCGCCGATGGGGCAGGCGCCTTCGCCGATGCGTGGGTTCCTGATCGACGAGGACGACAACTGATCTGTAGTACGGCGTAGCCTTCGGCAGCGTTCAGGGCGGGCCCCGGGTTTCTGAACCCGGGGCCCGCCCTTGTGTCGTGCGGGGTGCTGGTGCTGGTGCTGGTGCTGGGCGGGGTCTCGCTGTCCGCGGCGGCTGCGGCAGAGGGCCCGCATCTCCTGGATGCGGGCCCTCGTCGCTCTCCTTCGGTTACTGCTTGCGCAGGCGGAACACCAGGGACAGGCCCTCGTCCGTGAACGGCGCCCCGTACGTGTCGTCCGCCTCGCCCTGGGCGAAGTCCGTCGCCAGGACCTCGTCGGCGATCAGGCCGCGGTGGTCGGTCAGGGCGGCGATCGTCGCCGGGTCCGTGGCCGTCCAGCGCAGGGCGATGCGGTCGGCGACGTCGAGGCCGCTGTTCTTGCGGGCCTCCTGGATCAGCCGGATCGCGTCCCGGGCGAGGCCCGCACGGCGCAGCTCCTCCGTGAGCTCCAGGTCGAGCGCCACCGTCGCGCCCGAGTCGGAGGCGACCGACCAGCCCTCGCGCGGCGTCTCCGTGATGATCACCTCGTCCGGGGCGAGGGTGATGGTCTCGCCGTCGACCTCCACCGACGCCGTGCCCTCGCGCAGCGCGAGGGACAGCGCGGCGGCGTCCGCGCCCGAGACCGCCCTGGCCACGTCCTGGACGCGCTTGCCGAACCGCTTGCCCAGCGCCCGGAAGTTGGCCTTCGCGGTCGTGTCGACCAGGGAGCCGCCGACCTCGCTCAGCGACGCGAGGGACTCGACGTTCAGCTCCTCCGTGATCTGCGCGTGCAGCTCGGGGCTGAGCGTCCCGAAGCCCGCCACCGCGATCAGGGCGCGGCTGAGCGGCTGGCGGGTCTTGACACCCGACTCCGCGCGCGTGGCCCGGCCCAGCTCGACCAGGCGGCGGACCAGGACCATCTGCTTCGACAGCTCCGGGTCGATCGCCGTGAGGTCGGCCTCGGGCCACGACGACAGGTGGACCGACTCCGGGGCACCCGGGGTGACCGGAGCGACCAGGTCCTGCCAGACCCGCTCGGTGATGAACGGGGTCAGCGGCGCCATCAGTTTGGTGACCGTCTCGACGACCTCGTGCAGGGTGCGCAGCGCGGCCTTGTCGCCCTGCCAGAAGCGGCGGCGGGAACGGCGTACGTACCAGTTGGACAGGTCGTCGACGAACGCGGACAGCAGCTTGCCGGCGCGCTGGGTGTCGTACGCGTCCAACGCCTGGGTGACCTGGTCGGTCAGCGCGTGCAGCTCGGAGAGCAGCCAGCGGTCCAGGACCGGGCGGTCGGCCGGGGCCGGGTCGGCCTCGCTGGGGGCCCAGCCCGTGGTGCGGGCGTACAGGGCCTGGAAGGCGACCGTGTTCCAGTATGTGAGGAGCGTCTTGCGGACGACCTCCTGGATGGTGCCGTGGCCCACCCGGCGGGCCGCCCAGGGGGAGCCGCCGGCCGCCATGAACCAGCGGACCGCGTCGGCGCCGTGCTGGTCCATCAGCGGGATCGGCTGGAGGATGTTGCCCAGGTGCTTGGACATCTTGCGGCCGTCCTCGGCGAGGATGTGGCCGAGGCAGACCACGTTCTCGTAGGACGACTTGTCGAAGACCAGGGTGCCGATCGCCATCAGCGTGTAGAACCAGCCGCGGGTCTGGTCGATGGCCTCGGAGATGAACTGCGCCGGGTAACGGCTCTCGAACAGCTCCTTGTTCTTGTACGGGTAGCCCCACTGCGCGAACGGCATCGAACCCGAGTCGTACCAGGCGTCGATGACCTCCGGCACGCGCACCGCTTCGAGGGAGCAGCCCTCGTGGGTGCAGGTGAAGGTGACGTCGTCGATGAACGGGCGGTGCGGGTCCAGGGCCGACTGGTCGGTGCCGGTCAGCTCGGTCAGCTCCGCGCGGGAGCCGACGACCGTGAGGTGGTCCTCCTCGCAGCGCCAGATCGGCAGCGGGGTGCCCCAGTAGCGGTTGCGGGAGAGCGCCCAGTCGATGTTGTTGTTCAGCCAGTCGCCGTACCGGCCGTGCTTGACCGCGTCCGGGTACCAGTTGGTCTTCTCGTTCTCCTGGAGGAGACGGTCCTTGATCGCGGTGGTGCGGATGTACCAGGACGGCTGCGCGTAGTAGAGCAGCGCGGTGTGGCAGCGCCAGCAGTGCGGGTAGCTGTGCTCGTACGGGATGTGCTTGAACAGCAGGCCCCGGGCGTCCAGGTCCTCGGTCAGCTTCTCGTCGGCCTTCTTGAAGAAGACGCCGCCGACCAGCGGGACGTCCTCCTCGAAGGTGCCGTCGGGGCGGACCGGGTTGACCACGGGCAGGCCGTAGGCCCGGCAGACCTTGAGGTCGTCCTCGCCGAAGGCGGGGGACTGGTGGACGAGGCCGGTGCCGTCCTCGGTGGTGACGTAGTCCGCGTTCACCACGTAGTGCGCGGGCTCGGGGAACTCGACCAGCTCGAAGGGGCGCTGGTACGTCCAGCGCTCCATCTCGGCGCCGGTGAAGGACTGCCCGGTGGTCTCCCAGCCCTCGCCGAGGGCCTTGGCGACCAGGGGCTCGGCGACGACCAGCCTCTCCTCGCCGTTCGTGACGACGACGTAGGTGACGTCGGGGTGCGCGGCGACCGCGGTGTTGGAGACCAGGGTCCACGGGGTCGTCGTCCAGACCACCAGCGCGGCCTCGCCGGCCAGCGGGCCGGAGGTCAGCGGGAAGCGGACGTAGACGGACGGGTCGACGACCGTCTCGTAGCCCTGGGCCAGCTCGTGGTCGGACAGGCCGGTGCCGCAGCGGGGGCACCAGGGGGCGACGCGGTGGTCCTGGACCAGCAGGCCCTTGCCGAAGATCTCCTTCAGCGACCACCACACGGACTCGATGTACTCGGGGTCCATCGTGCGGTACGGGTCCTGGAGGTCGGCCCAGTAGCCCATCCGGGTCGTGAGCTCTTCGAAGGCGTCGGTGTGGCGGGTCACCGACTCGCGGCACTTGGCGTTGAACTCCGCGATGCCGTACGCCTCGATGTCCTGCTTGCCGGAGAAGCCCAGCTCCTTCTCCACCGCCAGCTCCACCGGGAGCCCGTGGCAGTCCCAGCCGGCCTTGCGGCCCACGTGGTAGCCGCGCATCGTGCGGAAGCGGGGGAAGACGTCCTTGAAGACGCGCGCCTCGATGTGGTGCGCGCCGGGCATGCCGTTGGCGGTGGGCGGGCCCTCGTAGAACACCCACTCCGGGCGGCCCTCGGACTGCTCCAGGCTCTTGGCGAAGATCTTCTGCTCGCGCCAGAAGTCGAGCACCGCGTGTTCGAGCGCGGGCAGGTCGACCTGGGCGGGTACCTGGCGGTACTGAGGCGTTGTCATCAGCGAGCTTCCTCCGGCGGACGTGCTGCCTTCCGTCGGAGGGACGAGAGCCGTGCTCCCGCGGTACCACCCTCCTTGGCCCGGCCGGTGCGTCGTGTGCTCCGGCGAGCCCCCTCATTGGGGTCGCGAGCCGGCTCTACTCGCCGCGGCTGTCCTGCCACGGCTTTCTTCCGGCGGCTCCGGGGTGATCTTCACGTCGCGCTCGCCCCCGGGCTCACACCGTCCCCGGGTCGCTCTGGGCTGCTGACGCCGCTACTCGTCCCCATCCACGCCTTTCGCTGCGCCCAGTGTACGGCGCCGCGCGGACGGCGGCCGACCGGTTTTCGCGCCGGGAGGGGAGCGGGCGTGCCACGGCCTCCGTACGGCCCGGCCTGACCCGAATGCCGCCGTCCGGGGTGCGGCGCGCGGGCGGCCCGGTCGGGAGCCGCTGCGGCGGATTACCGGGCGGGGAGCTGGGCACAACGCATGCATGCTCGACGCGAGGTGCGCGGCGGGCGGGCGAACCGGGCGGCGTGCCCCGTTGCCGCGGGACCGGAGTCGATTTATCGTCCCAGCACGATTCGCGCGCAAGATCACAATATGTGAAGGGGCCGCGGCCATGGTGGCGAAGAAGAAGACGACGGCCGCGAAACGGAGCGCCGCGGAGGAGGGCGCCGCGCAGGAGAGCACCGCGGAGCAGGACCCCGCGAAGGCGGCGACGGCACGGAAGAGCCCGGCGAGGAAGACCGCGGCGAAGAAGAACGCGGCCGGGACGACCGCGGCGAAGAAGAGCACGGCGAAGAAGAGCACGGCCAAGAAGGCGGGCGCGGCCGAGGCCGCGGAGCAGACGGGAGCCACGACGGTGGTTGCGAAGAAGACTCCTGGCACGGCCACGGCGGCCAAGACCGCCGTTCCCAAGGCACGCGGCGCCGCCGTGGACCCCGGCGACCTCGCGGTACGCCCCGGCGAGGAGCCCTGGACCCCGCAGGAGGTCGAGGAGGCGCGCGGGGAGCTGCAGTCCGAGGCCGACCGGCTGCGCACCGAGATCGACACCTCCGAGCGGTCCCTGCAGGGCATGATGCGGGACTCCGGCGACGGCGCGGGCGACGACGAGGCCGACACCGGCAGCAAGAACATCACGCGCGAGCACGAACTGGCACTCGCGGCCACCGCGCGCGAGGTGCTCACCCAGACCGAGCGCGCCCTGGAACGCCTGGACACGGGCACCTACGGTCTGTGCGAGAACTGCGGCAACCCCATCGGCAAGGCCCGCATGCAGGCCTTCCCCCGGGCCACCCTGTGCGTCGAGTGCAAGCAGAAGCAGGAACGGCGGTACTGAGCCGGTACGGAGCAGCAGCCGGGACGGGAGGCGTGCCGTACCCTCGTCCTCAGTCAAGGACCTAGGCTGAGGGACTCACGTGGCAGAGGCGGAGCGCATCATCGGTACTCCGGACACCCCGGACACGGCGGGGGACGGGCAGGAGCGGCCCGACGCCGAGCAGGAGCGGGAGCAGGCTTCGGAGCGCCCCCGGGGCAAGCGGCGGGTCGCCGTGCTGTTCGCGGTCGCCGTGTTCGCATACCTGCTCGACCTGGGCAGCAAGATGCTGGTGGTCGCCAAACTGGAGCACCACGAACCGATCGAGATCATCGGCGACTGGCTGAGGTTCGTGGCGATCCGCAACGCGGGCGCGGCCTTCGGCTTCGGCGAGGCGTTCACGATCATCTTCACGGTGATCGCGGCGTCCGTGATCGTCGTGATCGCCCGCCTCGCGCGCAAGCTCCGCAGCCTGCCGTGGGCGATCGCGCTCGGCCTGCTGCTCGGCGGCGCCCTCGGCAACCTCACCGACCGGATCTTCCGCGCGCCCGGCGTCTTCGAGGGCGCGGTCGTGGACTTCATCGCGCCCAAGCACTTCGCCGTCTTCAACCTCGCCGACTCGGCGATCGTCTGCGGCGGCATCCTGATCGTGATCCTCTCCTTCCGGGGCCTGGACCCGGACGGGACCGTCCACAAGGACTGAGCGCGTCCGGGGGGGGGCGCCGGGACTGAGCGCGTGTTCGGGAGTGTCCGAGCCGTCCGGCATACTCGACGGGTGAGCACGATTCCCGAGATCCGCACCCTGCCCGTGCCCGACGGCCTGGAGGGCGAGCGCGTCGACGCCGCCATCTCCCGCATGTTCGGCTTCTCCCGCACCAAGGCCGCCGAGCTGGCGGCGGCGGGCAAGGTGCAGGTCGACGGGTCGGTGGTCGGCAAGTCCGAGCGCGTCCACGGCGGCGCCTGGCTCGAGGTCGAGATGCCCGAGGCGCCCGCGCCCGTGCAGATCGTCGCCGAGCCCGTCGAGGGCATGGAGATCGTGCACGACGACGACGACGTGGTCGTGATCGTCAAGCCGGTCGGCGTCGCCGCCCACCCGTCCCCGGGCTGGTCCGGGCCGACCGTCATCGGCGGCCTGGCCGCCGCCGGGTACCGCATCTCCACGTCCGGCGCCGCCGAGCGCCAGGGCATCGTGCACCGCCTCGACGTCGGCACCTCCGGCCTGATGGCGGTGGCCAAGTCGGAGCGCGCCTACACCTCGCTCAAGCGCCAGTTCAAGGAGCGCACGGTCGACAAGCGCTACCACACGCTCGTGCAGGGCCACCCCGACCCGACCAGCGGCACCATCGACGCCCCCATCGGCCGCCACCCGCAGCACGACTACAAGTGGGCCGTCACCGCCGAGGGCAAGGCCTCCGTCACGCACTACGACCTCATCGAGGCCTTCCGTGCCGCCTCCCTGCTCGACGTGAAGCTGGAGACCGGCCGCACCCACCAGATCCGCGTCCACATGGCCGCCCACCGCCACCCGTGCGTCGGCGACCTGACCTACGGCGCCGACCCCACCCTCGCCAAGCGGCTGCGCCTGACCCGCCAGTGGCTGCACGCCGTGCGGCTCGGCTTCGAGCACCCCGGCGACGGCCAGTGGGTCGAATACGCCAGCGACTACCCCGAGGACCTCCAGCGCGCCCTCGACCTGGTCCGCGAGGAGACCTACGGATGAGTGCCCCGCGGTCCGCCGCACGCTCCGCACCGGCCTACGCCGTGCGCGTCGCCGAGGACCCCGCCGACCGGGAGGCATGCTTCGCGGTGCGCAAGGACGTCTTCGTCGCCGAGCAGAAGGTCCCCGAGGACATCGAGTACGACGCCCACGACGCCGGCGCCGTGCACGTCCTCGCGGTCCGGGCGGACGGCGTGCCGCTCGGCACCGGCCGGCTGCTGCACGGCGCGGCGGCCGCCGCGAGGAACGGCGACGGCGACCCGGACGTCGGCTCCCTGGGCCGGCTCGCGGTGACCGCGGCGGCCCGCGGTCTCGGCGTCGGGGCCGCGCTGGTGCGGGCCCTCGAGGACGCGGCACGCGCGCGTGGACTCACCGCGGTGGATCTGCACGCGCAGACACACGCCCTGGGATTTTACGAACGTCTGGGGTACCAGGCCTACGGACCCGAGTTCCCGGACGCCGGGATCCCGCACCGCGCGATGCGGCGAACCCTGTAGCCGGGGCGCCGAACGGGCTGGTGAGACCGGTGGCGTGGCAGGCTTGAGGTCCGCCGTCCAGTAACGCCGAGACCCCACCGGAGCGGTGACTGTGGATCAGCTGGCCCTGTTGTTCATGCTGTTGCTCGGGGCCCTGCTGAGCGTTCCCCTGGGTGCCCGGTTCGGGCTGCCGGCGCCGGTGCTGATGACGCTGCTCGGGATCGTCCTGGCCCTGCTCGACTTCGTGCCCAACGTCGACATCCCGCCCGAACTGATCCTGCCCGCACTGCTGCCCCCGCTGCTGTACGCGGCGGTACGGCGCACGTCCTGGCGGCAGTTCGCGGCCAACAAGCGCCCGATCTTCCTGCTGGCGGTCGCGCTGGTCTTCGTCACCATGGTGTGCGTGGCCTCCGTGGCCCACGCGATCGTGCCGGGACTGCCCGTCGCCGCCGCCTTCGCGCTGGGTGCGCTGGTGGCGCCTCCCGACCCGGTCGCCGCGACCGCCGTCGCCGGTCAACTGGGGCTGCCGCGCCGCCTGGTGTCCATCCTGGAGGGTGAGGGACTGTTCAACGACGTGACGGCCATCGTGCTGTACCACGTGGCCATCGCCGCGGCGGTCGGCGGCGCCTTCTCGCCGTGGGAGGCCGGGCTCGACCTGGTGCTGTCCGCCGTCGTCGCCGTCGCGGTCGGGCTGGCGCTCGGCTGGGGCTCCAACAAGCTCATGAGCGTGCTGGGCGACCCGACACTGCAGATCGGCCTGACCCTGCTGGTGCCGTTCGTGAGCTACGTCGCCGCCGACGAACTGCACGGATCGGGCGTACTCGCCGTGCTCACCACCGCCATGTTCCTCGCCGAGTACGCCTCGGACGCCGACGACGTGATGACCCGGCTCGGCGGACACACCGTCTGGGACGTGGTCGACACCCTGGTCACCGGGGTGGCCTTCGGGCTGATCGGCCTCGAACTGCACAACGCCATCCGCACGGCCTCCGGCCGGTGGACGGAACTGCTCGGCTGGGCGGCGGCGATCACCGCGGTGGTCATCCTGGTCCGCCTGCTGTGGCTGCTTCCGGCCACCTGGCTCACCCAGCGACTGCACGCCAGGCGCGACCAGGACGAGGACATCCCGACCAGCTGGCGGGAGACCGTGGTGATGTGGTGGGCGGGGATGCGGGGCGTGGCCTCGGTCGCGCTGGCCCTGGCGATCCCGCTGGAGACGGACGACGGGTCGGCCTTCCCCCACCGGGAGGAACTCGTCTTCGTCGCGTTCGGCGTGATCATGGGCACGCTGCTGCTCCAGGGCCTGACGCTGCCCTGGCTGGTGGGCCGGCTCGGGGTACGGGCGGACACCGAGCGGGAGCAGGAGTACGAGAGGGGCCTGGCGCTGCGGGCGGCCAAGGCGGCGAAGCGGCGCCTGAAGGAGATCGAGGACGTGGAGGAACTGCCGGAGGAGCTGTCCGAGCAGATGCTGCGGCGCGCGTACGACATCGGCGTGCGCATCAGCCCCGACCTGGGGGACGAGGAGCGCAGGGAGGCGATGGAGCAGCGAGCGCGCCGGGTCAAACGCGTCCGGCGCATCCAGGGCGAGATGCTGAGCGCCGCCCGCCACGAGATCCTGGCCGCCCGCAGCGAGGCCGGGGCGGACCCGGAGGTCGTGGACCGGGTCCTGCGCCACCTGGACGTCCGCAGCCTGCGGTGAGGCCGCGGACGTCCCGGCGCCGCCCCGGGGTCACAGGTGCTTCGTCGGCCGCCCGGGGAAGCGGTGGCCCCCGGCGTCCGGGGAGCGGTGGGCCCCGGCGTCGGAGGAGCGGCGGGCGTGCGGAACACCGTCGCGGGACGGGCGCAGGGCGGCGTCCGCGGTGTTGACCCGCGGCAGCGCGTACGGATGCTCGTCGGTCAGCCAGCGGAGCATCCCCTCGCGGACCGCGACCCGCACCGTCCAGATGTCGTCGGCGTCCTTCGCGGTCACCAGGGCCCGCACCTCCATGGTGGTCGGGGTGGTGTCCGTGACGGTCAGGTTGTAGTTGCGCCCGTCCCAGGCCGGGCACTCGCGCAGCAGGTCGCGCAGCTTCTCGCGCATCGGGTCCAGCGGCGCCGTGTGGTCGAGGTGCCAGTAGACGGTCCCGGTCATCTGCGGGGTGCCGCGCGACCAGTTCTCGAACGGCTTCGACGTGAAGTACGACACCGGCATCGTGATCCGGCGCTCGTCCCAGGTGCGCACCGTCAGGTACGTCAGCGTGATCTCCTCGACGGTGCCCCACTCGCCGTCCACCACGACCGTGTCGCCCATGCGCACCATGTCGCCGAAGGCGATCTGGAACCCGGCGAACAGGTTGCCCAGCGTGGACTGGGCCGCCACACCGGCGACGATGCCGATGATGCCCGCCGAGGCCAGCAGCGAGGCGCCCGCCGCGCGCATGGCCGGGAACGTCAGCAGCATCGACGACACGGCGACCACGCCGACGACCGCCGTGACCACCCTCATGATCAGCGAGACCTGGGTCCGCACCCGCCGCACCCGGGCCGGTGCCCGCTCGGCGTGGGCGTGCGCGTAACGCGAGTAGGACGTCTCGACGACCGCCGCCGCGATCCGGACCACCAGCCAGGCCACCGAGCCGATCAGCATCAGCGTCAGTGTCCTGCCGACGCCCGTCTGGTGCTCCGGGAACACCTCCGCCTCGACGTAGGACCCTCTCAGCAGGCCCGCGCACAGCGCGATCTGGTAGGGGACGCGGGCGCGGCGCAGCAGCCCCCACAAGGGTGTCTCGGGGTGTCGTCCGTCGGCCTTGCGCAGCAACAGGTCGGTGGCCCAGCCGATGACCAGGGTCAGCAGGACTGAGCCGCCGACCACGATCAGCGGGCGGAGTATCGTCTCCATCCCTCGAACGTAACCGCCACCGCCGTGTGGTGAACCTGTGACTTACGTCCTGCTCCGGGTATCGCCCGGTGCCGCGCCGTCACCCCCGGCTGGCACCATGGCCTCATGAACATCGTGCTCTTTCACTCGACCCTCGGCCCGAGGCCCGCGGTGCGGCAGGCCGCCGACCGGCTGCGCGACGCCGGGCACCAGGTGTGGACCCCGGACCTCTTCGAGGGCCGCACCTTCGACTCGGTCGAGGAGGGCATGGCCCATCAGGACGGGATCGGCCGGGAGGAGCTGCTGAAGCGGGCCGTGCTGGCCGCCGCGCCCTACTCCGAGCGGGGCCTGGTGTACGCCGGGTTCTCGCTCGGCGCCTCCATCGCCCAGACCCTCGCCCTCGGTGACCACCGGGCGCGCGGCCTGCTGCTCCTGCACGGCACCTCGGACCTCGCGCCGAACGCCTCGGTCGACGAGCTGCCGGTCCAGCTGCATGTCGCCGAGCCGGACCCCTTCGAGACGGACGACTGGCTCAGCGCCTGGTACCTCCAGATGGGCCGGATCGGCGCCGACGTCGAGGTGCACAGATACGCCGGAGCCGGTCACCTCTACACCGACCCGGACCTGGACGACTACGACGCGGAGGCGGCCGAGGCCACCTGGCGGGTGGCGCTCGGCTTCCTCGAAACGCTTCAGGAGGCTCAGACCGGGGCGTAGACCCGCTCGACGCGCTGCGTGCCGCTGCGCGTGCGGTAGGAGCGGGCCCAGGCGGAGGCGGCGTCCGCGTCGGTGCGGTCGGCGACGACGTAGTAGTCCATCTGCGCCCGGTCCGCGGTGACGTCCAGCACGCCGTAGCCGTGCCGGTCCGTGTCGACCCAGTGCACGTGCCGGTTCGCGGCCCGGATGACGGGCGCCGCGATCGCCGAGACCGTGCCCTCGGGGACCTTCACGATGTCGTCGAGGTTGTCGGAGGTCACCGAGGTGACGACGAACTCCGTGGCCGCCGAGGCGGACAGCGGGTACGTCCCCGCGTGGTGCGGCACGTCGTTGGCCCACGCCATGTGGATGTCGCCGGTCAGGAACACCGTGTTGCGGATCGCGTGCGCGCGCAGGTGGGCCAGCAGCTCGCGCCGGTCGTCGGTGTAGCCGTCCCACTGGTCGGTGTTGAGGCCGATGCCCTCCTTCGGCAGCCCGAGCAGCTCGGCGAGCGGCCCGAGCAGCGAGGCGGGCAGCGCGCCGACCGCGAACGGCGAGATCATCACCGGGTTGCCGACCAGCCGCCAGGTGGCGTCGGAGGCGGCGAGGCCCGACTTGAGCCAGTCGAGCTGGGCGCGGCCGGTGAGGGTGCGGTCCGGGTCGTCGACGTCGCCGTCGCCGAGTGCCACCTGCTGGGAACGGAAGGACCGCAGGTCCAGCAGCGAGAGGTCGACGAGCTTGCCGAACCGCAGCCGTCGGTAGGTGGTCCCCGCGATCGCCGGACGCACCGGCATCCACTCGAAGTAGGCCCGCTTGGCGGCGCTCTGCCGCTCCGCCCAGCTCCCCTCGGCACCCTCGGTGTGGTTCTCGGCACCCCCGGACCAGGTGTCGTTGGCGATCTCGTGGTCGTCCCAGATCGCCACCACCGGCGCCGTCGCGTGCAGCGCCTGGAGATCGGGGTCGGTCTTGTAACGGCCGTGCCGGACGCGGTAGTCGGCGAGCGTGAGGATCTCGTGGGCGGGGGCGTGCGGCCGTACGACCGTGTCGCGGGTGCCGTACTCGCCGGTGCCGTACTCGTAGATGTAGTCGCCCAGGTGCAGCCAGGCGTCCAGGTCGCCGCGGGCCGCGAGATGCCGGTACGAGGAGAAGTACCCGGCCTCCCAGTTGGCGCAGGAGACCACGCCGAAGCGCAGGCCGGTGACGGCCGCGTCGTGCGCGGGGGCGGTGCGGGTGCGGGCGGCGGGGGAGTCGGTGGGGCCCGCGGCGAAGCGGAACCAGTAGTCCGTGGCGGGCGCGAGGCCGCGCACGTCCGCCTTGACGGTGTGGTCGGAGGCGGCCGTCGCGGTGACGGAGCCCTTGGCGACGACGTTCGTGAGGGCCTTGTCCGTGGCGACGACCCAGCTCACCTCGGTGTCCGGGCCGGTTCCGGAGCCGGGTATGGCCTCGGGCACCGGTGTCACCCGGGTCCACAGCAGGATCCCGTCGGGCAGGGGATCGCCGGAGGCGACGCCGTGCAGGAAGGCGGGGGCCGCGTCGGCGGCGCCCGCGGGCAGCGCCGCGGCCAGCGGGGCGGCCAGCGGGGCGGCCAGGACGGCGCCGGCCGCCGCGGCCCTGACGACCGTACGGCGGCTCGGAGTGCGGGGGTTCGCGGAGGTGTCGTTCTCTTCGGACGCTCTGTGTCGACTGGTCACGGACGATCAGGTTACTGATCGGTACGCGCGGGAGTGGGCGAACTCGCGAAAGTTCGCCCACTCGTCAGCCGGGGATCACCGGGTCACTTGGTGACGCCGGCGTCCTTCAGGGCCTTCTGCCACGCGTCCGGCGTGCTCGGGGTGTCGACCACCTTGTCGTTGATCTTGATGGTCGGCGTCGACTGCACGCCCTCCGCCTTGTCGAAGGACTTGCTCATCCGCATCGCCCAGGCGTCGTAGGTGCCCTTCTCCACGGCGTCCTGGAACTTCTTGTTGTTCTTCAGGGCGTCCACCGTGTTCGCCACCTTGATCAGGTAGTCGTTCTTGGCGAACTCGTCGGTCGTCTCCTCCGGGTGGTACTCGGTGGAGTACAGCGCCGTCTTGTAGTCGACGAACGCCTCGGGGCTGACGTTCAGCGCGGCGCCGAGCGCGCTCAGCGCGTTCTTCGAGCCCTCGCCGCCCAGGTTGCCGTCGAGGAAGGTGCCGACGGTGAAGGAGAGCTTGTAGGTGCCGTCCTCCATGCCCTTGTTGACGGTCTCGCCGATGCTCTGCTCCATCGCCGCGCAGCCCGGGCACCGCGGGTCCTCGTAGAGGTGGACGACGTTGTCGGACTTGGACTCGCCCATGACGACCGTGGTGCCGTCCTTGCCGGAGGTGTTGGCCGGGGCCACCACCTTCGCCTCGGCGGCCTTCTCCCAGCCGCTCGGCTTGTTGCCCTGCACGACGGCGTAGCTGATGCCGCCGGCTATCGCCAGCACACCGACGATGGAGACGGCCACGACGATCTGCCGCTTGGCCTTGTCGCGCTTGGCCTGGCGCTCCCGCTCCTCGCGCAGGCGCTCTCGGGCCGCCGTCTTCGCCGCCTGGCTGTTCCGCTTGCTCATGATGGTGATCTCTCCGGGGACGCGCACACGGGGGTGTGCGGATATGTGTACGGGGGACTGCTGTGCTCGGTGCTGCTCGTGCGACGGGTCACACGAGGGCGGCCACCGGGCTCGGCGGTCCGCGCCGTCCCAGGGAGTGCGTGAGGATCCGCTCGCGGGCGCCGGCGGCGCGGCGGGCCGGGAGCGCCGGGCGGCGCACCGACGGGGCCCGGCGTACGGTCACGGCCGCGACGGCGAGCAGCAGCGGCCGGAAGGTGGTCGCGGCCACCGCGCCGAGGAGCTGGGCCAGCGCCCGCTCGCCGCGCCGCAGCCAGGCCGCCGCCAGCAGCCCGACCGCGACGTGCGCGGCAAGGAGCAGCCAGGCGGTGCCGGGGGCGGCCTGGGCCAGCACGGACGCCATCCGGTCGGTCTCGGCCCCGGTCACCCGGGTCAGCGGCGCGGTGACGCCCGCGTGGATGCCGGTGCCGTCGCCGCACAGCACGTCGAAGCCGACGGAGCGCAGCGGGCCCGCGACCGGGCCGCCCGCGCGGCCGTAGCAGACGTGCTGGCCGGTGGTGAAGACCGTGTCGGCCGCCAGTTCCAACGGGATCAGCAGGGCGGCGATCCGCCCGAAGCCGCGCTCGCGCCGCCCGGCCAGGGCGTACGCGATCAGGAACACGGCGGCGGCGACCGCGGCCACCGTGGTCAGCGGCAGCGGAACCCCGGACAGCAGCACGTGCGACGCGGTGCTGAGCGTCACGACGAGTGCCGTGAACAGCGCCGCGCGTACGGCTCTGAGCGGGGTTCCGGATATGTCCATAGCAGTAGAAGAGTGTGTCACGGGGTCCGGTAAGGGACCCCTAAAGGGTTCCTGTGAGACGGCCGACGGTTACCGAACCGGAATGGTCACAGGCCGGGGATCCGGCCGTTGCGGAACAGGTCGACGAAGGTCTGGTGGTCACCGCGCGCGCGTGCGCCGTACCGGTGCGCGAAGTCGACCAGCAGCGGCGCGAAGCCCTCCTCGTCGGCCGCGATCGCCGCGTCGATGGCCCGCTCGGTGGAGAACGGCACCAGGGACTCCCCGGACTGGTCGTCGGCCGCCCCGTGCATGGTGGCGGTGGCCCGGCCCAGGTCGGCGACGACCTCGGCGATCTCCTCCGGGTCGTCGATGTCGCCCCAGTCCAGATCGACCGCGTACGGCGAGACCTCGGCGACCAGCTGCCCGGCGCCGTCCAGCTCGGTCCAGCCCAGCCACGGGTCGGCGTGCGCCTGCAGGGCGCGCTGGGAGATCACGGTGCGGTGGCCCTCGTGCTGGAAGTAGTCCCGGATCGCCGGGTCGGTGATGTGACCGGAGACGGCCGGGGTCTGGGCCTGCTTGATGTAGATCACGACGTCGTTCTCCAGGGCGTCGCTGTTGCCCTCCAGCAGGATGTTGTACGAGGGCAGGCCGGCCGAGCCGATGCCGATGCCCCGGCGCCCCACGACGTCCTTCACGCGGTAGGAGTCCGGGCGGGCCAGGGAGGACTCGGGAAGCGTCTCCAGGTAGCCGTCGAAGGCCGCCAGGACCTTGTAGCGGGTGGCGGCGTCCAGCTCGACGGCGCCGCCGCCGGGAGCGAAACGGCGCTCGAAGTCGCGGATCTCGGTCATCGAGTCCAGCAGGCCGAAGCGGGTCAGGGAGCGGGCCACCCGCAGCGCGCCGAGCAGCGGCCCGTCCGCGGTGTCCAGCGTGAAGGGCGGCACCTCGTCGCGCTTGGCGCCGGTGGCCAGGGCGTGGATCCGCTCGCGGTACGCGACCGCGTACACCCTCACCAGCTCGGTGATCTGCTCGTCGCTGAACGCCTTCGCGTAGCCGATCAGCGCGATGGAGGCGGCGAAGCGCTTGAGGTCCCAGGTGAACGGGCCGACGTAGGCCTCGTCGAAGTCGTTGACGTTGAAGATCAGCCGGCCGGTGGAGTCCATGTACGTGCCGAAGTTCTCCGCGTGGAGATCGCCGTGGATCCACACCCGGGAGGTCCGCTCGTCCAGGTAGGGGCCGCCCCGCTGGTCGCTGAACTCCGGATCCTCGGTCACATCGCGGTAAAAGAGGCCGGCGGTGCCGCGGTAGAAGGCGAAGGCCGAGGCCGCCATCTTCCGGAACTTGACGCGGAACGCCGCGGGATCCGCGGCCAGCAGCCGGCCGAAGGCGGTGTCGAAGACGGCGAGGATCTCCTCGCCGCGGTGCTCCTCGTTGAGCTGCGGGACCGACATGCCTGGTGCCTCCTGGTGCGGGTAATGCCTGACGGGTGGAGCGGATCTCCACTCGGGCCAACGTTCGAACGGATGCGGGAGTGCCCGCCCCGAAGGTACGCGTGGGGCCATCGAGTGTCAGCGGCGAGGCATAGACTTCGACGCTGACCCCCCGGATCGACCGCAGCCAGTCGTCCCCAGTTTTCCCAGGAGGCCGCACGTGTCCAAGCCGCCGTTCACGCACCTGCACGTCCACACCCAGTACTCGCTGCTGGACGGTGCCGCGCGGCTCAAGGACATGTTCGACGCGTGCAACGAGATGGGCATGTCGCACATCGCCATGTCCGACCACGGCAACCTGCACGGGGCGTACGACTTCTTCCACTCCGCGCAGAAGGCCGGGGTCACCCCGATCATCGGGATCGAGGCGTACGTCGCCCCCGAGTCCCGGCGCAACAAGCGCAAGATCCAGTGGGGCCAGCCGCACCAGAAGCGGGACGACGTGTCCGGTTCCGGCGGTTACACCCACAAGACCATGTGGGCGACGAACAGCAAGGGCCTGCACAACCTCTTCCGCCTCTCCTCCGACGCGTACGCCGAGGGCTGGCTGCAGAAGTGGCCGCGGATGGACAAGGAGACCATCAGCCAGTGGTCCGAGGGCATCGTCGCCTCCACCGGCTGCCCCTCCGGCGAGGTCCAGACCCGGCTGCGCCTCGGCCACTTCGACGAGGCCCTGAAGGCGGCCGCCGACTACCAGGACATCTTCGGCAAGGACCGCTACTTCCTGGAGCTGATGGACCACGGCATCGAGATCGAGCACCGGGTCCGCGACGGGCTGCTGGAGATCGGCAGGAAGCTCGGCATCCCGCCCCTGGTGACGAACGACTCGCACTACACGTACGCGCACGAGGCCACCGCCCACGACGCGCTGCTGTGCATCCAGACCGGCAAGAACCTCTCCGACCCGGACCGCTTCCGCTTCGACGGCACCGGCTACTACCTGAAGTCGACGGACGAGATGTACGCCATCGACTCCTCCGACGCCTGGCAGGAGGGCTGCGCCAACACGCGCCTGATCGCCGAGATGATCGACACGACCGGCATGTTCGAGAAGCGCGACCTCATGCCGAAGTTCGACATCCCCGACGGCTTCACCGAGGTCACCTGGTTCCAGGAGGAGGTCCGCCGCGGCATGGAGCGCCGCTTCGCGGGCCAGGTCCCCGAGGACCGCCAGAAGCAGGCCGAGTACGAGATGGACGTCATCATCCAGATGGGGTTCCCGGGCTACTTCCTCGTGGTCGCCGACTTCATCATGTGGGCCAAGAAGCAGGGCATCGCGGTCGGCCCCGGCCGAGGCTCCGCGGCCGGTTCGATCGTGGCGTACGCGATGGGCATCACCGACCTCGACCCCATCCCGCACGGCCTGATCTTCGAGCGGTTCCTGAACCCCGAGCGCGTCTCCATGCCCGACGTCGACATCGACTTCGACGAGCGCAGGCGCGTCGAGGTGATCAGGTACGTGACGGAGAAGTACGGCGCCGACAAGGTCGCCATGATCGGCACCTACGGCAAGATCAAGGCGAAGAACGCCATCAAGGACTCCGCGCGCGTCCTGGGCTACCCGTACGCGATGGGCGACCGGCTCACCAAGGCCATGCCCGCCGACGTCCTCGGCAAGGGCATCGACCTCAACGGCATCACCGACCCGACGCACCCCCGCTACAGCGAGGCCGGCGAGATCCGCGGGATGTACGAGGCCGAGCCGGACGTCAAGAAGGTCATCGACACCGCCAAGGGCGTCGAGGGCCTGGTGCGGCAGATGGGCGTGCACGCGGCCGGCGTGATCATGTCCAGCGAGCCCATCGTCGACCACGCCCCGATCTGGGTGCGGCACACCGACGGCGTGACCATCACGCAGTGGGACTACCCGCAGTGCGAGTCGCTCGGCCTGCTGAAGATGGACTTCCTCGGCCTGCGCAACCTCACGATCATGGACGACGCCGTCAAGATGGTGAAGTCCAACAAGGGCGTCGACCTCGACCTGCTGTCCCTGCCGCTCGACGACCCCACGACCTTCGACCTGCTGCAACGCGGCGACACGCTCGGCGTCTTCCAGTTCGACGGCGGCCCCATGCGCTCCCTGCTGCGGCTGATGAAGCCCGACAACTTCGAGGACATCTCCGCAGTCTCCGCGCTCTACCGTCCCGGCCCCATGGGCATGGACTCGCACACCAACTACGCGCTGCGCAAGAACGGCCTGCAGGAGATCACGCCGATCCACAAGGAACTGGAGGAGCCCCTCCAGGAGGTCCTCGCGGTCACCTACGGCCTGATCGTCTACCAGGAGCAGGTGCAGAAGGCCGCCCAGATCATCGCGGGCTACTCGCTCGGCGAGGCCGACATCCTGCGCCGCGTGATGGGCAAGAAGAAGCCCGACGAACTGGCGAAGAACTTCGTCCTCTTCCAGGCCGGAGCCCGGAAGAACGGCTACAGCGACGAGGCCATCCAGGCCCTGTGGGACGTGCTGGTCCCCTTCGCCGGCTACGCCTTCAACAAGGCGCACTCGGCCGCGTACGGCCTGGTCTCGTACTGGACCGGCTACCTGAAGGCGAACTACCCGGCCGAGTACATGGCCGCGCTGCTCACCTCGGTCAAGGACGACAAGGACAAGTCCGCCGTGTACCTCAACGAGTGCCGGCGCATGGGCATCAAGGTGCTGCCGCCCAACGTCAACGAGTCCATGTCGAACTTCGCCGCGCAGGGCGACGACGTGATCCTCTTCGGCCTCTCCGCCGTCCGCAACGTCGGCACCAACGTCGTCGAGTCGATCATCAGGTGCCGCAAGGCCAAGGGGAAGTACGGGTCCTTCCCCGACTACCTGGACAAGGTCGAGGCGGTCGTCTGCAACAAGCGGACGACGGAGTCGCTGATCAAGGCCGGCGCCTTCGACGAGATGGGGCACACCCGCAAGGGCCTCACCGCGCAGTACGAACCGATGATCGACAACGTGGTCGCGGTCAAGCGCAAGGAGGCCGAGGGCCAGTTCGACCTCTTCGGCGGCATGGGCGAGGAGGCGAACGACGAGCCCGGCTTCGGACTCGACGTGGTCTTCGGCGAGGACGAGTGGGACAAGACCTACCTCCTCGCCCAGGAGCGGGAGATGCTCGGCCTCTACGTCTCCGACCACCCGCTCTTCGGCCTGGAGCACGTGCTCTCCGACAAGGCCGACGCGGGCATCTCCCAGCTCACCGGCGGGGACTTCGGCGACGGCGCGGTCGTCACCATCGGCGGCATCATCTCCGGTCTCCAGCGCAAGATGACCAAGCAGGGCAACGCCTGGGCCATCGCCACCGTCGAGGACCTCGCCGGCTCCCTGGAGTGCATGTTCTTCCCGGCGACGTACCAGCTGGTGTCCACCCAACTCGTCGAGGACGCGGTGGTGTTCGTCAAGGGGCGCCTCGACAAGCGCGAGGACGTGCCGAGGCTGGTCGCGATGGAGCTGATGATCCCCGACCTGTCCAACGCGGGCGCCAACGCCCCCGTCGTCCTCACCATCCCGGCCACCCGCGTCACCCCGCCGATGGTCAGCAGGCTCGGTGAGATCCTCACCCACCACCGGGGCGACAGCGAGGTGCGGATCAAGCTCCAGGGCCCCACGAAGACGACGGTGCTGCGCCTGGACCGGCACCGGGTGAAGCCCGATCCGGCGCTCTTCGGCGACCTGAAGGTGCTGCTCGGCCCGTCCTGCCTGGCGGGCTGAGCGGCCTCCCGGACCAAGACGAGCGAGGGCGCACCCGGTTGCCGGTGCGCCCTTCCTCGTGGCTGTCAGTTGTGGCCGAAGCGCTTGTTCCGCTTGCGGGAGGCCGCGTCGCCGGGCGTCGTCAGCTGCGGGGAGTGCTGCTCCTCGCGGTCCAGCACGGTCGACTCGGCGGCCTGCGGGGAGCGCTCGGCCCGGGGCTGCTTACGATCACGGTTGTTCTTGTTCTTGGCCATGGTGATCTGCCTCCTGAGGGGGATCTGGGGACCAGGACCGGAACCAGATTCACATAGGCCAACAAAGAACGCATATCGGGCAATTACCGTCCGTGACGCGGTTCGTCGGGGTGCGGGGCGCCGAAACGCCACGCCGAAGATCGAGTTCGGGCCGTTAACCTCCGCGTGGTCGGGCAGACTCGAAGGAAGCCCGAAGCAAACCTCCCGGAAAGAGGGTGGATCGCGTGGACCGCTGCATCGTCCTGGTGGACGCCGGGTATCTGCTGGGGGCCGCCGCCAGTCTCCTCGCCGGGGAGCCCTCGCGCTCGCGCATCAGCGTCGATCACGCCGCCCTCATCCAGGGGTTGCGCGACCGCGCCGAGTCCGACACGCAGCAGCCCCTGCTGCGCATCTACTGGTTCGACGGCGCCCCCGACCGCGTCCCGCAGCCCGAGCACCGGCGGTTGCGCGTGATGCCCCGGGTCACCGTCCGGCTCGGCGCCCTCACCCGCAGCGACGGGCGGTGGGCGCAGAAGGGCGTGGACGCCGCCATGCACGCCGAACTGACCGAGCTGGCCCGCAACCGCGCCTGCTCCGACGTCGTCCTGGTGACCGGCGACGGCGACCTGCTGCCGGGCATGATGGCCGCCAAGGAACACGGCGTCGCCGTCCACCTGTGGGCCGTACAGGCCGCCGACGGCGACTACAACCAGTCCGAGGACCTGGTCGCCGAGGCCGACGAACGCCGCGTCCTGGACCGTACGTGGATCACGAAGGCCGTACGCGCCAAGGAACTCGGCGGCATCTGCGCGCCGCCGCCCGTGCCCCGCCCCGAGATCGCCGCGATCCTCTCCGCGCCGCTGCCCGACGCCGCCCTCTCCGCCGCCGCGGAACGGCCCGCCCGGGAGCCCGAGCACCCCACCACGGCCACCGCCGCGAGCAACGGCACCGACGAGCGGGTCCCGCCCGCCAAGGGCGTCCCCACCCCCAAGGACCTCGCCGCCCTGCGCGCTCCCGGCCCGCACGCCGCCCCGCAGCCGACGAGCGCCACCCTGCGCTGGTCCTCCGACAAGGGCTGGGTCGACCGGCCCGCCGGCGAGCCGTCCGAGGCCGCCTCCCTGCCGACGCTGGCCCAGCTCACCACGGCCGAGCAGCGCTGGGCCGACCGCGAGGAGGACATCACCACGGTCGGCGGCGACCCCTACGAGGTCGGACAGGTGTTCGCCCGGCGCTGGCTCGAACGCCTCGGAGACCACGGCCACCTGCAGAAACTGTCCGGGATGTACCCGCGCATCCCGCACCGCGTCGACGGGGAGCTGCTGCGCTACGCCGCCCGCTTCGGTCTGCTGGCCCACAAGGACGACCAGATCGACGAGCACGACCGGTACGCGATCCGGGCCGGGTTCTGGCGCGAGATCGACGCGCGGACGGCGACCGAACGCGCCCCCGCCGCGGAGTGAGACGCTCCGGCGACCCGGGCGGCTCCCCCCGCGTACCGGCACCCGCCGAATCGACACTTATGGGCGGACCCGGGAGCGGGGCGGGGCGGCGGACCCCGTACTCTCGTCCCTTGTGAGTACGCGCGCGGCACAGGCACTTCGACCCGGTGGCGATGCCGTGTGCGTGATGCGCGGACTGACCAAGACCTATCCGGCGGTGCGAGGCAGGCGCGGCGCTCCCGCCACCCCGGAGGTGCGGGCCACCGACGACGTGAGCCTGGACATCCGCCGCGGCGAGATCTTCGGGCTGCTCGGACCGAACGGCGCAGGCAAGTCCACCCTCGTACGCCAGCTCACCGGGCTGATGCGCCCCGACCGCGGCGCCGTGGAGATCCTCGGGCACGACATCGTGCGCCACCCGGAGCGGGCCGCGCGGATCCTCGCCTACCTGGGGCAGGAGTCCAGCGCCCTGGACGAACTGACCGTGTCGCTGGCCGCCGAGACCACCGGACGGCTGCGCGGCCTGGAGGCGCGGCGGGCCCGCGCCGAGCGGGACGCCGTCCTGGAGGAGCTGGGCCTGACCGGCCTCGCCGCCCGCCCCGTCAAGAAGCTCTCCGGCGGCCAGCGCCGCCTGGCCTGCTTCGCCGCCGCACTGGTCGGGCAACGCCCGCTGCTCGTCCTGGACGAGCCGACCACCGGCATGGACCCGGTGGCCCGGCGCGCGGTCTGGGCGGCCGTCGACCGGCGCCGCGCCGAACACGGCACCACCGTGCTGCTCGTCACCCACAACGTCATCGAGGCCGAGACCGTCCTCGACCGGGTCGCCGTCCTGGACCGGGGACGCGTGATCGCCTGCGACACGCCCTCGGGGCTCAAGGAGAAGGTCGCCGGAGAGGTCCGCGTCGACCTGGTGTGGCGCGAGAGCGCACCGCTGAACGTCCCGGAGGTCGCCGCCCTGCGCGACCGCGTCGCCGAGTCGGGGCGCCGCTGGACCCTGCGGCTCGCTCCCGAGGAGGCCCGCGCGGTCGTCGCCACCGTCACCGGCGGCGCCGCCTTCGCCGCCCTGGACGACTTCACCCTCGCCACGCCCAGCCTCGAGGACGTCTACCTGGCGCTGGGCGGCGCCGCACGACAGGGGCTGGTGAGGGCGTGAACACGCGAGCGACGGGAACACCGGACGCCGCGTCCGCATCCGTCGGGGCGGCCGCTTCGAACGACCCCAGCGAAGGGAAGCAGCGCGACGTGAGTGTCGTACCCGCGGACGGTGCTTCGGGCACCGTCCTGGCCGTCGAGGAGCAGCGCACGGCCGCCCCGGCCGCGCTGGGGCCGAAGGCGCGGCTGTGGCCCTCCCTGGTGGCCGTGTACCGGGCGCAGTTGTCCCGGGCGCGGGTCGCGCGCATCCCGCTGCTGTTCGTGGCGACCTTCCAGTCGGTCGGCATCATGATCCTGATGCGCGGCGTCGTGGACGGCGGCGGCGAGGCCCAGTCGGTGGTCGCCGGGTCGGCGGTGCTCGTCGTGGCCTTCGTCGCGCTGAACCTCCTCGCCCAGTACTTCGGCCAGCTGCGCGCCAGCGGCGGCCTCGACCACTACGCCACGCTGCCGGTGCCGCCCGCCGCGGTGGTGCTGGGCGCGGCGGGCGCCTACGCCTCCTTCACCGTCCCCGGGACCGTGGTGACGGCGGTCTTCGGGTGCCTGCTGTTCGGGCTGCCGATGACCCACCTGTGGGTACTGGTGGCCGTGATCCCGCTGGCCGGTGCCGCGCTCGCCGGACTGGGCGCGGCGCTGGGGCTGCTCGCGCCCCGGCCCGAGTTCGCCACGCTGCTGGGCCAGCTCGGCATGTCCGCGGCGCTGCTCCTCGGCGTACTGCCGCCCGAGCGGATGCCGCAGGTGGTCCGACTGGTCCGGGACCTGCTGCCCTCCACGTACGGCGTGGAGGCGTTCGCCCGGACGTTCGGCCGGGGGCCCGACTGGGGCCTCGTCCTCGGCGACCTCGCGGTGTGCGCCGCGGTCGGTGTGATCTCGCTGGCCGTCGCCACCTGGGCGTACCGCAGGGCCGCCGTCCGGTGACGCGCCGCACAGGCGGGTTTGGCACGATGGCGGGGTGACCGCACCTCTGACTCCGCCACCGCCGCCGAACGAACGCTCGTCGCACCAGGGCGGTCCGGTGCCGCCGCCCGCCGGTGCGCACGCGGTGGGCACCGCCTTCGACGCCCCGCACGACGACCACGGAGAACAGGACGGCCCCGGGATGCTGACCGAAGTGCGGCAGGCCGCCGTGACCGCCGTGGCGGTCGCGCTCTCCGGGGCGCTGCTGGGCGTGCTGTGGTGGAAGCTGGCGCCGAGCGTGCCGCTGGTCGGCCAGCTGGTCGACGACAGCTGGGTCGTCTACCTCAAGGACTCCGAGGGCGAGCAGGCGGTCGGTGTCGACGGCACGTTCACTCTGCTGGCCCTGGCGTTCGGCGCGCTCAGCGCGGTGGTGGTCTTCCTGGCGCGGCGGCGCGGGGGCGTGCCCCTGGTGGTGGCCCTGGGCGTCGGCGGGATCCTCGGCTCGCTGCTGGCGTGGCGGCTCGGGGTGTGGCTCGGACCCGCCCAGGACGTGATCGCCCACGCCAAGGAAGCGGGCAAGGGGGTGACGTTCTCGGCGCCGCTGAAGCTGGGCGCCAAGGGAGCGCTGCTGGCGTGGTCACTGGCGGCGCTCGTGGTCCACCTGGGGCTGACGGGACTCTTCGGGCCCCGCGACCCGGAGCCCGACCCCTGGCCGGCGCCGGGGCGGTCCCCGTCGGGGCCGTACGGGGACAAGCCGGCCTGACCTCGCGCGCGCCCGAAGACGCCGCCGGGCGCCGGGCCGCGTCACGGGGCCGCGCCGCCCGGCAGGGCTACGCGCGGCCGATCGGGGCGAGGACCGCGTCCGTGAGTCCGGCCAGGTCGGCGGGGGAGAGTTCCACCTCCAGGCCCCGGCGGCCCGCCGAGACACAGATCGTGGCATGGTCCGCGGCCGTCGCGTCCAGGACCGTGGCGAGCCGCTTGCGCTGGCCCAGCGGGGAGATGCCGCCCCGCACGTAGCCCGTGGTGCGCTCGGCCAGGGCCGGGTCGGCCATCGCCGCGCGCTTGCCGCCCACCGCGGCGGCGAGCGCCTTGAGGTCCAGTTGGCCCGCCACCGGCACCACCGCGACCGTCAGGGCGCCGTCGACGTCCGCCACCAGCGTCTTGAACACCCGCTCCGGCGAGAAGCCCGTCGCCTCGGCCGCCTCCTCGCCGTAGGACGGGTGGGCCGGGTCGTGCTCGTACGTGTGGACCGTGTACGTCACCCCGGCCGCCGTCAGCGCCACCGTCGCGGGGGTGCCGCCGGACTGCTGCTTCTTCGCCTTGTTCGACTTCTTCGCCATGCGAGGCGGCACCTCAGTTGAGACTCGTCGGGCCGCGCGTCAGGTCCGACGCGGGCAGGGACGGCAGCGAACGGATGATGGACGTCTCGGAGCGGAGGAGTCTCAGCTCGTCCCTGAGGCGGGACGCGGTGTCCGGGGCCTGGAGCAGACGCTGCTTCGTCGGGGTGTCCAGCATCATCGCGGCGGCGACCAGGTAGGAGACCACGCCCGGCTCGTCCGGCAGGTCGGCGCCGGTGGCCAGCGAGCGTTCCCGGGCCCCGGCCAGCCGCTTCTGGTACTGCCGGAAGGACCGCAGCACGCCCTCGGCCAGCGCGCCCGCCTCGTCGCCGAGTTCCTCGGGCAGCGGCTCCAGCTCGGCGGTCAGGAAGGGGCCCGAGGACTCCACCGAGAGCAGCCGCACCCGGTTCGTGCCGGTCGCCAGCACCTCGAAGGTGCCGTCGGCCCGTTCGCGGATCGTCGCCGCGTCGGCGATGCAGCCCACCTTGTGGAACGCCTTGACCGGGTCGGTGCCGAACCCGGCCGCGGGTCCGCGCTCGACGGTGGCCGTCGGGTCGGGCAGGCCGGGGGCGCTCTCGGCCACCTCGTGGCCGTCGCGGATCGCCACGACGCCGAACCGGCGCGGTTCGTCCTCGGGGGTCTTCAGCAACTCGCGCATCATGGCGCGATAGCGCTCCTCGAAGATGTTGAGCGGGAGCACCAGCCCCGGGAACAGGACGGAGTTCAGGGGGAAGAGGGGGAGCCGGACGGTGGTCACGTCGCAGAAGCCTAATGGTCGCCGGGGCGGACGCGTCCGCCCCGCCCGTTCCGTGGACGGCCGGCGCCCTGCGAACCGGTCGCCGGACCGCTCGTGGAACCGCTCCCGGAACCGTTCGCGGAGACCACCGCGGCGTGGACGTCCGCACGCACCCGGACGAAGCGGCCGAGCGGGTCGTCCGTGTCCCGGTCCCACGGGAAGGACGTGACGTAGGGGCCGGTCAGCCGCAGTTGCTCCGCCGCGTCCTGGTGGCGTCCCAGGCGCACGAGGACGTCCACCAGCAGGTTCCGCAGCGCCGCGGCCCAGGGGTCGGCCGCCGGGTACGCCGCCGAGAGAGCGGTCGCGCGGTCGGCCGCGGCGTCCAGCCGGGGGCGGAGCGCGGATACGCCGGGCGCGTCGGCGTCGGCGTCGGCGTCGGCGTCGGGGCCGGGGCGGGGGCGGGCACCGCCGGGCGCCGTGAGGCAGGCGTGGGCCGCGTGCAGCGGCAGCGCCCGGACGAGCGCCTCCTCGGGGGCGTCCTGCGCGGCCGTCTCGGCGAAGTCCAGGCACTCGCGGTGGGCGCCCGGGGAGGCGGCGGCCAGGTACTCCAGGGCGGCGACGTGGCAGCCGTAGTGGTGCGGGTCGCGGCGGACCGCCTGCTCCCAGAGCCGCTCGAACTCGGTGTGCCCGGCGTGCGCGCCGCGCGCGGCGTCCAGTGCGGTCCGCCACGGCACCGGGTCCGGCCCGGCGTCCCGGGCGGCGGCGACGACCGCGGGGAGCACCGGGCGCAGGAGTTCGGCGCGGGCCGGGGAGTCCCAGTCGCGGTGCACCGCCAGGCGGGCCGCGACCAGCAGGGCGTCGGGGTCGTCCGGGGCGGTGGAGCGCCAGTCGCCGAGCCACTCGGCGCGGGAGCGGGCGAAGGCGGCGAGCCGGGTCGCGTAGCGGTCGCGGTGGTCCCACTCGGCGTTCTCGCGGGTACCGGCGAGGAGACCTGCGGCGGGACCGTGCTCACCGCGGGCCGCGGCGACGAGGGCGGGGGCGAGACGGTCGTCGGGGGCGTCGAGGAGCACGTCGTCGTCTTGGGCGGGCCGTGGCGACCGGGGACGGGCCCGGGCCGCGGTCCGCAGGAACGCGCGCAGCATGGCCAGTACGACGGCCGAGGGTTCGGGATGGTTGTGCGCCCCCGCCTCCGCCTTCGCCCGACCGTGCCCCCACCGCCTTCTGCCCCCGCCCCCGCACCGGCCTCGCGCCAGGCTCGGCCTTCGTCTTCGCCCCCGACCCGGCCCCGTGCCCGCCTCGGCCTTCGCCGCCGCCCCCGCCTCCGCCCTCGCGCCAGGCTCGGCCTTCGCCGCCGCACCCGCCTCGGCCTTCACCCCCGACCCGCCGCCGCACCCGCCCCGTCTCCACCGCCGCACCCGTTTCGGCTCTCGTCTTCGCACTCGCCTCCGCCTCGGCCCCTTCCATGGCCCCCGTACCCGCCTCGGCCCCCGTCTCCGCCGCCGGACCCGTCTCGGCCCTCGTCTTCGTACCCGCCTCCGCCCCCGCCCCCGCACTCGTGCGGCTCGCGTCGCCTCCGGTGGGGGACCGGGCCGTGGGGGCTGAGCGGCACCCGGAGGGGTCAGCTGCGGCGGAGCAGGCGGGTCGCGCCCGCCGCCACCGTGGTCGCCAGGATCCAGCCCAGCAGGACCAGGGACGTCGCCAGCCACTGCCAGCCGCCGTGCAGGTGCCAGGAACCGGCCTGGCCCAGGTCGATCACCGGGAGGAGGAGGTCGAGGGCGAAGAGGGCCGGGTTCCAGTCGGGCTGCTCGCCGTTCTTCAGGGGCGGCGGGTCGGCGCGGGCGAAGGCGAGCGAGCCCGCCGCCCACAGCACCGCCATCCACACCGCGGCCCGGCCCGGCCGGTAGCCGTAGGCGACCGTCCAGTCCTGCGCGTACCCCACAAGCTTCGCGGCGACGGGCAGGCTCTCGCGGCGCCTGCGGTGCTTGGCGAGCAGCACCTCGCGGGCGTCCTCGTCCTCGCCGCCCGCCCGCAGTACGGAGGCGAGGCGCTCGTACGGCTCCGGGTGGTACTCGGCGGTCGCGGCGCCCACCCACCGCAGCCGCTTCTCCAGCGGGAACGGGCCGCGCGGCACCAGGTTCTCGTAGGCGAAGCCGCCCATGTGCAGCCGGCCGGGGCCCGGCCAACTGTCCGCCCGGTCCATCAGGTTGACCACCCGCGCCCCCGACAGCACCACCCGCCCGCGCGCCGGCCGCTCCCCCAGGAACCGCAGCTCGGGCGTCTGCACCCGGCGCATGGACAGCTCCTGTTCGTCGGTGAAGGTGAACCGCGCGTGCTCGAGGTCGAGCGCGTCGCCGAACCGCCCGTCGTCCAGCCGCACCCCGCCCTCGCACTCGAAGCGCTGGATGCGGGTGCCCTGCGCGGGGGTGGTGCCGCGCAGCAGCGGGCTGCCCAGGCCCGCCGGGGTCAGGTACAGCGTGCGCTCCACCGTCAGCTGCGGGGCGTTCAGCGCGTGCCGGGTGTACGGGTTCAGGAGCCGGGCGCCGCGCAGGCTCAGCGACACGCCGACCTGGGCGCTGCGCAGACTCACCTCGCCGTGCGCCTCCAGCATCTCCGCCTGGAGGTCCTGCCCGACCGTCATGCCGTCCGCGGCGATGGAGCGCCCGCTGCGGTCCCGGTGCACGACCGCCTGGTTGAGCAGCAGGTCGGTGCCTATCTGCGCGTCCGTGAGCCGGATGCCGCCGGGGAAGCGGGAGCGCGGCAGGTGCAGGTCGCCCTCGGTGTGCAGCCGGGCCGCCTCCAGGCGCGGCACCGAGCAGTCCACCAGCCGCACCGTGGTGAACCGGGTCTCCGGCAGCAGCACCTCCCGCTCGAACCGGCAGCCCCGCAGCTCGACGTACGGTTCGACCGTGCCGCCCGCGAGGTCCATCGTGTCGCTGATCCGCACGCCCACGAGCTTCAGCGACGACACCCGGCCCGCGAGCGCCGGAGGGCCGTCGAGAAGCAGCCAGCACACGATGCGGGCCCGCACCGTCCGCTCCGGTCCCCAGGGATGCCCGCCGTGCGGGTCGTCGGTGAGCGCGTCGCCGCTGCTCAGGTCGTACACGCTGCCGTTGCGGAAGGCCTGCCACATGCCGGCCTCGGCGGCGGTCAGGTCGTCCGGCAGCTCTCCGTCACGATGGTCGGCCCCCTCGGTCACGGTGCTTCACTCCTTCCCCACCTACTCGCCGGTCGCTCACCCTTCGTACAACCGTTCATGCCCACTGAGTGACCTTCCGAACACTCAAAGTGAGCACGGATCGCGCGAGTTCACCTCGGAGCGGGGGAGTCCGTCGCGTTCTGTATCAGCCATTGATACGCGCGGACCGCGCCCGACGCGGGTCTGAGAGAATTGGTTCCGTGATCTCCCGAATCGATCTGCGCGGCGACGCCCTCCCCGAGGGCCCCGCCCTGCGCGACCTGCTGCCCCGAGCCGACTTCGACGTCTCGGCCGCCCTGGAGAAGGTGCGTCCGATCTGCGAGGCCGTACATCATCGGGGCGACGCGGCGCTGATCGACTTCGCCGAGCAGTTCGACGGCGTCCGGCTCGACCGGGTGCGGGTCCCGGCCGCCGCGCTCACGCGCGCGCTGGAGGAGCTGGACCCGGCCGTCCGCGCGGCCCTGGAGGAGTCCATCCGCCGCGCCCGCCTCGTCCACCGCGAGCAGCGCCGCTCCACGCACACCACGCAGGTCGTGCCCGGCGGCACCGTCACCGAGAAGTGGGTGCCCGTCGACCGGGTCGGGCTCTACGCCCCCGGCGGCCGGTCGGTCTACCCCTCGTCCGTGATCATGAACGTGGTGCCCGCGCAGGAGGCCGGCGTCGAGTCGGTCGCGCTCGCCTCGCCCGCCCAGGCCGAGTTCGGGGGCCTGCCCCACCCGACGATCCTCGCCGCCTGCGCCCTGCTCGGCGTCGACGAGGTGTACGCGGCCGGTGGCGCCACCGCCGTCGCGATGTTCGCCTACGGCACCGAGTCCTGCCCGCCCGCCAACATGGTCACCGGCCCCGGCAACATCTGGGTCGCCGCCGCCAAGCGCTTCTTCACCGGGAAGATCGGCATCGACGCCGAGGCGGGGCCGACCGAGATCGCCGTCCTGGCGGACTCGACGGCCGACCCGGTGCACGTCGCCGCCGACCTGATCAGCCAGGCCGAGCACGACCCGCTGGCCGCCGCCGTCCTGGTCACCGACTCCGCGGAGCTGGCGGACGCGGTCGAGAAGGAGCTCCAGCCGCAGGTCGAGGCCACCAAGCACGTCGAGGACCGCATCCGCCCGGCGCTCGCCGGCCGCCAGTCCGCGATCGTCCTGGTCGACGGCCTGGACGAGGGCCTGCGCGTGGTCGACGCCTACGGCGCGGAGCACCTGGAGATCCAGACCGCCGACGCCGCCGCCGTCGCCGAGCGCGTCAGGAACGCCGGCGCGGTCTTCGTCGGCCCCTGGGCGCCCGTCTCCCTCGGCGACTACGCGGCGGGGTCCAACCACGTCCTGCCCACCGGCGGCTGCGCCTGCCACTCCTCGGGCCTGTCCGTGCAGTCCTTCCTGCGCGGCATCCACATCGTCGACTACACGCGCGACGCGCTCGCCGAGGTCGCGCACCACGTGGTGACCCTGGCGGAGGCCGAGGACCTGCCCGCGCACGGCGCGGCGATCAAGGCGAGGTTCGAGTGGAAGGTCCCGGAAAGCAAGTGACGTTCGGCATCGACGACCTCCCCGTACGGGACGAGCTGCGCGGCAAGTCCCCCTACGGCGCACCCCAGCTGGACGTGCCGGTACGGCTGAACACCAACGAGAACCCCTACCCGCTGCCCGAGGCCCTGGTCGAGCGGATCGCCGAGCGGGTCCGCGAGGCCGCCCGCGACCTCAACCGCTACCCCGACCGGGACGCGGTCGAGCTGCGCACCGGACTGGCCGCGTACCTGACGCACACCTCCGGCCACCCCCTGGACGTGAGCAACGTCTGGGCGGCCAACGGCTCCAACGAGGTCATCCAGCAACTGCTGCAGGCCTTCGGCGGGCCGGGCCGCACCGCCATCGGCTTCGAGCCGTCGTACTCGATGCACGGCCTCATCGCCCGCGGCACCGGCACCGGCTGGATCTCCGGGCCGCGCCACGACGACTTCACCATCGACGTGCCCGCCGCCGAGAAGGCGATCGCCGAGCACCGTCCGGACGTCGTCTTCATCACCACCCCCAACAACCCCACCGGCAACGCGGTCCCCGCCGAGACGGTCCTCGCCCTCCACGACGCCGCCCAGACGGCGAAGCCGACCATGGTCGTCGTGGACGAGGCGTACATCGAGTTCAGCCACGGCGCCTCGCTGCTGCCGCTGCTCGACGGCCGCCCGCACCTGGTCGTCTCCCGCACCATGTCCAAGGCGTTCGGCGCGGCGGGCCTGCGCCTGGGCTACCTCGCCGCGCACCCGGCGGTCGTCGACGCCGTCCAGCTCGTACGGCTGCCGTACCACCTGTCGGCCGTCACCCAGGCGACCGCGCTGGCCGCCCTGGAGCACACGGACACGCTGCTGAAGTACGTCGAGCAGCTGAAGGCCGAGCGGGACCGGCTCGTCGCCGAACTGCGCGCCATCGGCTACGAGGTGACCGAGTCCGACGCCAACTTCGTCCAGTTCGGGCGGTTCGCGGACTCCCACGAGACCTGGCGGCAGATCCTCGACCGGGGCGTCCTGGTCCGGGACAACGGCGTACCGGGGTGGCTGCGGGTCACCGCCGGAACCCCGCAGGAGAACGACGCGTTCCTCGACGCGGTACGTGAAGTCAAGAAGGAGCAGAACACATGAGCCGCGTGGGACGCGTGGAGCGCACGACCAAGGAGACCTCGGTCCTCGTCGAGATCGACCTCGACGGCACCGGCAAGACCGACATCGCCACCGGTGTCGGCTTCTACGACCACATGCTCGACCAGCTCGGCCGGCACGGTCTGTTCGACCTGACCGTGAAGACCGACGGCGACCTGCACATCGACTCCCACCACACCATCGAGGACACCGCCCTCGCGCTGGGCGCCGCCTTCAAGCAGGCCCTCGGCGACAAGGTGGGCATCTACCGCTTCGGCAACTGCACGGTCCCGCTGGACGAGTCCCTCGCCCAGGTCACCGTCGACCTCTCCGGCCGCCCCTACCTCGTGCACACCGAGCCCGAGAACACGGCGCCGATGATCGGCGAGTACGACGTGACGATGACCCGGCACATCCTGGAGTCCTTCGTGGCCCAGGCCCAGGTCGCCCTGCACGTCCACGTGCCCTACGGCCGCAACGCGCACCACATCGTGGAGTGCCAGTTCAAGGCGCTGGCCCGGGCCCTGCGCTACGCCTCGGAGCGCGACCCGCGCGCCGCCGGAATCCTGCCTTCCACGAAGGGCGCGCTGTAAGCCATGAACGGTACGTCCACCGCACTGATCGTCGTCGGCCTCTTCTTCCTCGGCGGCATCTACTCCTTCGCCAAGCAGCAGATGCCCAAGGGGCTGATCGTGCTGCTCTCGATCGGCGCCGGGATGTGTCTGCTCGCCGGTGTCCTGAGGCTGGAGGTCTGGAGTTGACCGCCAAGAGGGTCGTCGTCTTCGACTACGGCTTCGGCAACGTCCGCTCCGCCGAGCGCGCCCTCGCGCGCGCCGGGGCCGACGTCGAGATCACCCGCGACTACGACAGGGCGATGAACGCCGACGGGCTGCTGGTCCCCGGCGTCGGGGCCTTCGCCGCCTGCATGGACGGGCTCAAGGCCGCCCGCGGCGACTGGATCGTCGACCGCAGGCTGTCGGGCGGACGCCCGGTCATGGGCATCTGCGTCGGCATGCAGATCCTCTTCGCGCGCGGCGTCGAGCACGGCGTGGAGGCCGAGGGCCTGGACGAGTGGCCCGGCACGGTCGGACCGCTCCAGGCCGACGTCGTGCCCCACATGGGCTGGAACACGGTCGAGGCACCCGCCGACTCCCAGCTCTTCGCCGGGCTCGACGCCGACGCCCGCTTCTACTTCGTGCACTCCTACGCCGTCCACGAGTGGAACCAGGAGTCGCACAACCCGCTGATCGCCGAGCCCCGGGTGACCTGGTCCACGCACGGCAGGCCCTTCGTGGCCGCCGTGGAGAACGGCGCCCTGTGGGCGACGCAGTTCCACCCCGAGAAGTCCGGCGACGCCGGCGCCCAGCTCCTCACCAACTGGATCGAGACCCTGTAGAGATGAGCAAGCTCGAACTCCTCCCCGCCGTCGACGTCCGCGACGGCCAGGCCGTCCGCCTGGTGCACGGCGAGTCCGGCACCGAGACCTCCTACGGCTCCCCGCTGGAGGCCGCCCTCGCCTGGCAGCGCTCCGGCGCCGAGTGGCTGCACCTGGTCGACCTGGACGCGGCGTTCGGCACCGGGGACAACCGTGCGCTGATCGCCGAGGTCGCGGGGGCCATGGACATCAAGGTGGAGCTGTCCGGCGGCATCCGCGACGACGACACCCTCGCCGCCGCCCTCGCCACCGGCTGCACCCGGGTGAACCTCGGCACCGCCGCCCTGGAGACCCCGGGATGGGTCGCCAAGGTCATCGCCGAGCACGGCGACAAGATCGCGGTCGGTCTCGACGTACGCGGCACCACGCTGCGCGGCCGCGGCTGGACCCGGGACGGCGGCGACCTCTACGAGACGCTGGACCGCCTGAACAAGGAGGGCTGCGCCCGGTACGTCGTCACCGACATCGCCAAGGACGGCACCCTCCAGGGCCCCAACCTGGAGCTCCTGAAGAACGTCTGCGCCGCCACCGACCGCCCCGTCGTGGCGTCGGGCGGCGTGTCGTCCCTGGACGACCTGCGCGCGATCGCCGGGCTGGTCCCGAGCGGTGTCGAGGGGGCCATCGTCGGGAAGGCCCTCTACGCGAAGGCGTTCACCCTGGAAGAAGCCTTGGAGGCTGTGTCGCCATGACATCCGAAGCCGTACGGCGCGTGCAGAGCGGAAGTCCCTGGGAAGAATCCTTCGGGTTCGCACGCGCCGTGGCGGCGGGCGACCGAGTCATCGTGGCGGGCACCACCGCCTTCAAGGGCGACATGCTGTACGGCGAGGGCGACCCGTACGAACAGGCCAAGGTGGCCTTCGCCTCCGCGGTGGAGGCGATCGGTGAGTTCGGGCTCGGCATCGAGTCCGTGATCCGGACCCGGGTGTGCCTGGCGCACTCGCGCGACGTCGACGCGGTGGGCCGCGCCCACAAGGAGCTGTTCGACTCCGTACGCCCGGTCACGACCCTGCTGGTCGTGCAGGGCTTCATCGACTCGCGGGTCCTGGTGTCAGTCGAAGTGGAAGCGTATAGAGGAGCCGTGGATTCATGACCCTGGCGGTCCGAGTCATCCCCTGCCTGGACGTGGACAACGGCCGGGTCGTCAAGGGCGTCAACTTCCAGAACCTGCGCGACGCGGGCGACCCCGTCGAGATGGCCAAGGTGTACGACGCCGAGGGCGCCGACGAACTGACGTTCCTGGACATCACCGCGTCGTCGGGCAACCGCGAGACGACCTACGACGTGGTGCGCCGCACCGCCGAGCAGGTGTTCATCCCGCTGACCGTCGGCGGCGGCGTGCGCACCGCCGAGGACGTCGACAGGCTGCTGCGGGCCGGTGCGGACAAGGTGGGCGTGAACACGGCCGCCATCGCCCGCCCCGACCTGATCCGGGAGATCGCCGAGCGGTTCGGCCGGCAGGTCCTCGTCCTGTCGGTCGACGCGCGCCGCACCGAGACGGGCTCCTTCGAGGTGACCACGCACGGCGGCCGGCGCGGCACCGGCATCGACGCGGTGGAGTGGGCGCACCGCGCCGCCGAGCTGGGCGCGGGGGAGATCCTGCTCAACTCGATGGACGCGGACGGCACGAAGGACGGCTACGACCTGGAGATGATCGCGGCGGTCCGCAAGCACGTGGGCGTCCCGGTCATCGCGTCCGGCGGCGCGGGCGGCCTCGCCCACTTCGCCCCGGCCGTCGAGGCGGGCGCGGACGCGGTCCTGGCGGCGTCGGTCTTCCACTTCGGCGACCTGCGGATCGGCGAGGTGAAGGAGACGCTCCGCGCGGCGGGGCATCCCGTCCGGTAGGGGCACGACGACGAGAAGCGAAGGGAAAATTGCGCAACACTCATTGCGCAATTTTCCTTTCGTAATCTAGCCTGGTCGCATGCCGCGCCAGGAGAACCACCCCATCACCGATCTGGGCACCCTCAAAGCCCTCGCCCACCCGCTGCGCATGCAGCTCTACCGGGGCCTGTGCGTGGCGCGCACGGCGACCGCCTCGCAGCTCGCGGAGCAGGTGGACGAGGCCGTCTCGCTGGTCAGCTACCACCTGCGCAAGCTGGCCGAGCACGGGCTGGTCGAGCAGGCCGAACCGCAGAGCGCGGACGGCAGGGAGCGGTGGTGGCAGCCCTCCTCGGACGGCGTCACCATCCGCGACGAGAACTTCCGCGACGCCCCCGAACGCGCGGCCGCCCACCTCGCGGCCACCCGGCTCTTCCACGAGCAGCGCGCCGACATGTACCGCCGCTACCTCGACGAGCGTCCCACCTGGGGCCCCGAGTGGAACTCCGCCGCCCCCGACAACGAGTCACTGCTGCGACTGACCCCGGCCGACCTGGCCGAACTCTCCGCCGAGCTGCTCGCCCTGGCGAGGAAGTACGACGAACGGGGCCGGGCCGCCGAGGACGCCGGCGACACCGAGGGGCGCGAGAACGTCGCGCTGCACGTCTACGGGTTCCCGTTCCGTGTCTGAGGCGACCACGTCCACTACGGACGGACAGATATCCGCGCCCGCCGCGCGCCCCGCCCACCGCGACGGCAACGTCCTGCGCTGGGTCACCGCCTACACCGCCTCCATGCTCGGCGACACCGTCTTCTACCTCGCGCTGTCCTGGGCCGCCGTGCAGCGGGGCACACCCGCCGAGGCCGGGATCGTCACGGCGGTGAGCGCGGTGCCGCGTGCGCTGCTCATGCTCGGCGGGGGAGTGGTCGTCGACCGGCTCGGGCCGCGCAGGGTCGTCATCGGCAGCGACGCCGTACGGTGCGCGGCGGTCCTCGCGGTGGCCGTGCTGCTCTTCGCGACCGACCCGGGACTGTGGCTCCTCGCCCTGCTCGCCCTCGTCTTCGGCGCGGTGGACGCCCTCTTCCTGCCCGCCGTCGGGGCGCTCCCGGCGCGCATCACGGCCAAGGACCAGCTCGCCCGCGTCCAGGGCATGCGTGGCCTGGCCGTCCGCTTCGCCGCCGTCGTGGGCGCCCCGCTCGGCGGGCTCGGTGTCGCGGTGGGCGGATCGGCCGCCGCCTTCGCGTTCGCCGGGCTGCTGATCGCCGTGTCGGTGCCGCTGCTGGTCTCCGTACGGATACGCGCCCTGCCCCGCGACGACGCGCCGGCGGCCGCCGCCGAGGGCGGCACCGCGTGGCGGGACCTGCGGGACGGGCTCCGGTACATCCGGCGGCACCGCGTCCTCGGACCGCTGATGCTGGTCATCGCCCTCGGAGACCTGGGCTTCGTCGGCCCGCTCAACATCGGCCTGACCCTGCTCGCCGACGAACGCGGCTGGGGAGCCTCCGGAATGGGCTGGGTGCTCGCCGGCTTCGGAGTCGGCGCCGGGACGGCGGCCCTGCTGCTGACCGTCCGGGGGCGTGTACCGCACGCCGGGTACGTCGTCGCCGGCGCCCTCGTCCCCGGCGCGGTCGCGATCGGCGCGCTGGCCCAGGCCCCCGCCCTCCCGGTGGCCGTCGGGACGGCGCTGCTCATCGGCCTGCTCGCCGGGCTCAGCGGCGCGCTGTGCGGCGCCCTGCTCCAGACCCAGTCGGCCCCCGGGATGCTGGGGCGCGTCACGGCGGTCTCCGGGATCGTCAGCCTGGGGATCGCCCCGCTGAGCATGCCCCTGTCCGCCGCCGCCATCGGCGTCTGGGGCACCGGCCCGGTCTTCGCCGTCAGCGCCGCCGTCTGCGGCCTCGGCGGGGTCGTCGCCCTGTGCGCGCCCGGGGTGCGGCGGGCCGAGCTGCCCGAGTGAGCGGCGGGCCTCAGATGCCCAGCTGCTTCGTCTCCCGCAGCCTGGCGATCGCCTCCTGCTCGCCCTCCAGCTCCACCTTCGCGGCGTCCTGCCGCCCGAACGCGAACAGCAGCAGCTCGGACGGCTCGCCCGTCGCCGTCACCACCGGCGTACCCCGGTGGGCGACCGCCGTCCGGCCGTCGGGGCGGCGCAGCACCAGGCCCGTCGGGATGCCGCGGCCCATCAGGCGGGCGGCGCGCTCCAGGCGGGACCACAGGGCGTCCTGGAAGACCGGGTCCAGCTCGCGCGGCGACCAGTCGGGCCGGGCACGGCGGACGTCCTCCGTGTGGACGTAGAACTCCACCGTGTTCGCCGCCTCGTCGACCTGCTTGAGCTGGAAGGGGGAGAAGCGCGGCGGGCCCGTGCGGATCAGCCGGAGCAGCTCCTCGTACGGCTTCGCGGTGTACTCCTCCATCACCCGGTCGAGGCGGGACGCCAGCTGCTTGATCATGCTGCCCCCGGCGGCGTCCGGCCGGCGCTCGCGCACCACCACGTGCGCGGCCAGGTCACGGGTCCGCCAGCCGTCGCACAGGGTCGGGGAGTCCGGACCCGCCGTCTCCAACAGGTCCGCGAGCAGAAGCCGTTCACGCTTGGCGAAAGTCGACATGGAGTCAGCCTACGGCGACCGGCCGGGTCCGCCCAATGGACAACGCCGGGGCGTGTCCGTCCCGCGCGGCACAATGGACGCATGACCAGCAGCTCCCCCAGCAGCGCCGCCCCCGGGCGGCCCAGCGCGCTCGCCCCGGAGATCGCCGACCGGCTCAAGCGCAGCGCCGACGGCCTCCTGCCCGCCATCGCCCAGCAGTACGACACCGGAGAGGTGCTGATGCTCGGCTGGATGGACGACGAGGCGCTGCACCGCACGCTGACGACCGGGCGCTGCACCTACTGGTCGCGCAGCCGCCGGGAGTACTGGGTCAAGGGGGACACCTCCGGGCACTTCCAGTGGGTGAGGTCCGTGGCGCTGGACTGCGACGCCGACACCGTGCTCGTCAAGGTCGACCAGGTGGGCGCCGCCTGCCACACCGGCGCCCGCACCTGCTTCGACGCCGACGTGCTCCTCGCCGACGGCGCCGCGGGCTCGGGCAGCGACGCGCCCGGCGCGGGTCAGTAGGGTCTGCCGCCATGGACGCGACGCACGACATGGACCTCGACACCTTCCGCAAGCTCGCCGCCGACCGCCGGGTGATCCCGGTCGGCCGCAAGCTCCTCGCCGACGGCGACACCCCGGTGGCCCTGTACCGCAAGCTCGCCGCCGAGCGCCCCGGCACCTTCCTGCTGGAGTCCGCCGAGAACGGCCGCGCGGCGTTCCGATGGTCCCGGTACTCCTTCGTCGGCGTCCGCAGCGCCGCCACCCTCACCGAGAAGGACGGGCAGGCGCACTGGCAGGGCACCCCGCCCGTCGGCGTCCCCACCGACGGCGACCCGCTGGCCGCCCTGCGCGCCACCGTGGAGGCCCTGCACACACCGCGCGACCTCGCCCACGACCTGGGCCTGCCGCCCTTCACCGGCGGCATGGTCGGCTACCTCGGCTACGACATCGTCCGCCGCCTGGAGAAGGTCGGCCCCGGCGAGCGCGACGACCTGAAGCTGCCCGAGCTGACCATGCTGCTCACCAGCGACCTCGCCGTCATGGACCACTGGGAGGGCTCGGTCCTCCTGATCGCCAACGCGATCAACCACAACGACCTGGAGACCGGCGTCGACGAGGCCTACGCCGACGCGATCGCCCGCCTGGACGCCATGGAGGCCGACCTCACCCGCGCCGTCGCCCAGCCCCCGGCCGCGCTGCCGCCCTCCGAGCTGCCCGAGTACAGCGCGCTGTGGGGCGGCCCCGACTTCCAGGACGCCGTCGAGGACATCAAGGAGCGCATCCGCGCGGGCGAGGCCTTCCAGGTCGTCCCCTCGCAGCGTTTCGAGACGCCCTGCACGGCCAGCGCCCTCGACGTGTACCGGGTCCTGCGGGCCACCAACCCCTCCCCGTACATGTACCTGCTCCGCCTCGACGGCTTCGACGTCGTCGGCTCGTCCCCCGAGGCACTGGTCAAGGTCGAGGACGGCCGCGCCCTGGTGCACCCCATCGCCGGGACCCGCCCGCGCGGCGCCACCCCGCAGGAGGACCAGGCCCTCGCCGACGAACTGCTCGCCGACCCCAAGGAGCGCGCCGAGCACCTGATGCTCGTCGACCTCGGCCGCAACGACCTCGGACGCGTGTGCGAGCCCGGCTCCGTCGAGGTCGTCGACTTCATGTCCGTCGAGCGGTACTCGCACGTCATGCACATCGTCTCCACGGTCACCGGCCGGGTCGCCCCGGACCGCACCGCCTTCGACGTCCTCACCGCCTGCTTCCCGGCCGGCACCCTCTCCGGCGCCCCCAAGCCGCGCGCCCTGCAGATCATCGACGAACTCGAACCCTCCCGGCGCGGCCTGTACGGCGGCTGCGTCGGCTACCTCGACTTCGCGGGCGACTCCGACACCGCCATCGCCATCCGCACCGCGCTGCTGCGCGACGGCACCGCCTACGTCCAGGCGGGCGCCGGAGTCGTCGCCGACTCCGACCCGGTCGCCGAGGACACCGAGTGCCGCAACAAGGCGGCGGCGGTGCTGAGGGCCGTACACACGGCCAACCGGCTGGCGCAATAGGGCCAACCGGACGGAGCGGTGGGGTGATTCTCACGTCGGAGATTCCGAACCCCGGGTGACGGTTCGCCCGGGGTTCGGGTGATAGTGGAGTACGTGACAGCCGTTCCTCATCCCCGCACCCCAGCCGCAGGACCCGCCCGGGCCGGCCGCCGGAGCCTCGCCGTCGCCCTGCTGTGCGGCGCGCTCGGCGCCGCCGTCGCCCTGCTCGCCACCCGGCAGGAGTGGGCGGAGGGCACCGCCACGGTGGCCGGCGGGGCGTTCACCCTGACCGCCAAGGGCAGCGACGTCACGGGCGTACCCGCGGCGCTCGCCATAGTCGGCCTCGCCGCGCTCGTCGCCGTGTTCGCCGTGCGCCGCGCCGGCCGCTTCGCCGTGGCCGGCCTGCTCGCGCTGAGCGGCGCCGGCACCCTCGCCGCCGCCCTGGCCGGCGCCTCCGACAGCTCCGCCCTGGACGAACAGGCCGCCAAGGCCGCCGGCGACACCTCGGCCACGGTCGACGCGCTCTCCCACACCGCCTGGCCCTACGTCGCGGCCGTGGGCGGCGCCCTGCTCCTGCTGGCCGGTCTGCTCGCGCTGCGCTACGGCCGCCAGTGGCCCGCGATGTCCGGCCGCTACGAGCGCGACGGCACCCCGCGTCCGCGCCGCAGGCCGCAGACCGTCGACCCGAACCGCCCCGAGGACCTGTGGAAGGCCATCGACCGCGGCGAGGACCCCACCAGCGCCTGACCCTGGGACGCACCCGCGTTCACCCGCCGGAGCACCCCCGCTCACGGCGCGTGCCCCCGTGCGGGACAATGGGTGCGAGCGTCCTGCTCAGACATGGCACACAGCAACGAGGAGCAAGCAATGGCGGGCAGCAGCCACGGTCACACCCCGGCCGCCTGGACCGGTGTCATCATCGCCTTCATCGGTTTCTGCATCGCGGGCATGTTCATGGTGGCGGCCCAGCCGTGGGGCTTCTGGGCCGGCATGGCGGTCGTGCTCCTCGGCGGTGTCGTCGGCTACATCATGAAGATGATGGGCCTCGGCCAGCCGAAGCAGAACCACCCCGTGCACCAGGTCGCGGGCGAGCACGCGGGGGCCGGCGCCAAGGGCTGACCCGGCACGCGGTGCCCGAGGGGCGGATCGGCACACGGGTGCCGGGACCGCCCCTCCCGTGCGCGTGGGGGCCGCCGGGGGCAGAATGCGGGCGTGGACGCCGAGAGCGCAGAGCCGACCCCGACCAGCACCCCGCCCAGCGCCCGGCCGGGCATCCGGAGCGGCGCCCGGCCGGGCCCCCGACCGGTATCCCGGTCCGCGGCGCGGTCGCCCGCCTGGCCGTCCCGGCCGGAGTGCTCGCGGCCGTCGCCGGGGCCTTCGCGTACGTGGGCGGCGTGGACCCCTACGAGCCCGGCCACTACCCCGTCTGCCCCCTGCTGCGCTTCACCGGCGTCTACTGCCCCGGCTGCGGCGGGCTGCGCAGCGCCCACGCCTTCGTCCACGGCGACCTCACGGCCGCGCTGCACGCCAACGCGCCCGCCGTCCTCGCCTACCTGGGCTTCGCCGTGCTGTGGACCGTCTGGGTGATCCGCGCGGCCCGGGGACGCCCCGTCCGGGTCGACCTCGGGCCGGTCCACCTGTGGACGCTGGGGACGTTGCTGCTGGTCTTCACGGTTGTCCGGAACCTGCCGTTCGGCGGCTGGCTCATCCCTTGATCATTTACGGGGTGTCCAGGTAATGGGACGGCGATCGGGGCGGATGCGGGACCCGTGCCCGGCTCCGGATACCATCGCAGTGACCACACGTTTCGCCGTCTGAAAGGGGGCCGCTCGCGTGAGTGTGCTCGACGAGATCATCGACGGAGTCCGTGCCGACCTCGCGGAACGGCAGGCGCGCGTCAGCCTCGACGAGCTCAAGGAGCGCGCGGCCAAGGCCCGCCCCGCCAAGGACGGCGTGGCCGCCCTGCGCGGCGACGCCGTCAAGGTCATCTGCGAGGTCAAGCGCTCCAGCCCCTCCAAGGGCGCGCTCGCGGCCATCGCCGACCCGGCCGGACTCGCCGCCGACTACGAGGCGGGCGGCGCCGCCGTCATCTCCGTCCTCACCGAGGAGCGCCGCTTCGGCGGCTCGCTCGCCGACCTGGACTCGGTCCGCGCCCGCGTGGACATCCCGGTGCTGCGCAAGGACTTCGTCGTCACCTCGTACCAGTTGTGGGAGGCCCGCGCACACGGCGCCGACCTCGTGCTGCTGATCGTCGCGGCCCTCGAACAGCCCGCCCTGGAGTCCCTGATCGAGCGCGCCGAGTCCATCGGACTCACCCCGCTCGTCGAGGTGCACGACGAGGACGAGGTCGAACGCGCGGTGGACGCGGGCGCCAAGGTCATCGGCGTCAACGCACGCAACCTGAAGACCCTGGAGGTCGACCGCGGCACGTTCGAGCGGGTCGCCCCGGAGATCCCCGCGCACATCGTCAAGGTCGCCGAGTCCGGCGTCCGCGGCCCGCACGACCTCATCGCCTACGCCAACGAGGGCGCCGACGCCGTCCTGGTCGGCGAGTCCCTGGTCACCGGCCGCGACCCGAAGACCGCGGTCTCCGACCTGGTGGCCGCCGGCGAACACCCGGCACTGCGCCACGGCCGGGGCTGACACCCCGGTAGGCTGACCCCATGACGCTCCCGCTCCTCCCGGAATCCCGGGACCCGTACGCGCGCCTGGCGCGCGGCTGCCGCCCCCGCGGCTGCCGCGCCCCCGCCCGCCGGGTCCACGGCCGCCGGGTGCGGTACGTCATCGGAGACGAACCGGGGCAGGTCAACGGCATGCGATGGCCTCAGCGCCCCGTAAGGGGCGCGGGGAACGGCGCGAGCGACCACATGCTGCCCGCAGCGGCCTGACTTCCCCCGCCCCCACGGCGAATCTGCCCACACCGGACACTCACCGTGAGGTACACGCATGCCCAGCAACTTCTTCATCCCCGACCCGGAGGGCCAAGTCCCCTCCGCCGAGGGCTACTTCGGCGCCTTCGGGGGCAAGTTCATCCCCGAGGCCCTCGTCGCCGCGGTCGACGAGGTCGCCGTCGAGTACGACAAGGCCAAGTCCGACCCCGAGTTCGCCCGCGAACTGGACGACCTCCTCGTCCACTACACCGGCCGCCCGTCCTCCCTCACCGAGGTCCCCCGTTTCGCCGCCGAGGCAGGCGGAGCCAGGATCTTCCTCAAGCGCGAGGACCTGAACCACACCGGCTCGCACAAGATCAACAACGTGCTCGGCCAGGCCCTGCTCACCAAGCGCATGGGCAAGACCCGCGTCATCGCCGAGACCGGCGCGGGCCAGCACGGCGTGGCGACGGCGACCGCCTGCGCCCTCTTCGGCCTCGACTGCACCATCTACATGGGCGAGATCGACACCCGCCGCCAGGCCCTCAACGTGGCCCGCATGCGGATGCTCGGCGCCGAGGTCGTCGCCGTGAAGTCCGGCAGCCGCACGCTGAAGGACGCGATCAACGAGGCGTTCCGCGACTGGGTCGCCAACGTCGACCGCACCCACTACCTGTTCGGCACCGTCGCGGGTCCCCACCCCTTCCCGGCGATGGTCCGCGACTTCCACCGCGTCATCGGCGTCGAGGCCCGCCGCCAGCTCCTGGAGCAGGCCGGACGCCTCCCGGACGCCGCGATCGCCTGCGTCGGCGGAGGCTCCAACGCCATCGGCCTCTTCCACGCCTTCATCCCCGACACCGACGTCCGCCTCATCGGCTGCGAGCCCGCCGGGCACGGCGTCGAGACCGGCGAGCACGCGGCCACCCTGACCGCGGGCGAGCCCGGCATCCTGCACGGCTCCCGGTCCTACGTCCTCCAGGACGACGAGGGCCAGATCACCGAGCCGTACTCGATCTCGGCCGGCCTGGACTACCCCGGCATCGGCCCCGAGCACGCCTACCTCAAGGACTCCGGCCGCGGCGAGTACCGCGCGGTCACCGACGACGCCGCCATGCAGGCGCTGCGCCTGCTGTCGCGCACCGAGGGCATCATCCCGGCCATCGAGAGCGCCCACGCGCTGGCCGGTGCCCTGGAGGTCGGCAGGGAACTGGGCAAGGACGGGCTGATCGTGGTCAACCTGTCCGGCCGGGGCGACAAGGACATGGACACCGCCGCCCGCTACTTCGGGCTGTACGACACCGACGCCCAGGTCGCCGAGGACGCCGCCGGCACCGCCGAGATCGAGGGGGACGCCAAGTGAGCGGGAACGTACGACTGCTGAACGACACCCTCGCGGCGACGAAGTCCGAGGGCCGCGCCGCCCTGATCGCCTACCTCCCGGCCGGGTTCCCGACCGTGGACGGCGGCATCGCGGCGATCAAGGCCGCCCTCGACGGCGGCGCCGACGTCGTCGAGGTGGGCCTGCCGCACAGCGACCCCGTCCTCGACGGCCCCGTGATCCAGACCGCCGACGACATCGCCCTGCGCGGCGGTGTGAAGATCGCCGACGTGATGCGCACGGTCCGCGAGGCCCACGAGGCCACCGGCAAGCCGATCCTCGTCATGACGTACTGGAACCCCATCGACCGCTACGGCGTGGAGCGCTTCACCGCCGAGCTGGCCGAGGCGGGCGGCGCCGGGTGCATCCTGCCCGACCTGCCGGTCCAGGAGTCGGCGCTGTGGCGCGAGCATGCGGACAAGCACGGGCTCGCCACGGTCTTCGTGGTCGCGCCCAGCAGCAGGGACGCGCGCCTCGCCGAGATCACCGCGGTCGGCAGCGGCTTCGTCTACGCCGCCTCCCTGATGGGCGTCACCGGCACCCGCGAGTCGGTCGGCGCGCAGGCCGAGGACCTGGTGCGGCGCACCCGCGCCACCACCGACACCCCGGTCTGCGTCGGTCTCGGCGTCTCCAACGCCGCCCAGGCCGCCGAGGTCGCCCGCTTCGCCGACGGCGTCATCGTCGGCTCGGCGTTCGTCAAGCGCATGCTGGACGCGCCCGACGACACGGCCGGTCTGGAGGGCGTACGCGCGCTCGCCGCCGACCTGGCGAAGGGCGTGCGCGGACAGGCGTGACGGCACGCTTGTGACAGGGGTCCCTCGTACGAGTGGACCTGGGACCGGGGAGGCGCGCTGCGCCTCCCCGGTTCGTTCTGCGGGGTGTGAGCGAGAAGAACCGACAGGGAAAGCGCACCGCCCGCGAGAAGCTGGCGGCCGAGCGCGAGAAGCAGAAGTCCAGGGACAAGCGCCGCCGCGCGCTGATCGTCGGCGCGAGCGTGGTCTGCGTCCTGGGACTCGCGGCGGTGATCGGCGTGGTCGCCGCGAACGCGGGCAAGGACGACGGCAGCGAGTCGGCCGGCCCGATCGTGGCGCCCTCCGGCGCGCAGGGCAAGGACGGCCTCGCGATCCCCGTCGGCAAGGAGAGCGCCAAGTCCACGCTCACCGTCTGGGAGGACTTCCGCTGCCCGGCCTGCAAGGCCTTCGAGCTGGCGTACCGGGACACCGTGCACGAGCTGACCGACGCCGGACAGCTCCGGGTCGAATACCACCTGGCCACGATCATCGACGGCAACATGGGCGGCACCGGCTCCCGCAAGGCCGCCAACGCCGCCGCCTGCGCCCAGGACGCCGGGAAGTTCCCCGCTTACCACGACGTGCTGTACGACAACCAGCCCTCGGAGACCGACGACGCCTTCGCCGACGAGAACAAGCTCCTCGACCTGGCGGGCAAGGTCGACGGCCTCGACACCACCCTGTTCCAGGAGTGCGTGAAGAACGGCAAGCACAACAGCTGGGTGGAGAAGTCCAACAAGGCCTTCCAGAACGGCGGCTTCAGCGGCACCCCGACCGTGCTCCTGGACGGCAAGAACATCTACCAGGACCGCTCCATGACCCCCGCGAAGCTCAAGCAGATGGTGGAGGAGGCCAACAAGTAACGCGCCCGCTCGTTACGGACCCGTAGCCGGGCTGCCCGCCGCGCGTCCCGTCCGACACGGTAGCGTCGACCCTGCCATGGAACTTGCCTTCATTCCCAGCCCGTCGCGCGGGGTGCTGCACCTCGGTCCCATTCCGCTGCGCGGCTACGCGTTCTGCATCATCATCGGCGTCTTCGTTGCCGTCTGGCTCGGCAACAAGCGGTGGATCGCCCGGGGCGGGCGGTCCGGCACGGTGGCCGACATCGCGGTCTGGGCCGTTCCCTTCGGCCTGATCGGCGGACGCCTCTACCACGTGATCACGGACTACCAGCTGTACTTCAGCGAGGGCCGTGACTGGGTCGACGCCTTCAAGGTCTGGGAGGGCGGACTCGGTATCTGGGGCGCGATCGCGCTCGGCGCGGTGGGCGCCTGGATCGGTGCCCGGCGCCGGGGCGTCCCGCTGCCCGCGTACGCCGACGCCATCGCACCCGGCATCGCCCTCGCCCAGGCCATCGGCCGCTGGGGCAACTGGTTCAACCAGGAGCTGTACGGCAAGGCGACCGACCTGCCGTGGGCCGTGGAGATCACCTCGACGGCCGACGGACGGCTGCCCGGCACGTACCACCCGACGTTCCTGTACGAGTCGCTGTGGTGCATCGGCGTCGCCGCGCTCGTCATCTGGGCCGACCGCCGCTTCCGGCTCGGCCACGGGCGGGCCTTCGCCCTGTACGTCGCCGCCTACTGCGCGGGCCGGTTCTGGATCGAGTACATGCGCGTCGACGACGCCCACCACATCCTGGGCCTGCGCCTGAACAACTGGACCGCGCTCTTCGTGTTCCTGCTGGCCGTGCTGTACATGGTGCTCTCGGCGCGGATGCGTCCGGGCCGGGAGGCCGTGGTGGAGCCGGGCGCGGAGTCCGCCGACGGCGAGGCCGCGGCCGACGCGAAGAAGGACGCGAAGAAGGACGCGAAGAAGGACGGGGAGACGGACGCGGCGAAGGGCGCGACGGAGGACGCGGGAGCCGTGCCCGGGGACGCCGGAGCCGACGCCTCGGACGACCCGGACACCGTGCGGAAGACGGGGGCGACCGGGGACGGGGCCGCCGCGGCCGCCGAGGACACGGACGACGCCGAGGACGCGAAGGACGCCGAGAGTGTGAAGAACGGCGCCGACTCCGCCAAGAAGGGCTGACCGCCCGCCGTACTGCGCCGAGGGCGCCCGGGGCTTCCCGGGCGCCCTCGGTGTGTGCCGGGCGTCCGTCAGGACAGGACGGGCCGCCGGGCCAGCGACAGGGTGCGCCGGGCCGTCGCCACCACCGCCGCGTCGACGAACCGGCCGTCCGGCAGCGCCTGCGCCCCCGGCTGGACCGTGGCCGCCTTGACGATCGTCTCCGCCTCCTCCAGCTCCCGCTCGGTGGGCAGGTACGCCCGCTCGATGATCGGCAGCTGGCGGGGGTGGATCGCGGCCCGGCCCAGGAAACCCAGCGCGCGGCCGTGCGCGCAGGACGCCGCCAGGCCCTCCAGGTCCCGGATGTCCGGATGCACCGTCTGCGAAGGCGGCGCCAGCCCGGCCGCACGCGCGGCCACGACCACCCGCGAGCGCGACCAGTCCAGGCCGGTGTCCCCGCGCACGCCCAGGTCGGCCCGCAGGTCCGCCTCCCCGAGGGCGATGCCGCGCAACGCCGGGTCGGCCGCCGCGATCCGGTACGCGCGCTCCACGCCCAGGGCCGTCTCCAGCAGGGCGTACAACGGCGGCCCGCCGGTGGCCGCGGCGACGCCGGCGACCTGCTCCGGGGACGTGACCTTGGGCAGCCGCAGCCCCGACAGCCCCGGCAGCGCGGCCAGTGCCGCCAGGTCCCCGGCGGCGAGCGGCCCGTCCAGGGCGTTGACGCGGACGTGCACCGGCACCGGCTGCGGTTCGCCGAGCAGCTCGGCCGTGGCGTCGCGGGCGTACTCCTTGCGGTCGGCGGCGACCGCGTCCTCCAGGTCGACCACCACCACGTCGGCCCCGGCGGCCAGCGCCTTGGCGACTACCCGGGGGCGGTCCCCGGGGGCGTACAGCCAGGTCAGCGGGGGTGCGGTCAGCGACACGGCCGGGGGTGCGGTCATACGACGCCCTCCTCGCGCAGTTCCTTCACGTCCGCCGGGGTGAGCCCGAGTCCGGTCAGGACCTCCTCGGTGTCCGCGCCGTGCGGGCGCCCCGCCCAGCGGATCGCGCCCGGGGTGGCGGAGAGCCGGAAGAGGACGTTCTGCATGCGCAGCGGGCCCAGCTCGGGATCGTCGACGGTGGTGACGGTGTCCAGGGCCTGGTACTGCGGGTCGCTCAGCACGTCCCGCACGTCCTGAACCGGCGCCACGGCCGCCTCGGCCTTCTCGAACGCGGCGAGCACGTCGGCGCGGGTGTGCCGGGCGATCCAGTCGCCGACCGCCGCGTCCAGCACGTCGGCGTGCCGGGCCCGTTCCGCGCCCGTAGCGAACCAGGGCTCGTCGATCAGCTCCGGGCGGCCCACCAGCCGCATCACGCGCTCGGCGACCGACTGCGCCGAGGTGGAGACGGCGACCCAGGTGCCGTCGGCGGTGCGGTAGGTGTTGCGCGGGGCGTTGTTCTGGGAGCGGTTGCCGGTGCGCGGCTGGACGTGGCCGAGCTGGTCGTACCAGGTGGGCTGGGGGCCGAGGACGGTCAGGATCGGCTCGATGATCGCCATGTCGACGACCTGGCCCTCGCCGGTGCGCTCCCGCGCGGCCAGCGCCGTCATCACGGCGTACGCCGTCGCCAGGGCCGCGATCGAGTCGGCGAGGCCGAACGGCGGCAGCGTCGGGGGCCCGTCCGGTTCGCCGGTCATCGCGGCGAAGCCGCTCATGGCCTCGGCGAGGGTGCCGAAGCCGGGGCGGCGCGCGTACGGGCCGAACTGGCCGAAGCCGGTGACCCGGGTGAGGACGAGCCGGGGATTGACGGCGGACAGCTCGTCCCATCCCAGGTCCCACTTCTCCAGGGTGCCCGGCCGGAAGTTCTCGACGACGACGTCCGCGGTCGCGGCGAGACGCAGCAGGGTGGTGCGTCCGGCCGGCCTGGACAGGTCCAGGGTGATGGTGCGCTTGTTGCGGCCCAGGACCTTCCACCACAGGCCGACCCCGTCCTTCGACGGGCCGTGGCCGCGGGACGGGTCGGGGCGGGTGGGGTGCTCGACCTTGATCACCTCGGCGCCGAAGTCGCCGAGCAGGGTGGCGGCGAGCGGGCCCGCGAAGAGGGTGGCGAGGTCGAGGACGCGCAGGCCGGTCAGGGGAGGGGAGACGGGGGGAGGGGCGGCGGGCTCGGGCATGGGCGGGTGGCCTCCCGGTGCGTGAGGTGGGCGAGGGTGTCGAAGCCGGTGCCGTCGAAGTCGCCGACGGAGGTGGCCAGCCGGTTCTTCAGCGGGGCCGTCCAGTGGCCGGGCAGGGCCGCCGGCGACCCGGCGAGCAGGGCGGCGACGCCGCCGACGGTGGCGCCGTTGGAGTCGGTGTCCCAGCCGCCGGAGACGACGCGCGCGAGGGAACCGGTGAAGTCGCCGCCCGCGTGGGTGAGCGCGGCGGCGATCAGGGCCGTGTTGGGGACGGCGTGCACCCAGTGGTGGGCGGGGGAGTGGACGGCGTGCAGCTCGTCCACGACCGCGTCGAAGTCGGCGTGCGCGGCGGCGAGCCGTACGGCGTGCCGGACGGCCTCGGCGAGTCGGGAGCCGGGCGGCACCACCGCGAGGCCGGTGCGCAGACAGGCGTGGACGTCGGCGGTGCCGGTCGCGGCGGTGGCGATGACGGCCGCCGCGAACATCGCCGCGTAGACGCCGTTGGCGGTGTGGGTGAGGACCGCGTCCCGGTGTGCCTGCCCGGCGGCGGCGCCCGGGTCGCCGGAGTTGGTCCAGCCGTGCACGTCGGCGCGGATCAGGGCGCCGATCCACTCGCGGAACGGATTGCGGTGCCGGGCGGTGTCCGGAGGCTCGATGCCGGTCAGGAGGTTGCGGTAGGCGAGGCGCTCGGCGGTGAAGGTGCGGCCGGCCGGGAGTTCGTCGAGCCAGACGCGGGCCACGTCCGCGGTGGTGAAGGCCCTGCCGTGGCGCTGGAGCAGCAGGAGACCGAGCAGGGGGTAGTTCAGGTCGTCGTCCTCCGGCATGCCGTCGATGTTCTCGGCGAGGGAGGTGGGCGCGGAGCGGCGGTTCCAGGGGTACGCGGTGAGCAGTCCGCTCGGCACGCCCCGGGCCGTGAAGTACGTGGTCGGGGGCCAGTTCCCGGCGGCCCGGCCGAGGCGGCGGATGCCGGTCAGCGGGAGCTTCTCGACGGGTTTGCCCAGGAGGCAGCCGACGGCGCGGCCCAGCCAGGCGGCCTCCAGCCGGGTGGGCTCCGGCCGGGTGGGCTCCGATCGGGTGGGCTCCGGCCGGGTGGGCTCCAGCCGGGTGGGCTTCGACCGGGTGGGCTCCAGTCGGGTGGGCTCCAGTCGGGTGGACTCCGTCCCGGTGGTTTCCGGCCGGGTGGGCGGCATCGGCGCGGCGGGGGCGCGGAGCGGCCAGTCGGGGCACAGGGCCCTGATCCGGTCGAGGTCCGTCGGCTCGCTGTCCGCCAAGGGGGCGGGCAGGCCGGCCAGTTCGTCCAGGAGGTCTTCCGCCAGCAGGCGCAGCCGTGGGGAGGCGGGCCGGGCGGAGGCACCCGCCCGGGACGGCGCCTCGTCGCCGCCGGCCGCCCGCCAGCGGGCCGCGACGGCCGACGCGTCGCGGCCGTCCAGCCGTGCCTGGCGCAACTCGTGACCGATCAGGTCCTCGGGCTGCGCCCAGGTCAGTCGGAGCATCCCGCGCCTCCGACCGCGGTGAACGCCTCCTCGTGCGCGCGCCGCCTGCGCACATCCCGCGCGAAGACCTCCCGCGCGACCGCGGTGAGCGTCGCCGCGGGCTCCCACAGGTCCAGCCGGCTCGCCTCCGCGACCGTCTTGGCCCACTCCTCCGGCACGGGCGAACCCAGCGCACCGGCCAGCGCGCCCGCCATCGTGGCGATGGAGTCGCAGTCGCGGCCGTAGTTGACCGCGCCGAGCACCGCGTGCCGGAAGTCGCCGCCGGAGACGAGCAGCATGCCGAGGGCGACGGGCAACTCCTCGATCGCGTGCAGCCGGGAGGGGCGACGGGCGCCGAGCGAGGGCGCCCGGTAGTCGGGGCCCACCGTGTCGTACGGGGCCACCGCCGCCCGCAGCGGCGCGAGCGCCGACTCGAACTCCGAGTGGCGGCGGGCCACGTCGCACACGGCCTCGATCGCCTCCCGGGTGCCGTCCTTGGCCAGGGACAGCGCGGCCGTCACCACCGACTCCGCAGTCGCCCCCGGTACGCACGCCGCGGCCACCGCCGCCGCCAGGACACCGGCCGCCTCCCGGCCGTACGACGACTGGTGGGCGCCCGCGACGTCCAGGGCCTCGGCGTAGGCGGCCCCGGGGTTCGCCGCGTTGACCAGGCCGACCGGAGCCATGTACATCGCGGCACCGCAGTTGACGATGTTGCCGGTGCCGGCCTCGCGCGGGTCCGTGTGGCCGTAGTGGATCCGTGCCACCAGCCACTTCTCCGCCAGGAAGATCCGCTGGAGGGGGAGTGCCTCGGCCTCCAGCTCCGGGATCCAGCGGGGGTGCGTGATCAGGTCGGGGACCAGGTGCTCGGCGACCGCGTAGGCGTCGAGGTGGTCGCGGACGGTGCCGTACACCCGCACCAGCGCGTGGGTCATCAGGGTGTCGTCGGTGACGTGGCCGTCGCCCTTGTGGTACGGGGCGACGGGGCGGGCGGTGCGCCAGGCGTCGCCGTTCCAGGGGCCGACGACGCCGTGGACGCGGCCGCCGTGGCGTTCGAGGATCTGCTCGGGGGAGTAGCCCTCGACGGGGCCGCCGAGCGCGTCGCCGACCGCCGCGCCGACGAGGGCACCGGTGACGCGGTCCTCCAGGGGCGCGGTGTCCGGGGTGCTGGGGGTCATGAGGAGCCTCGTCCTTCCGGTCGGGACGGTCGGGTGGCGTGCAGGAGTCCGGCGAGTTCGACCAGGTCGGTGCCGGTGAGCCGGGGCAGTACGCAGCCGGGGAGGGTGCGGCAGGTGTCCCGCCAGGACGCGGGGACCGACGTGCCGCCGCCCAGGGCGCCGGTGAGGGCGCCCGCCAGCGCGGGGGCGGAGTCCGCGACCCTGGACAGACAGGCCGCCGCCGGCACCGCCTCGGCGATGCGGCCCCCGGCGGCGGTGGCCAGGGCGAGGGCGACGGGGACGGTCTCGGCGGCGGCGATGCCGTAGCTGTAGACGTGGTCGACGATGTGGTGTTCGAGGAGCGGGACCAGGGCGAAGGTGCTCTCGGCGTCCGCCGCGAGGGCCAGTGCCTGGCGGGCGTTGCGGCCGATCTCCGTCGCCTCGGGGAGTTCCGCGAGCGCCGCCGCCACGCAGGCGTCCACGCCGGCGCCGTCGAGGGCGCGGGCCAGTGCCGCCGCCATGGCCCGGGCGCCGTGCACGCCGTCGCCGTCCTGGGTGTAGCGGGCGTCGAACTCGGCGAGGTCGGCGGCGAGCCGCGGGGCGCCGGGGTGGGCGACGGCGAGCACGCAGGCCCGCACGCAGGCGGCGTCGTCGAAGTAGTGCGGGTTGTCGTGGCCGGTGGCGGGCGGCCGCAGGCCGGCGGCGAGGTTGCCGAGTCCGGCCCGCACCGAGATGCGGGCGCGCAGCGGCAGTACGGCCGACTCGACCTCGGGGGCGCGGTCGGCCGCCGCGGCCACCTCGCTGGCGACGGCGTTCCAGGTCAGGTCGATCGCGGCCCGCATCCGGCGGTCCCGGCCCACGTCCCCGAGCGCGCTGTCGTCCCCGGCCCGCAGGACCGCCTCCGCGGCGAACGCCGCCCACTCGGCGTCGTCCGAGGGCCCCAGGCGCAGCGGCTCCGGCGGCTGGTTCAGGGCGATGGGGACGGGGAGGGTGGTGGTCGCGTTCTGCTCGGCGAAGGTGTCCAGCTCACGCGTGAGCCGACGCGTCCACTCCGGCATCCGGGCGGCCCGGTGCCGCGCGGCGGGCCAACCGGCGGCATCCCCGGCGGCCAGCCCGAGAAGGAGCCCCTCGATACGCCCGGCAAGCGACACCGTGCGGGACGGCGCGACGACCTCCGACGCGGCGCTCGGTGCGGGGCACGGCCGGGGCCCTGGCTCGGATTCCGGCGCGGGGCCCGGCGGGGGTGCGGTGCGGCGCCCGGTTCGGTCTCCGGTGTGGGGCCCGGCGGGGGGTGCGGCGCGGCGCCCTGTTCGGTCTCCGGTGTGGGGCCCGGCGGGGGGTGCGGTGCGGCGCCCGGTTCGGTCTCCGGTGCGGCTGCCGGTTCGGCGCCTGTCCTGGTCCCCGCCGTGGCGCCCGGTTCGGTCTTCGGCGTGGCCCCCGGCCCAGCCTCTGGCGTGGAGCCGGGCATGGTGTTCGGCGTGGGGTCCGGTGCGGCGCGCGGCTCGATCACCGGTTCGGCGCCTGCCTCGGTCTCCGGTGCGGCCCCCGGCTCGGTCTCCGGCATGGGGCCCGGAATGGTGCTCGGCGTGCGGTCCGGTTCGGTGCATTGCTCGGTTCCCGGTGTGGGGTCCGGTCCGGTGCATTGCTCGGTTCCCGGTGTGGGGTCCGGTTCGGCGCACTGCTCGGGCCCCGGTGTGGGCCCCGGGTCGCCCCCCGGGCGGTGTCCGCTTCCGCCGGGGGTCTCCTGGTCCGGCTCTTCGGGTGGCGCGACGTACGCCGTGGTGGCCGCTGCCTCGCCCGCCGGTCTGGTCCTGCTCACGTCCCCACCTCCGCCGGTGGCGGGGGCGTGTCCCGGTGTGGTCGCCGGGTGCCGGGGGGTGTCGGCTCGCGGGGCGGGAGGCCGGTGTCGCAGGGCGCGGAGTGCGTCGCTGCGCCCGTACCCGCCGTCACCCGTTCCGGTCCCCGGCGTACTCGCTCGGCGGCGTGCGGCCCGTGCTCCGCTCCCCGCGGCGCTCGCGGTGGTGGCGACGCGCCGTCCGTGTCCCCCGGCGGCGTCCCGTGGATCAGCAGGTCGGCCACCTCCAGGACGTGGTGGCCGGCCATCGTCGGCAGGCAGCTCCCGCGGGCGGGGCCGATGGCGGCGGACCAGTCGGCCGGAATGGCGTGGACGCCCCGGGTCGCCCCGGCCAGGGCACCGGCCACCGCGGCCGTGGTGTCGGCGTCGCGGCCCATGTTGACGGCCGTCAGCACGGCGTCCGTGAAGTCGCCGTCGGCCGCCGCGTAGGCGCCGAAGGCGAGGGCGACCGCCTCGGGGGCCAGGTCGGTCCACGGATAGCCGCCGACGACCACCGCGGAGCGCACCGCGCGCTCGCCGCGGTGGGCCGCCGTCATCGCGCGGCGCAGACTGCGGGCGGTCCAGGAGTCGTCCGGTACGACGGCCAGGGCGGAGGCCACGACCGCCACGGGCGGCGCCCCGGCCATCGCCGCCGCGACGCCCGCCGCGACCGCCTGGCCGCCGTAGATGCCCTCGCCCTCGTGGCTGACCGAGCCGTCGATCGCCGCCAGCCGGGCCGCCTCGGCCGGGCGGCCGGCCGCGAACACGCCGTGCGGCGCGGCCCGCATCGCCAGGCCGTCGCTCCAGGCGTGCCGGTGCTGGGCCGAGATGGGGGCGGCCAGCCCGCGGCGGAGGTTCTCCAGGGTGCCGCGCTCGCTGAAGCCCGCACCCCGGAACGGGCCCTCCTCCCGGTCCGCGATCCACTCGTGCCAGGCCGTCTCCACATGGACCGGGGTGAGCGCGGAGCCGTACCGGGCCAGCAGCAGGCCGGAGAAGATCGCGTACTCCGTGTCGTCGGTCCCGGCGGGCCGGTCGGCGACGTATCCCGTGATGCGGCCCCAGCGGGCGCGGATCTGCGACGGCTTCATGTTCTCGGCCGGCGCTCCGAGGGCGTCCCCCACGGCCAGTCCGAGCAGCGCGCCCCGGGCCCTCTCGCGCAGCCCGACGGAGTCCTGCGGCGCGGGGACCGGGGGAATGCAGGCGGTGGATGCCATGCGGCCTCTCCTCTCCCTTTGCGCATCTGTCCCCGGTGCGGTGCGCGCCACAGCCTCACCGGACCCAGCGTCACCCGGTCGACATCTGTGCGGGCAAGATCACGGATGAGCGCACGAGGGTAAAACCGCAGGTAAGCCCAGCCTTTCCTTGCTGGCGAGGTGGAAATGATCGGCATAGATTGGGTGTTGTTAAAAAGTAGAACGAGTCCAAACTAGTCCCCGGGGGGAACCTCATGGCCATCATCGAAACCGAGGCGCCGCTGCACGCGGCGCACCGCGACAACCACACCCACCGCGACGTGAACGGCGGCTGGCTGCGCCCCGCCGTCTTCGGCGCGATGGACGGCCTGGTCTCCAACCTCGCCCTGATGACCGGTGTCGCCGGCGGTACGGCGAGCCAGCAGACCGTGGTGATCAGCGGGCTCGCCGGGCTGGCCGCCGGTGCCTTCTCCATGGCCGCCGGCGAGTACACCTCCGTCGCCTCCCAGCGTGAGCTGGTCGAGGCCGAGCTGGACGTGGAGCGCCGCGAACTGCGCAAGCACCCGGCGGACGAGGAGGCCGAGCTGGCCGCGCTCTACGAGGCGCGCGGCGTCGAGCCGGAGCTCGCCCGTGAGGTGGCCCGCCAGCTGTCCAGCGACCCCGAGCAGGCGCTGGAGATACACGCCCGCGAGGAGCTGGGCATCGACCCCTCCGACCTGCCGTCACCGACCGTCGCGGCCGTCTCCTCGTTCGGGTCCTTCGCGCTGGGCGCCCTGCTCCCCGTCCTGCCGTTCCTGCTCGGCGCCGGTGCCCTGTGGCCCGCCGTGCTGCTCGCGCTGGCCGGGCTGTTCCTGTGCGGCGCGGTGGTCGCCAAGGTCACGGCCCGCAGCTGGTGGTACAGCGGACTGCGGCAGCTCGCCCTCGGCGGCGCGGCGGCCGGTGTGACGTATCTCCTGGGCAGCCTGTTCGGAACGGCCGTAGGATAGTCCGGCTCGAACTTATGCGGGGGTCCGCATACGTACCCGTTACTCGCTGGTTTCGACCGCGCAATCTCCGGGCATGAGCCGTAAGCGCTGTGGGCAACGAAGCTCCCTGCGCACTCGCGGAGTGGGCGACGACGCTTCCTCCGCCCCCCGGGCCGACGGACAACGATCTGTTCGCTTCGGTCTCCATAGCCTCCACCCACGGGTTCGGTACCCCCGCCGCAACCCTCCGGTGTCCGCATGTTGGAACGGATTGTCCCGTTTACCGAGAACCAATCCATCATGTAACCTGCACCAAATTTTGCACCGAACCGCAGAGGGCCAACGTCGTCCCTCGGCAACCGCACATGCCAGATGACGACGACGGGAGAGCCGATGCGTACGCCGCGCCAGCCGTCCCAGCATTCCGCGAATGGCCAGAACTGGTCCTTCATGGATGCTCGCCCTGCCGCGCAGGGTATGTACGACCCCCGCAACGAGCACGACGCCTGCGGCGTCGGTTTCGTCGCCACTCTCACCGGCGAGGCATCGCACACCCTGGTCGACCAGGCACTCACCGTGCTGCGCAACCTGGAGCACCGCGGCGCCACCGGCTCCGAGCCGGACTCCGGCGACGGTGCGGGCCTCCTCTCCCAGGTGCCGGACGCCTTCTTCCGCGAGGTGGCCGGATTCGAACTGCCCGAGGCCGGGGCGTACGCCGTCGGCATCGCCTTCCTGCCGGATGACGGCACCGAGGACGCCGTCTCGCGCATCGAGACGATCGCCGCCGAGGAGGGCCTCACGGTCCTCGGCTGGCGCGAGGTCCCGGTCGCCCCGCAGATGCTGGGCGCCACCGCCCGCTCGACCATGCCGGTCTTCCGGCAGATCTTCGTGAGTGACGGCACCTCCCGGGGCATCGCCCTCGACCGCCACGCCTTCGCGCTGCGCAAGCGCGCCGAGCGCGAGGCCGGCGTCTACTTCCCGTCGCTGTCCGCGCGGACCATCGTCTACAAGGGCATGCTGACCACCGGCCAGCTGGAGCCGTTCTTCCCGGACCTGTCCGACCGCCGCTTCGCCTCCGCGATCGCGCTCGTGCACTCCCGGTTCTCCACCAACACCTTCCCGGCCTGGCCGCTGGCCCACCCGTACCGCTTCGTCGCGCACAACGGCGAGATCAACACGGTCAAGGGCAACCGCAACTGGATGCGCGCCCGCGAGTCCCAGCTCGCCTCCGGCCAGTTCGGATCGTCGTCCGACCTCGAGCGGCTCTTCCCGGTCTGCACGCCGGACGCCTCCGACTCCGCCTCCTTCGACGAGGTCCTGGAACTGCTGCACCTCGGCGGGCGCTCGCTGCCGCACTCCGTGCTGATGATGATCCCGGAGGCGTGGGAGAACCACGACTCGATGCACGCGGACCGGCGTGCCTTCTATCAGTTCCACTCCACGATGATGGAGCCCTGGGACGGCCCCGCCTGCGTCACCTTCACCGACGGCACCCAGGTCGGCGCCGTACTCGACCGCAACGGCCTGCGCCCCGGCCGCTACTGGGTCACCGACGACGGCCTCGTCGTCCTCGGCTCCGAGGTCGGCGTCCTCGACATCGACCCCGCGAAGGTCGTCCGCAAGGGCCGCCTCCAGCCCGGCCGCATGTTCCTCGTGGACACCGCCGAGCACCGCATCATCGAGGACGACGAGATCAAGGCCCAGCTCGCCGCCGAGCAGCCGTACGCCGAGTGGATCGAAGCCGGCGAGATCGAGCTGTCCGACCTGCCCGAGCGCGAGCACATCGTGCACACCCACGCCTCGGTCACCCGCCGCCAGCAGACCTTCGGGTACACCGAGGAGGAGCTGCGCGTCATCCTCGCGCCGATGGCCAAGGCCGGCGCCGAGCCGATCGGCTCCATGGGCACCGACTCGCCCATCGCCGCGCTCTCCGAGCGCCCCCGGCTGCTCTTCGACTACTTCACCCAGCTCTTCGCCCAGGTCACCAACCCGCCGCTGGACGCCATCCGCGAGGAGCTGGTCACCTCCCTGCGCTCCTCGCTCGGCCCGCAGGGCAACCTGCTGGACCCGACGGCCGCCTCCTGCCGCAGCGTCCTGCTGCCCTTCCCGGTGATCGACAACGACGAGCTGGCCAAGCTCATCCACATCAACGCCGACGGCGACATGCCCGGCTTCAAGGCCGCCACCCTCTCCGGCCTCTACCGGGTGCACGGCGGCGGCGACTCGCTCGCCGCCCGCATCGAGGAGATCTGCGCCGAGACCGACGCCGCCATCGAGAACGGCGCCCGGCTCATCGTCCTCTCCGACCGCCACTCGGACGCCGAGCACGCGCCGATCCCGTCGCTGCTGCTCACCGCCGCCGTCCACCACCACCTCATCCGCACCAAGCAGCGCACCGAGGTGGGCCTGCTGGTCGAGGCCGGCGACGTCCGCGAGGTCCACCACGTCGCCCTGCTCATCGGCTTCGGCGCCGCCGCCGTCAACCCCTACCTGGCGATGGAGTCCGTCGAGGACCTGGTCCGCGCGGGCACCTTCCTCCAGGCCGTCGACGGCGAGCCCGAGCAGGCCATCCGCAACCTGATCTACGCCCTCGGCAAGGGCGTCCTCAAGGTCATGTCCAAGATGGGCATCTCCACCGTCGCCTCCTACCGCGGCGCCCAGGTCTTCGAGGCCGTCGGCCTCGACGAGGCCTTCGTCGCCAAGTACTTCAACGGCACCGCCACCAAGATCGGCGGCGTCGGCATCGACGTCATCGCCGAGGAGGTCGCCGCCCGCCACGCCAAGGCGTACCCGGCCAGCGGCATCGCACCGGCCCACCGCACCCTGGACATCGGCGGCGAGTACCAGTGGCGCCGCGAGGGCGAGCCGCACCTGTTCGACCCGGAGACGGTCTTCCGCCTCCAGCACTCGACGCGCTCCGGCGAGTACGGCATCTTCAAGAAGTACACCGAGCGGGTCAACGAGCAGTCCGAGCGGCTGATGACGCTGCGCGGCCTCTTCGGCTTCACGTCGGACCGGCAGCCGGTCCCCCTCGACGAGGTCGAACCCGTCTCCGAGATCGTCAAGCGCTTCTCCACCGGCGCCATGTCGTACGGCTCCATCTCCCAGGAGGCGCACGAGACCCTCGCCATCGCCATGAACCAGCTGGGCGGCAAGTCCAACACCGGCGAGGGAGGCGAGGACCCGGAGCGCCTGTACGACCCCGCGCGCCGGTCCAGCATCAAGCAGGTCGCCTCCGGCCGCTTCGGCGTCACCAGCGAGTACCTGGTCAACGCCGACGACATCCAGATCAAGATGGCCCAGGGCGCCAAGCCCGGCGAGGGCGGCCAACTGCCCGGCCACAAGGTGTACCCGTGGGTCGCCAAGACCCGGCACAGCACCCCCGGCGTCGGCCTGATCTCCCCGCCGCCGCACCACGACATCTACTCCATCGAAGACCTGGCCCAGCTGATCCACGACCTGAAGAACGCGAACCCGCAGGCGCGGATCCACGTCAAGCTGGTCTCCGAGGTCGGCGTCGGCACGGTCGCGGCGGGCGTGTCCAAGGCACACGCGGACGTGGTGCTGATCTCCGGCCACGACGGCGGCACCGGCGCCTCCCCGCTCACCTCGCTCAAGCACGCGGGCGGCCCCTGGGAGCTGGGCCTCGCCGAGACCCAGCAGACCCTGCTGCTCAACGGCCTGCGCGACCGGATCGTCGTCCAGACCGACGGCCAGCTCAAGACCGGCCGCGACGTCGTCATCGCCGCGCTGCTCGGCGCCGAGGAGTTCGGCTTCGCCACCGCGCCGCTCGTCGTCTCCGGCTGCGTCATGATGCGCGTCTGCCACCTGGACACCTGCCCGGTCGGCATCGCCACCCAGAACCCGGTCCTCAGGGACCGGTTCTCCGGCAAGGCCGAGTACATCGTGAACTTCTTCCGGTTCATCGCCGAAGAGGTCCGCGAGATCCTCGCCGAACTGGGCTACCGCTCCATCGAGGAGGCCGTCGGCCACGCCGAGACCCTCGACGTGACCCGCGCCGTCGACCACTGGAAGGCACAGGGCCTCGACCTGGCCCCGCTGTTCCACGTGCCCGCGCTGCCCGAGGGCGCGGTGCGCCACCAGGCCGTCGGCCAGGACCACGGCCTGGAGAAGGCACTCGACAACCAGCTGATCAAGCTCGCCTCCGACGCCCTGTCCGCCTCGGACGCCACCGAGGCCTCCCCGGTGCGCGCCCAGGTCGCCATCCGCAACATCAACCGCACGGTCGGCACCATGCTCGGCCACGAGATCACCAAGAAGTTCGGCGGCGCGGGCCTGCCCGACGACACCGTCGACATCACCTTCACCGGCTCGGCCGGCCAGTCCTTCGGCGCCTTCCTCCCGCGCGGCGTCACGCTGCGCCTGGAGGGCGACGCCAACGACTACGTCGGCAAGGGCCTCTCCGGCGGCCGCGTGATCGTCCGCCCCGACCGGGGCGCCGACCACCTCGCCGAGTACTCCACCATCGCCGGCAACACCATCGGCTACGGCGCCACCGGCGGCGAGATGTTCCTGCGCGGCAAGGTCGGCGAACGCTTCTGCGTCCGCAACTCCGGCGCGCTGGTCGTCTCCGAGGGCGTCGGCGACCACGGCTGCGAGTACATGACCGGCGGCCACGCCGTCGTCCTCGGCGAGACCGGGCGCAACTTCGCGGCCGGCATGTCCGGCGGCGTCGCCTACGTCGTCGACCTCGACCGCGACAACGTCAACTCCGGCAACGCCGACGCGATCCAGGAACTGGACGACGCCGACAAGGAATGGCTGCACGACGCCGTGCGCCGCCATGCCGAGGAGACCGGGTCCACCGTCGCCGGGAAGCTGCTCGCCGACTGGCCCGTCGCCGTGGAGCGCTTCAGCAAGCTCATCCCCCGTACGTACAAGGCAGTGCTCGCCGCCAAGGACGCCGCCGAGCGAGCCGGTCTCTCCGAGACCGAGACCACCGAGAAGATGATGGAGGCGGCGACCAATGGCTGATCCCAAGGGCTTCCTGAACCACGGACGCGAGGTCGCCCGGACCCGCCCCGTCGACGAGCGCGTCAAGGACTGGAGCGAGGTCTACGTCCCCGGCTCCCTGCTGCCGATCATCAGCAAGCAGGCCAGCCGCTGCATGGACTGCGGCATCCCGTTCTGCCACAACGGCTGCCCCCTCGGGAACCTGATCCCCGAGTGGAACGACTACGCCTACCGCGAGGACTGGTCGGCGGCGTCCGAGCGCCTGCACGCCACCAACAACTTCCCGGAGTTCACCGGCCGCCTGTGCCCGGCCCCGTGCGAGTCGGCATGCGTGCTCGGCATCAACCAGCCGCCGGTCACCATCAAGAACGTCGAGGTCTCCATCATCGACAAGGCGTGGGAGACCGGGGACGTCGCCCCGCGCATCCCGGAGCGCCTGTCCGGCAAGACCGTCGCCGTCATCGGCTCGGGCCCGGCGGGTCTCGCCGCCGCCCAGCAGCTCACCCGGGCCGGTCACACCGTCGCCGTCTACGAGCGCGCGGACCGCGTCGGAGGCCTCCTGCGCTACGGCATCCCCGAGTTCAAGATGGAGAAGCGGCACATCAACCGGCGCATAGAGCAGATGCGCGCCGAGGGCACCCGCTTCCGCACCGGCGTCGAGGTCGGCCGCGACCTGACGGCCACCAGCCTCAAGAAACGCTACGACGCCGTCGTCATCGCCGCCGGCTCCACCACCGCCCGCGACCTGCCGGTCCCCGGCCGCGAGCTGAACGGCATCCACCAGGCGATGGAGTACCTGCCGCTGGCCAACAAGGTCCAGGAGGGCGACTACGTGGCGCCCCCGATCTCGGCCGAGGGCAAGCACGTCGTCGTCATCGGCGGCGGCGACACCGGCGCCGACTGCGTGGGCACCGCCCACCGCCAGGGCGCCGCCTCCGTCACCCAGCTGGAGATCATGCCCAGGCCCGGCGAGGAGCGGAACCCGGTCGCGCAGCCGTGGCCGACCTTCCCGATGCTGTACAAGGTCACCAGCGCCCACGAGGAGGGCGGCGAACGGGTCTACGCCGTCTCCACCACCCACTTCGAGGGCGACGAGGACGGCAACGTCCAGTGGCTGCACCTGAGCGAGGTCGAGTTCACCGACGGGAAGCTCACGTCGAAGCCGGGCACCGAGCGGAAGATCCCGGCCCAGCTGGTCACCCTCGCCATGGGCTTCACCGGCACCGACAAGGACAACGGCCTCGTCGACCAGTTCGGCCTGGAGCTCGACGCACGGGGTAACATCGCCCGGGACGCCGACTTCCAGACCAACGTGCCGGGTGTGTTCGTCGCCGGTGACGCCGGCCGCGGCCAGTCGCTCATCGTCTGGGCGATCGCCGAGGGCCGCTCGGCCGCGCGAGGCGCCGACCGCTTCCTGACCGGAGCCAGCGACCTGCCGGCCCCGATCCGCCCGACCGACCGCGCCCTCGCGGTCTGACGGACGGAACAACCGAAGAACGTTACGCACAATGGCGTGCGGAACACTGATGGCGCCTGCCCTGTCCCCGACCGGACCAAGGGGCAGGCGCTGTCGCATGCGCGGGGCCCGCCCCGCCTACGGCACCCGGTACGTGTCGCCGTACATCTCCCACACCAGCGGCGTCGCCAGCCGCATGTTCCCGGCCGTCAGGAACCGGCGCTGGGCCGTGTCGACGCGGGAGGTGTCGATGCCCGGACGCTTGTCCCGCATGGCCTGCACGCGGAGCTTCAGGAAGGTGTCCAGGTACTGCTTCTCCGAGCCGCCCTGCCCCGGCGTCTTCGCCCGGGCCATGGCCTGCTCGCGCAGCCCGTAGAAGCCCTCGGGGTCCGTGTCGGGGCCGTGGAAGACCATCGCGTCGTAGTAGACGAACTGGCCGAGCGTGCCCAGGCCGTCCAGCTTGGCCAGCCGGACCGCCGGTTCGAAGTAGACCCGGTCGCGCTCCTCCTCCTGCGCCTCGCGGAACGCCGGGACCTCGGCCTCCGCCTTCCAGGCCGCCGTGAAGCCCGGGTCCAGGCCCTCGTGGGAGTCGCTGCCGTCGACCTCGCGCAGGGCGGGCAGGTACGTCGCCAGGCCGTTGTCCGGGTGGGCCTCGGTGTAGCGCTCGACCAGGGCCAGCAGGTCGTGGGTGCCGGTGCAGAAGCCGATGATGCCCGCGGTGTACCCGTCGCCGTCCCCGACGTCCTCGATGCTGCCGTAGGCGGTGCGCCACTGGGTGGTCGAGTTCTCGGCGCTGGAGACGAGCTGCTGGGCCAGCTCCTTCTTCGCCGGTGCGGCGAGCCCCGGCGGCAGGTCGGCGATCAGCGCGTCGTCCGCCTCGCGCTCCTTCTCGGCCCGGTCCTTGGCGTCGCCGCGGGCCGGCCCGGCGGCGGAGGCGGCGGCCGGGGCCCCGGCCGAGTCCGCCGAGTCGTCCGGCACGACGAAGTACGCGCCCGCGGCGATCACGGGAACGGCCGCGAGGAGCAGCACACCGGCACGTTTCATAGGGGGATACCTCCGCCTGTCATTTCCGACACCTTGATCGCCGCCGTCACCGCCAGCAACACCACCAGCCCGGCCCCCGCACCGGCCTGCACCGCCGCCCGGCGCCCGTCCCGGGGCGCGTACGCGAAGGCCAGGGCCAGCGCGCCGCCCACCAGGAGGCCGCCGAGATGACCCTGCCACGAGGTGAACCCGGCGGAGATCAGCAGCCACAGCACCAGCACGGCCACGAACCGGTTGACCCGTGCCGTGTCGGCGCCCAGCCGACGGTGGAGCACGTAGTACGCGGCCCCCGTGCCGAAGATCGCACCCGACGCGCCGACCGAGGCCCGCCCCGGGTCGGCGAGGACCAGCTCCAGGACGGAACCGCCGAGCGCCGACAGCAGATACAGGGCGGCGAAACGGACCCGACCGAGCATCAGCTCCACCACCCGCCCCAACTGCCACAGCACCACCATGTTCACCGTGATGTGCAGGATCCCGAAGACGCCCTCGAAGGGCGACTGGTGAAGGAACGCACTGGTGAGCAGGCGCTCCCACTCACCCCCGGCGACGCCCTCGGTCCGCAGCGGCCCCGACGTGAGGTACGGCCCCCCGCCGGTGTAGTACTCCCCGCCCGGACCGACCAGCCGCGCACCGACCATGGCGAACCGGTCCACGATCTCCGGCCGCACCACCTCCGCCAGGTACGCGAGCACGTTCAGGGCGAACAGCACGTACGTCACCACGGGCGTCGTCGACATCCTGCCGCCCACGATGGTCCGGGCCTGCCGCACCGACCGCGCCCCCTCCCGCACACAGGCGGGGCACTGGTGGCCGACCGGCGCCTGACGCACGCAGTCCGGGCAGATGTACCGCTCGCAGCGGGTGCAGCGGACGTGGCACTCCACCGCCGGATGGCGATAGAACATGGTGACGGTGGACTCGGAATCCACGGGGCCGGCTCCTCGGGACGGACGGATGTGAGCCGGTGGGGTCGGCGGCGAACAAAATAGCGAACGCCGGTGGGCCGGCCGGGAGCCGGGGGTGCGCCGTGCCGTACCCTCGGCACCCGAACGACGTATGTCGGGACGACGGGGGAGTCCGCATGGCCGCGATCAGTCTCAGCAAAGTCAGGGAGACGGCGCCCGCGCTGGTCGACCTGTACAAGACCGCCGGGGAGTCGCTGACCAAGCACCGCATGGCCGGGGAACGGGCCGCGGTCTACCTCGTCGTCGACTACTCCGGCTCCATGAAGCCGTACTACAAGGACGGCAGCGTCCAGGCGCTCGCCGACCGCGTGCTGAGCCTCTCCGCCCACCTCGACGACGACGGCACCGTCCCGGTCGTGTTCTTCTCCACCGACGTCGACGCCGTCACCGAGATCGCCCTCGCCGACCACCAGGGGCGGATCGAGCGGATCGTGTCCGGCCTCGGCCACATGGGCAAGACCAGCTACCACCTCGCCATGGACGCCGTCATCGACCACTACCTGGACAGCGGCTCCCGCCACCCCGCCCTGGTCGTCTTCCAGACCGACGGCGGCCCCATCAACCGGCTCGCCGCCGAGCGCTACCTGTGCAAGGCGGCGCCGCTGCCGCTGTTCTGGCAGTTCGTCGGCTTCGGCGACCCGGACAGCCGCCAGTTCGAGTATCTGCGGCGGCTCGACGAACTGGCGGTGCCCGGCAAGCGGGTCGTCGACAACGCCGGGTTCTTCCACGCCGGCCGCGACCCGCGCAAGGTCACCGACGCCGAGCTGTACGACCGGCTGGTGGGCGAGTTCCCCCAGTGGCTGGCGGCCGCACGCGCCCAGGGGATCGTGCGGCCCGCCTGAGCACGGCGGCTCAGTGCCTGAGGGAGAAGCCCAGCGCGACCCGGGCGGACACCTCCACCACTCCCGGGGCCAGCGCGCCGGGCGGACCGCCGCCCGCGGAGGCACGGAACGCGGCGACGGGCTCCGACTCCACGTCCTGGATGTGCAGTACCGGCCCCAGCCGCGCGTCCGCCGCCTCCGCGTACACCTCGGCCTTGCGGCGGGCCGCGGCCACGGCCCTGCGCCGCGCCTCGTCGAGCAGCGAGAGCCGGTCGCGCACGTCGAACTCGACGCCGTCGATCCGATGCGCGCCCGCCTCGACCACGTCCGCGATCAGCCGCTCCAGGTCGTCCAGCGCCTCGGTCTCCACCGAGTACGAGGCCTGGCACCGGTACCCGAGCGTCCTCCGGCGACCGCCGTGGCCGTCGTACTCCGAGCTGAGGCCCAGTCGGGAGCCCGAGACCGAGGCGTCCGGCACCCCGTGCCGCCGCAGCACCTCCCGCAGCCGGGCCACGGCCTCCCCGGCCCGCTGGAAGGCCTGCTCCGGCGACGGTTCCAGCACGTCCACCGCGGGCCGCACCCGCGCGAACGACGGCTCGTCCCGCACCGTGCCCGAGCCGAACACGCTGATGCCCCACGGTTCTTCGATGGCCTGTGTCATACGGGCATTCAAGCAGCGCGCCCGCGCCCCGCGCCCCCGATCACGTGTCGCACTCCAGCACCGTCCGGCACAGCCCGCACCGCGCCCGCACCCGCCCCCGCACCGGCACCCTGATCCGCTGGTGGCAGGTCGGGCACGGGAACGACACCCGCAGTCGCCCCGGCGCCTCGGCGGTGAAGGCATACGGCCCGCCGTCCGCGACCGGCCCGGCGGCCCGCGCGTCCTGCGCGTGGCGGCGGTCCCGGGCGTAGCGGCGGCGGCCCGCCCAGCCGGCCGCGGTCAGCGGCGGCTGCCGCTCGTCCCGGCGGGCCCTGGCCAGCCCCCTGCCGTACGCCGTGTAGGCCTGCGGACTGGTGAACCACACCGACGGGTCCTCCCCGAACAGCAGCGCGCGCTTGGCCAGCACGTAACCGAACTCCTCCGGCGTCAGATACCCCAGCTTCTGCGAGGACGCCGAGTCCTCCCGGTAGGCGTCCAGCAGCAGCCAGCCCGCGCCCAGGTACGTCGTCGCCGTGTCGGTGAGGATCTCGTTGGCGCGCGTGCCGTCGAAGGCCAGGTCGAGACGGTGCAGGTAGACGTGCATCACCTCGTGCGCGAGGGCCGCGCCGATGTCCCGGCGATGCGTGCGGAAGCGATCGTTCAGCTCGATGAAGTACTCCGGCCCCGCCGTCAACTCCACGCTCGCCGCGTGCGTCATCTCGCGAAAGGAGACGATCATGCGGGCGTCCGGCAGCCGGTAGTGCCGCACCAGCTCGCGGGCCACCCGCTGCGCGCCCAGATACAGGTCGTCGGTGTCGCAGAACGCCACGTCGACCGGCGCCACACTGGCCGAGAACGACTGCACGGTGTCATGCGACAGCCGCCGGTACAGCGCCGTGACGGCCTCCCGCACCGTCTCCAGATGCGGGAACCCGTGCTCGACCGGTCCGCCGTTCGCCACGCCCGACCCCCAAGACGCCTCGACCCTGCCCCCACTGTACGAGCAAGCACACGCGGTACGAGCGACTACGCAGCGGCACCCGACCGGACGGCGTTCAGCGCCTGAGACGGTCTGCGACGGCCGGGCCGCCGCCCGTAGGGTGTGCGCCCATGACCACCAGCAACACCGGTACCGGTGCCGACGAACCCGCCGTCCGCGAGGAGCTGGCCCGGCTGAGGGACAGCATCGACAACATCGACGCGGCCGTCGTCCACATGCTCGCCGAGCGCTTCAAGTGCACCCAGCAGGTCGGCCACCTCAAGGCCCGCCACCGGCTGCCGCCCGCCGACCCGGCCCGGGAGGCCCGGCAGATCGCCCGGCTGCGCGCCCTCGCCGAGAGCGCCAAACTGGACCCGGCCTTCGCCGAGAAGTTCCTGAACTTCATCGTCGCCGAGGTGATCCACCACCACGAGCGCATCGCCGAGAGCAACGGCGGCGGCGACGGCGGCGGCGCGGTGCGAGCCTCCGACTGAGACCGTGCGCCCCCGCCCACGGGGGCGCACGCCGGGAGAGCGGCACGCTCTGCGCGACGGACCGGACATACTCCGCGTACCGAACCGCCTCTGTGCGCTGCCGACGGCATCAGGCAGCATGTCGTGCATGTCCGTACTGACGCGCGACGAAGCGCAGACCCGTTCCCGGCTCCTCGACGTCCACCACTACACGATCGACCTCGATCTGACCCGTGGGGACGACACCTTCGACTCCCGGACCGCCATCCGGTTCACCGTCCGCGGCGACACGGACACCACGGACACCTTCGTCGAGGTCAAGCCCGCCGAACTGCGCTCCGCCACCCTGGACGGACACCCCCTCGACCCGGCCGCCCTGGACGAGAACCGGCTGGCGCTGAAGGGACTCGCCCCCGGCGAGCACGAACTGCGCGTCGACGCGGCCATGCGCTACTCCCGCACCGGCGAGGGCATGCACCGCTTCACCGACCCCAGCGACGGCGGGACCTACGTCTACACCCAGCTCTTCCTCGACGACGTCCAGCGCGTCTACGCCGCCTTCGACCAGCCCGACCTCAAGGCCGTCTTCGACCTCACCGTCACCGCCCCCGAGGGCTGGACCGTCCTCGCCAACGGCATCACCGAACACACCGGCGACGGCCACTGGAAGGCCGCCACCACCCCGCCGATCTCCACCTACCTCGTCGCCGTCGCCGCCGGCCCCTGGCACTCCGTACGCACCGAGCACCGCGGCCTGCCCTTCGGCATCCACTGCCGCCGCTCGCTCGCCCCCCACCTGGACGCCGACGCCGACGAACTCCTCGACGTCACCCGCGCCTGCTTCGACCGGTACCACGAGAAGTTCGACGAGCCCTACCCCTTCGACTCCTACGACCAGGCCTTCGTCCCCGAGTTCAACGCCGGCGCCATGGAGAACCCCGGCCTGGTCACCTTCCGCGACGAGTTCGTCTTCCGCTCCGCCGTCACCGACACCCAGCGCCAGACCCGCGCCATGGTCATCGCCCACGAGATGGCCCACATGTGGTTCGGCGACCTCGTCACCCTGCGCTGGTGGGACGACATCTGGCTGAACGAGTCCTTCGCCGAGTACATGGGCTACCAGACCACCGCCGAGGCCACCCGCTTCACCGACACCTGGACCGACTTCGGCGTCACCCGCAAAGCCTGGGGCTACGACGCAGACCAGCGCCCCTCCACCCACCCCGTCGCCCCCGAGAACGTCCGGGACACCGCCTCCGCCCTCCTCAACTTCGACGGCATCTCCTACGCCAAGGGCGCCTCCGCCCTGCGCCAGCTCGTCGCCTGGCTCGGCGAGAAGGACTTCCTGGCCGGCATCAACACCCACATCGAGCGGCACAAGTTCGCCAACGCCTCCCTCGCCGACTTCCTCGACTCCCTCGCCGCCGCCACCGACCGCGACGTCCACGCCTGGGCCGCCGCCTGGCTGCGCACCACCGGCGTCGACACCCTCGTGCCCGACCTGAGCGCCGACAACGGCCACTGGCACCTCGACATCCAGCACCGGGGCAGCACCGGAACCTGGTCCGCACCCGACCCCACCAAGGACGGCGAGGGCCTCAAGCACGCCGGGAGCCTCAAGCCCGGCGGCGGCGAACGACCGCACCGCATCACCATCGGCGTCTACGACCACGACCTCCACGACGCCGGCCGCCTCACCCCCCGCCGGCGCATCGAAACGGACCTCGGCACCGGGAACACCGCCCTCAGCACCGCCGGCGCCCAACCCGCGCTCGTCGTCCTCAACGACGGCGACCTCACCTACGCCAAGATCCGCTTCGACGCCCACTCCTTCCGGACCCTCCAGGAGTGCCTGTCCGGCCTGCCCGACCCGCTCACCCGGGCCGTCGTCTGGAACGCCCTCAGGGACGCCGTCCGCGACGGCGAACTCCCTCCCGGCACCTACCTCGACATCGCCCGCGCCCACCTCCCGCACGAAACCGACCTCGCGCTCGTCGACGGCGTCCTCGCCTTCGCCGCCGGCCAGATCGCCGACCGCTACGCCACCCCCCAACAGCGGCCCGCCGCCCTCAACACCCTCGCCGAACTCTGCCGCGACCTCATCCGCCGCACCGAGGACGGCGACCACCCCGGCCTGCGCCTGATCGCCGTACGCCACCGCATCGCCACCGCCGCCCACCCCGACACCATCGCCGCCTGGCTCGCCGACGGCACCGTGCCCGGCGGCCCCGAACTCGACCCCGAGCTGCGCTGGCGCATCCTCACCCGGCTCGCCGTCCTCGGCGCCACCGACGAGGCCGCCATCGCCGCCGAACTGGCGAACGACCCGAGCGCCACCGGCCAGGAGGGCGCCGCCCGCTGCCGCGCCGCACTGCCCGACCCCGAGGCGAAGGCACGCGCCTGGGACGCCATGTTCACCGCCGACGACCTCTCCAACTACCTGTTCACCGCCACCGCCCAGGGCTTCTGGCAGCCCGAACAGGCCGACCTCGTGGCCGACTACGTCCCGCGCTACTACACCGACGCCGTCGCGCTCGCCACCCGCCGCGGCCCCGCCATCGCCGACGCCGCCGGCCGCTGGGCGTTCCCCGCCCACGCCGTCGACGCCGACACCCTCCGCCTCGGCCAGGAGTGCCTCGCCCACGCCGACCCCCTCCCCGCCCTGCGCCGCAAGCTCGCCGACCAGCTCGACGACCTCCACCGCGCCCTGCGGGTACGGGAGGCCGGCACGCGCTGAGCCCGGGGCGGGGCGGCAGGCGGGGGAGAGGGGCGCTCGGATACCCCTTTCGGGTTGTGATCACTGAGCTGTCCGGGCGTACGCGCACCCGCGCGTACAAGCTGGAACCCCAGCCCCCGCGCCCCAAGGACAGCCCATGGGCCTGCCGCCCCTCGCCTCGGGCCCGCACGGCACCGACGCCCTGCGGCCCCTGCTCGACACCGTGCTCGACGCCCTGCGCACCGGCACCGCCGCACGCCGCGGCCCGCTGCCCGCGGGCGGCCCCGACACCGTCGCCGCCCGGGTCGCGGCCGCGGCCGGCGACATCCTCCCCGACCGCGGCGACCCCGACGCGCTGCGCGCCCTGGTCACCGCGCTCGCCGAGGGCGCCGCCGACCCCGCCCATCCCCTGTGCGCCGCCCACCTGCACGCCCCGCCCCTCGCGGTCGCCGCGGCCGCCGACCTCGCCGCCAGCGTCCTCAACCCCTCCCTCGACTCCTGGGACCAGGCACCCGCCGCCTCCGCCCTCGAAACCCTCGTCACCCGCGCCCTCGCCCGGGAGACCGGCGCCGCCGACGCCCTCGTCACCACCGGCGGCACCGAGTCCAACCAGCTCGCCGTCCTCCTCGCCCGCGAGAGGCACGGCGCCGCCCTGCGACTGGTCCACGGGGAACACGCCCACCACTCCCTGCCCCGCGCCGCCTGGCTGCTGGGCCTGCCCGACCCCGTCGTCGTGCCCGCCCCCGCCGGCGTCCTGGACCCCGCCGCCCTCGACGAGGCCCTCACTCAGGTCCCCGGACCCCACCTCGTCGCCGCCACCGCCGGCACCACCGACGCCGGGCTCATCGACCCCCTGCCCGAGATCGCCGACCGCTGCACCGCCCACGGCGCCCGCCTCCACGTCGACGCCGCCTACGGAGCGGGCCTCCTCTTCAGCGACCGGCACCGCGCCCGGCTCACGGGACTGGACGCCGCCGACACCGTCGCCCTGGACCTCCACAAGCTCGGCTGGCAGCCGATTCCGGCGGGCGTCCTCACGGTCACCGACACCGGCGACCTCGCCGCCCTCCACCACCGCGCCGACTACCTCAACGCCGACGACGACACCGACGCGGGCCTGCCCGACCTCCTCGGCCGCTCCCCGCGCACCAGCCGCCGCCCCGACGTCCTCAAAACCGCCGTCACCCTCAAAACCCTCGGCCGCGCCGGACTGGGCGCCCTCGTCGACACGGTCTGCTCCCTCGCCCGGGAGTTCGCCGACCTGGTCGCGACCCACCCCGGATTCGAACTGCACGCCCCGCCCACCATCAGCACGGTCCTGTTCCGGCCCGCGGGCGCCACCGACGACGCCGTCGCCGCCGTACGCCGCACCCTGCTCACCACCGGCCGCGCCGTCCTCGGCCGGGCCCGCGCCGACGGCCGGCTCTGGCTCAAGGCGACCCTCCTCAACCCCCACGCCGGACCGGACGACCTCGCCGCCCTCCTCACGCTCGTGGAAGGACCCACCCCCCGATGAACACCGCCCCGCACCCCGCCCCCGACGCCCCCCGCGACCTCGTCGGCATCGGCGTCGGCCCCTTCAACCTCTCCCTCGCGGCCCTCGCCGACCCCCTCACCGGCCTCGACGCCGTCTTCTACGACCAGCGCCCCGCCTTCCGCTGGCATCCCGGCCTCCTCCTCGACGGCGCGCGCGTCCAGGTGCCCTTCCTCGCCGACCTGGTCACCCTCGCCGACCCGGCGAGCCCCTGGACCTTCCTCAACCACCTCAGGGCCAGAGAACGGCTCTTCCCCTTCTACTTCGCCGAACGCTTCCACATCGAGCGTGCCGAGTACGACGCCTACTGCCGCTGGGTCGCCGGGAACCTGCCCTCCCTCCACTTCCACCACCAGGTCGACGCGGTCCGCTGGAACCCCGAACGCGGCCTCTTCGAGGTCGACTACACCCAGCTCGACTCCGACGGAGAGGCCGAGGCCCTCGGCCGCACCCACACCAGGAACGTCGTCCTGGGCGTCGGTACCGAACCCCACGTCCCCGACCCGCTCAGGCCCCTCGTCGACGACCCCCGCGTCCCCGTCGTCCACGCCGCCGACTACCTCACCCACCGCGACACGCTCCTGGCCGCCGGCCACGTCACCGTCATCGGAACCGGCCAGTCCGGCGCGGAGACCTTCCTCGACCTGCTCCGCCACCGCCCCGCCGGGCACGAGCGGCTGCACTGGCTCGGCCGCACCGAGGCCCTCGCCCCGATGGAGTACTCCAAGCTCGGCCTGGAGCACTTCACCCCCGACTACACCCGCTACTTCCACGGCCTGGCCGAACCGGTCCGCGACCGCCTCGTCGCCGCCCAGTGGCAACTGCACAAGGGCATCGACGCCGACACCACCGCCGCCATCCACGACGAGCTGTACCGCCGCACCCTCGACGGCGGCTGGCCCGACACCACCCTCACCCCCGGCGTCCACGTCCGCACCGCCGGCCGCATCGGCGCCACCCAGGTCGAACTCCACCTGGAACACGAACAGCAGAAGACCCGCTCACGCCTCACCACCGACGCCGTCGTGCTCGCCACCGGCTACCGCGAACGCCCCCTGGGCCGCGTCCTCGCCGGACTCGACCCCTACATGCGGCGCGACAGCCGCGAACGCCCCCGCGTCGACGACCGCTTCCGCCTCGTCCTCGACCCCTCCGTCACCGGCTCCGTCTACGTCCAGAACGCCGAGACGCACACCCACGGCGTCGGCGCACCCGACCTCGGCCTCGCCGCCTGGCGCAGCGCGACCATCCTCAACGACCTGACCGGGCAGGAGCCCTACCCCCTGCCCGGCCGCACCGCCTTCACCACCTTCGGCCTGGCCGACGGCCTGCCCCAGATCCCGTCCGCACGCCACCACCGGGCGCTCACCCCCCTGGCGGACGGAGCCTGAGAGGCCCGCGATCAGAACAGCGGCTCACCGTTCCGCGTCAGCGACCAGTCAGCGGACGCGAAGTCCTCCGGGTCCAGCACACCCTTCGCGGTCGCCCACTCCGCGATCCGCGTGCGGATCTCCGTCGACTCCGACCACAGCTCCTTGGCCGACGCCACGTGCGGGAAGGCACCGCCGCCGTTGGCCCGGTAGTTGTTCACCGCCAGCACGAACTGCTGGGCGTCGTCCAGCGGAGCACCGCCGTACGTGAGGTTCCGGATCCGCGAACCGGCCGCCTGCGCGACATCGATCTCGTACCTCAGACCCGACACGTAGTCGTAGTTGTAGTCCGGGCGGCCGTTCGCGTTCGTCAGCTTCTCCACGTCCACCGGCGCACCGGCCGCCGTTTGCACGTAGTACTCCGCCGAGTACTCCAGGTACCCCCGCAGCTGCGCGCCCGTCAGCAGCTTCGCGACCAGCGTGTTGTCGTACACGTACAGGCTCGACAGGTCCCGGATCGTCACGTCGCCGGCCGGGATCTGAGAGGTCCGCGAGAACGGCGACGCCTGGGCGAGCACCGGCAGCGCGGCGTACTCCGTACCCGCCAGCGCCTCCTTGACCACGTCCTCCTGCACCTTGGTGATCAGGTCGATGATCGGGGCGTCCTTGTACCGCGCCTCGACCGTCGTCAGGGTCTCGGTGGCCGTGCCGACGACCTGGTTGACGTACGCCACCACCTTCGCGTGCTCGTCCGCCAGCAGCCTCGTGATCCTCGGGTCGTCCTCGACCGCGGCGGAGTCCCGCAGCGAGGCCCTGACCGACTCGACGTGCCAACGACCCCGCTCGAAGAACAGTTCGAAGTCGAACAGGGTGAGCCGCTCGGCGAAGCACAACGGCTCCGACAGGACGACGGTCCTCCCCGTCTCCTCGTTGACGACCTTCAGCTCCGCGATCTCCTCGTGCGCGTGGCCCACCAGGATCGCGTCGATCCCCGGCACCTGCCGGGCCACGTCGGCCGCCGCGTTCTCCACGTACGGAACCTGGTCACCGTAGGACGACGTGCCCGACGAACCGGAGTGCGCCGACACGATCACCACGTCCGCGCCCATCGAACGCAGCTTCGGCACCCACTTGGCCGCCTGCTCCTCCAGGCCCGGGAAGGCCAGCTTCCCCTGCACGTACGCCTTGTCCCAGATCGCGATGCCCGGGTTGGTCAGCCCCAGCACCGCCACCTTCACCGGCGGCGCCCCCTTCACCCGGAAGGTCTTCATGAAGTACGGCGGGAAGGCCGGCTTCAGCGTCTTCGCGTCGACCGCGTTCGCGCCGAGCAGCGGGAAGTCGCACTGCTCCTCGAACCGGCGCAGCGTCTCGATGCCGTAGTTGAACTCGTGGTTGCCGAGCGCCACCGCGTCGTAGCCGATGGCGTTCATCGCCTGCGCCATCGGGTGCACCGGGCCGCCCTCGGCGGTGATCGGATCGACCTTGGCGTAGTAGTACGTCAACGGGGTGCCCTGGATGGTGTCGCCCGCGTCCAGGAGCAGCGTGTTGTGGCGGCCCTTCTCCTCGCGCACCTGGTCCACCAGGGTGGAGATCCGGCCGAGGCCCTGGGCGTTGCCCGCCGCGTCCGTGTACTCGGCGTCCTTGAAGTAGTCCCAGTTGAAGACGTGCCCGTGCAGGTCGGTGGTGCCGAGCACGGTCAGCGCGTACCGCTTGGGCTTCTTGCGGCCGCGGTGCGCCTGGGGCGCCGCCTCGGCCGCCGGGGCCGCCGCCGCGCCGGCCAGCGCGACCCCCGCCCCCGTCACGGCGGACCTGCTCAGGAACGTGCGGCGGTTCAACGGCATGGCTGACTCTCCTCGGTGACCTGTGTACCCCATCTGGCAACGCGCGTAGATTCTGTCCTGAACATGCCTCCTGTCAAGAGCCGGCCGCCCGTTCAAACGCTCATCGGAGCGGCCGGGCGCACAATTCAACACTTGTCAATAACCCTTTACTCAAAGGTTGTTGAGTGGTCATACACGGCCAATTCGCTACCCGTCGGTAAGTCATAGGCTCGACCCATGCGCCGAGCGAAAATCGTTTGCACTCTTGGGCCCGCCACCGACTCCTACGACCAGATCAAAGACCTGGTCGACGCCGGAATGGACATCGCCCGCTTCAATTTCAGCCACGGCACCCACGCCGAACACGAAGAGCGCTATCACCGTGTCCGCAAGGCATCCGACGAGACCGGCCGCAGCGTCGGCACCCTCGCCGACCTTCAGGGCCCGAAGATCCGCCTCGGCCACTTCGGAGAAGGACCCGTACTCCTTGAACGCGGAGACACCTTCACCATCACCGTCGAGGAAGGCGTCACCGGCGACCGCCACGTCTGCGGCACCACCTACGCCGGCCTCGCCGAGGACGTCACCCCCGGCGAACGCGTCCTCGTCGACGACGGCAAGGTCTGCCTCCAGGTGACCGGCGTCGACGGACCCCGCGTCCGCACGAAGGTCGTCGAGGGCGGCATGGTCTCCGACCACAAGGGCCTCAACCTCCCCGGCGTCGCGGTGTCCGTGCCCGCCCTGTCGAAGAAGGACGAGGACGACCTGCGCTGGGCGCTGCGGGCCGGCTTCGACGCCGTCGCCCTCTCCTTCGTGCGCAGCGGACGCGACGTCCTCGACGTCCACCGCATCATGGACGAGGAGGGCCGCCGCCTCCCGGTCATCGCCAAGGTCGAGAAACCGCAGGCCGTCGAGAACATCGAGGACATCGTCGCCGCCTTCGACGGCATCATGGTCGCCCGGGGCGACCTCGGCGTCGAAATGCCCCTGGAACAGGTGCCGATCGTCCAGAAACGCGCCGTCAAGCTCGCCAAGCGCAACGCCAAGCCGGTCATCGTCGCCACCCAGATGCTCGACTCCATGATCGACAACGCCCGGCCGACCCGCGCCGAGGCCTCGGACGTCGCCAACGCCGTCATCGACGGCACCGACGCGGTGATGCTCTCCGGCGAGACCAGCGTCGGCAAGCACGCCACCGACACGGTGCGCACCATGGCCCGCATCGTCGAGGCCGCGGAGGAGGACATCCTCGCCAAGGGGCTGCCGCCGCTGACCGAGCGCAACAAGCCCCGCACTCAGGGCGGCGCCGTCGCCCGCGCCGCCGCCGAGACGGGCGACTTCCTCGGCGCGAAGTTCCTGGTCGCCTTCACCCAGTCCGGCGACACCGTCCGCCGCCTCTCCCGCTACCGCTCACCCATCCCCCTGCTCGCCTTCACCCCGGAACCGGCGACCCGCTCGCAGCTGAGCCTGACCTGGGGCGTGGAGACGTTCCTCGGCCCGCACGTGGACTCCACGGACGCGATGGTCGACCAGGTGGACGAGCTCCTCACCCGGTACGGCCGCTGCGAGAAGGGCGACGTCGTGGTCATCACGGCCGGCTCACCGCCGGGGGTGTCCGGCACGACGAACCTGGTACGGGTCCACCACATCGGGGAGGACGACAGTCCCCAGTAGGCCGTCAGTACTTGGGCCCGACGTGAGCGTCCATGAGGACCACGGAGGCTCTGCGGGCTACGGAGATGTTGAAAGGGATCCCGTTGCGTGTGCACCGGGTCCACTCGACGCCGAGAGAGTCGAGGGTGTCGGTGTACAGGCGGCGGATGTCGGCCGAGACGTTGGTGAAGAAGTACCGGGGATATTCGTAGCGCTTGAGTACCCCGCCGACGCTCCTCTGGGTCCAATTGGTGATGCGGCAGCCGTCGGAGTGGATGAGGCCCCGGACGAACGCCCAGGGGTGAGCGTCGACGATCGTCTGTTGCCAAGGATCGAGAGCGATCCGGCGATCGTGCTTTTTGCCGGGGCCGTGTTGAGGGAAGAAGCAGGGCCAGTGTCCGCTGTAGCCGACCACGGACGTGTATCCGACGGCTTGGACCCGGTGGGCCTTGCCGCTGGGATTGACGGCCTGGACCGCGGCAGCGCACGCATCGACGAGGCCGGGCCACGCGTCGGCGCAGGCAATCCGGAGGAAGTAGCCCGACCGTGCGCCGGGGCTGATGCAGCCATCGCCGAGATAGAGACCGAGCAGGTAGGCGTATGCCGCCCGGTCCTCGGGTGGCTTGGCCGTCGGACCGCAGAGCGAGCAGAAGCCTTGTCGCATGCGTGGCAGAGGCTCGATGCGGGTCTGCCAGGAGCGGATGGCGGCGCGGGATATGCCGGTTTCCTTGCTGACCGAGTTCAGGCTCCGCCCTTGTGCCACCAAGGCCAGTGCTCGCGTTCGTGTGCTCACGTCGTACATGCGGCCACTCTGCGGGCGCGGAAGCATCGACACACAGCAAAAAATGGATGTTCACGAGAACGTGGACATCCACTCGCTGACGGTAATCTTGGAAACCAAGGAAAAGTGCCCCGGGTCGGACTCGAACCGACACTGTATGGGTTTTGAATCCATTGCCTGCTGCCAATTGGGCTACCGGGGCCCGCGGGATCGAAGGTTTCCCCCGACCCTCCGCGCGTACACCTTACCGCAGCTAGGTAGGCTCTTGTCAGCAGCACCCCTGCCCCGAACGAGGAGCCCACGTGACCGCCCCCGAGTCGCCCCAGCCCGCCGACGTGACCGATGACGAGCAGTCGCACGTGCCTCCGCTGACGACCCGTGTCGTCATCGCCGAGGACGAGGCGCTCATCCGGCTGGATCTCAAGGAGATGCTGGAGGAGGAGGGGTACTCCGTCGTCGGCGAGGCCGGTGACGGGGAGCAGGCCGTCGAGCTGGCCCGGGAGCACCGGCCCGACCTGGTGATCCTCGACGTGAAGATGCCGAAGCTGGACGGCATCTCCGCGGCGGAGAAGATCGCCGAGGAGAGCATCGCGCCGGTGCTGATGCTGACCGCGTTCTCGCAGCGCGACCTGGTGGAGCGGGCCAGGGACGCCGGGGCCATGGCGTACCTGGTGAAGCCGTTCAGCAAGAGTGACGTCGTGCCGGCGATCGAGATGGCGGTCTCGCGGTTCACGGAGCTGAAGGCGCTGGAGAAGGAGGTCGCGGACCTCAGCCTGCGTCTGGAGACGCGGAAGCTGGTGGACCGTGCGAAGTCGGTGCTGCAGACGGAGTACGGGCTGACCGAGCCGGCGGCGTTCCGGTGGATCCAGAAGACGTCGATGGACCGGCGGATGTCGATGCAGCAGGTGGCCGAGGCGGTCATTCAGGACGCCGAGGAGAAGAAGGCGTCCAAGGGCTGAGCGAGCGTGGCGAAGGCCCGCGTCCCCGTGAGGGGGGCGCGGGCCTTCGCCGTGCGGTCTGCCGGGTGGGTCAGTCCTCGCCGAGGTAGGCCTTGCGGACCGACTCGTCGTGGAGGAGGTCCTGGCCGGTGCCGGACAGGACGATGTTGCCGACCTCCATGACGTGTCCGTGGTCCGCCAGGGACAGGGCTGCCTGGGCGTTCTGCTCGACGAGCAGGATGGTTGTGCCCTGGGACTTCAGCTCGGCGATCGTCGACATGATCTTCTGCATCATGATCGGTGAGAGGCCCATGGAAGGTTCGTCGAGCATGAGCAGTTTCGGCTGGGACATGAGGGCGCGGCCCATGGCGAGCATCTGCTGCTCGCCGCCGGAGAGGGTGCCCGCGGCCTGCTTGCGGCGTTCGCCGAGGATCGGGAAGAGGTCGTAGGCCCGCTGGATGTCCTTCTCGATGCCGGGCCTGTCGTTGCGCAGGAAGGCGCCGAGGCGGAGGTTGTCCTCGATGGTCATGCGGGGGAAGATGTGCCGGCCCTCGGGCGAGTGGGCCAGGCCCAGGGAGACGATCTGGTGGGCGGGGGTCTTCTTGAGGGACTTGCCGCCGAACCTGATCTGGCCGCCGACCGGTTTGAGCAGTCCGGAGAGGGTGCGCAGGGTGGTGGTCTTGCCGGCGCCGTTGGTGCCGATGAGGGTGACCACTTCGCCGGCGTCGACCGTGAAGGAGATGCCCTTGACGGCTTCGATCTTGCCGTAGGCGACGCGGAGGTCCTCGACCTCGAGGAGTGCGGTCATCGGTCGTTCTCCTTGCCGGCCGCGGTGTCCTTGGTGGTGTCGGCCTGGGCGGCTTCGGCGGCCTCCACCTCGGCGGCCTCCGCGGCGCCCGGGTCGTTCTCGAGGGGTTCGCCGAGGTAGGCGGCGACGACGCGTTCGTCGCCCTGCACGGTGGCGCTGTCGCCCTCGACGAGTTTCTCGCCCTGGACGAGGACGGCGACGCGGTCGCAGAGGTTGAAGATGAAGCGCATGTCGTGCTCGATGACGAGGACGGCGATGCCCTGGTCGCGGATCGCGAAGACGAGTTCTTCGGTGGCTCGGGTCTCCTGGGGGTTCATGCCGGCGGTCGGCTCGTCCAGGAGGAGCAGTCCCGGTTCGCTGGCGAGGGCGCGGGCGATCTCCAGCTTGCGCTGCTCGCCGTAGGGCAGGTTGCGCGCGAGATGGTCGGCCTTGGCGGCGAGGCCGACGAACTCCAGGAGTTCCAGGGCGCGTTCGCGGGAGGCCTTCTCGGCGCGATGGAAGCCGGGGCCGCGCAGTACGGCCGACCAGAAGCCTTCCTTGGTGCGGGTGTGGCGGCCGACGAGGACGTTCTCCAGGACGGTCATGTTGCCGAAGAGGCGGATGTTCTGGAAGGTGCGGGCGATGCCGGCGGCGGTCACTTTGAAGGACTTGGCCGGCAGGACGCGGTCCTTGTAGCGGACCTCTCCCTCGGTGGGGATGTAGAGGCCGGTGAGGCAGTTGAAGAAGGTCGTCTTGCCGGCGCCGTTGGGTCCGATCAGGCCGACGATCTCGCCGCTGTTGACGGTGAGGTCGACGTTGTTCACGGCGGTGAGTCCGCCGAAGCGCATGGTGACACCGCGTGCGTCGAGGATGGTGGTGCCGGGGGCGGGGGCGCCCGGTGCGGTGTCCTTGGTGGTGGTGTCGGTGGTCATGGTGGTCAGGCCCCTGTCTTGCTCAGGACTGTGGGCGCTTCGGCCTCTTCGTGGAATTCCAGCTTGCGGCGCCGGTTGGCGATGAGTCCTTCGGGGCGGAAGCGCATCAGCAGGACGAGTGCGAGTCCGAAGGCGAAGAGCTGGTAGTCGTCGAGGAACTGGAGCTTGTTGGGGATCAGGAAGAGCAGCGAGGCGCCGATGAGCGGGCCGGCGATGGTGCCCATGCCGCCGAGTACGACCGCGGCGAGCAGGAAGGCGGAGTTGGGCGGGGTGGTGCCGGCGAAGAGGTACTGCTCGGGGGTCACGGTGTAGGTGACGTGGGCCTGTACGGTGCCGGCGAGTCCGGCGAGGGAGGCGCCGACGGCGAAGGCGATGAGTTTGACGCGGAAGCCGTTGATGCCCATGGCGAGTGCGGCGGTCTCGTCCTCGCGGATGGCGACCCAGGCGCGGCCGATGCGGGAGTCGCCGCTGCGTCGGAAGACGAGGACGACGACGGCCGTGATGACGAGCATGAGGAAGAAGTAGTTGGCGAACCGGCCGATGGTGAAGCCGCCGATGTCGTGCGCGATGCCGAGGTCGAAGCCGAGGACGTTGAGGTCGGGGATGGACGAGATGCCGTTGGAGCCGTTGGTGACGTCCGGCCCGGAGGTGCCGTCCAGGTTGTTGGCGGTGATCCGGAAGATCTCTCCGAAGCCGAGGGTCACGATGGCGAGGTAGTCGCCGCGCAGTCGCAGGGTGGGGGCGCCGATGAGGACGCCGAAGACCAGTGAGGCGGCGGCGCCGACGAGGACCGCGCCCCAGAAGGGGAGGTGCAGGTCGAACGGCGAGCTGGGGGAGCCGGAGACCATGGAGGCGGCGTAGGCGCCGACGCCGAGGAAGGCGACGTAGCCGAGGTCGAGCAGGCCGGCGAGGCCGACGACGATGTTCAGGCCCAGGGCGACCGTGGCGAAGATGAGGATGTAGACGCCGATGGTGGCGTACTGGTCGTCGGACTGGGTGAAGGGGAAGCAGGCCGCCGCGACGAACGCGCCGCAGACGGTGATGTTCTGGTGGCGTGCCGTGATCTCGGAGACCTGGGCGATCAGGCCGGACTTGTTGAGGGCGGCGAAGCCGAAGCCGGCCGTGATGAGGAAGCCGACGAAGAGTTCGTCGTACTCGGTGCCGATGCCGTAGGTGAAGACGAACAGGCCGACGGCGAGGACGGCGACGATGATCAGGATCTCGGCGTAGGACGGCAGGGCGCGCACGGGGCGCGGGCTGCCGGAGGCGAAGGCCGCCTTGACGATCTGCCAGTTGTGGGAGCTGGTGTGCTTGAACCGCTCCCAGCCGGTGTCGTCGGGGTCGAACGGGTCGGGTTCGGGGCGCTCGACGGGCAGGGCGAGGGAGCCGAGGAAGGTGATCAGGGTGGCGGCGGCCGCGACGTAGCCGCCGGGCTCCAGGTTGACGACGCCGCCGAGTTGGGCACTGATCGCGATGACCGTGTACCAGGCGGTGGCGAAGGCGGCGAGAGCGGCGAAGCGGAGGGCCGCGTCGGCGCCGGCCGGCACGAGCCAGCGCAGCCCCTTGACGCCGTACGACGCGAGGCCGATGAGCGCGGTGAGGGCGCCGGCGACCAGCACCAGCACCTGGAGGCCGCCCGGGTAGCCGTAGACGGTGAGGTCGCCGGGGAACTCCGCGGTCCAGGTCCAGGCGAGGAAGGTGGAGACGACGGTGAGGACGCCACCGCCGGTGGCGAGGGCGCGGCCGATGTGCGCGGGGATGCCGATGAGGCCGGAGGCGTCGCTCGCGGCGGGGGCACCGGTGTTCTTCGGCGCGGTGGTCTGTGTGGTCATCGGTGTCACGCCCTGTCCGCAACGCGTTCGCCGAGCAGGCCCTGTGGCCTGAACAACAGCACGAGGATGAGGAGGATGAAGGCCCAGACGTCGGACCAGGACTGGCTGCCGAACTTGTCCAGGCCGGGGATGTCGGCGATGTAGGCGGTGGCCAGGGTCTCGGCGACGCCGAGGGTGATGCCGCCGATCATGGCGCCGTAGATGTTGCCGATGCCGCCGAGGACGGCCGCGGTGAACGCCTTGAGGCCGAGGATGAAGCCCATCTTGAAGTCGATCTGGCCGTACTTGAGGCCGTTGGCCACGGCCCCGACGGCGGCGAAGACGGCGCCGAGCGCGAACGCGACCACGATGATGCGGTCGGTGTTGACGCCCATCAGCTTGGCGGTGTCCGGGTCCTGTGCGGTGGCCTGCATGCCCCGTCCGGTGCGGGTGCGCATCACGAAGAAGCCGAGGATGGCCATGCTCACCGGGGCGGCGATGAACAGGAAGATGTCGCCGGTCTGCAGGGTGACACTGCCGATGTGGAAGGGGCCGCCGTCGATCTGCGGGAAGGTCCGGGCCGACTTGGCCTCGGGGTACCAGGCCCACACCGCCTGCTGGAGGGCGAGGGAGAGGCCGATGGCCGTGATGAGGGGGGCGAGGCGGGGGGCTCCGCGCAGGGGCCGGTAGGCGAACCGTTCCGCCCCGACGGCGACGGCGACGGAGACGACCATGGCGCCGAGGAGCATCAGGGGCAGGGCGATCAGCATGGAGGTGCCGTCGGGCAGGATGTAGACGTAGACCGTGAGCGCGCCGAAGGCGCCGGTCATGAAGATCTCGCCGTGGGCGAAGTTGATGAGCTGGACAATGCCGTAGACCATTGTGTAGCCGATGGCGATCAGCCCGTACATGGATCCCAGTAGCAGGCCGTTGACCAGCTGCTGCGGCAGTTCGTTCACCGCATGTCCTCCGAGACTTTCGGACGTTCGACGGATGTGGCCGGATGCGAGTGCGCGCGGGGCGCCTGTGGAACAGCGCCCCGCGCGGCTCGTGGGCTGGGTGGTGCGGGTGGGTGTGTCAGCCGGTGAAGGTGCCGGACTTGACGGAACCCCAGGCACCGTTCTCGACGGCGTACACGGTGAGCTGCTTGTTGGTGGCGTCACCGAACTCGTCGAAGGAGACCTTGCCGGTCACACCGTCGAAGGAGACGTCCTGCATGGCGTCCACGACCTTGGAGCGGGCGTCGTCGGGGAGCTTGCCGTCGTTGGCCTCGACGACCTTCTTGACGGCCTCGATGATCGCCCAGGCGGAGTCGTAGGAGTAGCCGCCGTAGGCCTCGTAGGCCTCCTTGTATCCCTCGGTCTTGTAGTTCGCCACGAATTCCTTGGCGGAGGGCAGTTCTTCCACCGGGGCGCCGACGGAGGTCGCGAGGTCGCCGGTGCCGCTGGCGCCGGCGAGCTTGATGAAGTCGGCGCTGTAGATGCCGTCTCCGCCGACCAGCGGAATCTTGGCCCCTGCTGCCTTGATCTGCTTGCTCAGGGGGCCGGCCTGCGGGTATTCGCCGCCGTAGTAGACGACGTCGGCGCCGGAGTTCTTGACCTTGGTGGCGACGGCGTTGAAGTCCTTGGTGTCGGGGTTGATGTGCTCGGTGCCGACGACCTGGCCGCCGAGCTTCTTGAACTCCTCGGTGAAGGTCTTGGCGAGGCCGGCGCCGTAGGTCTTCTTGTCGTCGATGACGAAGACCTTGCGCTTCTTGGAGTCGTTGTAGACGTACTGCGCGGCGAACGGGCCCTGGATGGCGTCCGTGGTCGCGGTGCGGAAGTACGACTTGTAGGGCCGGACCTTCTTGGTCTGCCAGTCCACGCCCTGGGTGAGCGACGGGTTGGTGTTGGCCGGGGAGACCTCGACCAGCTTCGCCGTGTCGAAGACCTTCTGCATCGACTCGCCGACGGAGGAGTTCAGCGGGCCGACGACGCCGAGGACCTTGTCGTTGGCGACGAACTTGGTGGCGTTCTGCTGGCCGACGGACGGCTGGCCCTGGTCGTCGAGGGCTTCGACCTCGAAGGTGATGCCGTCGACGGTCTTCTCCTTGTTGGCCGTCTTGGCCGCGAGGTCCGCCGAGTTCTTGATGCCGAGGCCGAGCGCGGACAGGTCGCCGGTCAGCGGGGCGTCGACGCCGATGACGACGGTGGTGCCACCGCCGCCCTTGCCGGAGTCCGAGCCGCCGCCGTCGTCGTCACGCGAGCCGCAGGCGGTGAGGGTGAGCGCTCCCGCCGCCAGAGCGGCGGTGATGGCGATGAGCGAACGTTGACGCACGATCAGTCCTTTCCCTGGCGCGGCCGCTTCCCCGTGGAGGCGGTCGAGTCGAGCGCTGGGCCGAACTGATAATCCGACGGCGCAGTGACTGGCCGTGACTCTAAGCGGGTGTGGGGAACGTGGAGGAGGGTCTGACTGATGCTGTGACTCTCTTGTTATGACACCGGGTAATGCAGAGCGGTACTGGCTGGGAAGAAGGGCGGAATTCAGGCCGATTCGCCCTGTCCGCATGCTGAGAACCCGCAGGACCAACGGCCCATGTTCAGGCGTCTGGGGCGTTTTGGTGATTACCGTGAATCGTTGCTGCAGGCGACCTCAAGGGCCTCGGAGAGGTCCTGCGCATAGCGCCCACCCAGGATGAAACTGTGGGCTTGTATTGCACGCGTATTACGCAGCGTTACATCCAAGAAAGGGAGGCTGAGATTCCGGGGCGCTTTTTCACATTCCGTCACCCGTATCGTGAAAATGATCTTGCGGGCGGAATGTGATTTTGTCTGGAAAGGTGCCCTGGGGGAGGACGTCACCGACAGGCCGTCGTAGGGCTGCGTCAGCCGGGTCACGGTGACGGGCGGGCCGGAGCGCACACTCAGCAGCACCGAGAAGCTGAAGTCGCCCGCCCGGTCCCCGGGCGGGCCGGCCACGGGGGCCACGTAGACGACGTCGACCACCTGGGACGGGTACGGCGGCGGGGGAGCGGGCCCCGGCTCCGGTCGGCTCGCGTACAGGTAACCGCCGCCCGCCAGGACGACGAGGGCGGCGGCGGAGGCGAGGACGGCCCGGCGGTGGCGGTCGTAGCGCCGGGCGAGACGCCCGCGCGGCCGGGCGTGCGCTGTGTCCCGGGCGTGGGTCTCCTCGCCGGGCTCGATCGGTCCGATGCCGCGCGTCACCGCCGCGGGCCGCCGCTCGGGCCGCCGCGGGCGCCCCGGCCGCGCCGCACGGCCCGCGCCGGGTCCGAGATCTTCCGCGGGATGCCGTACCGCCGGTCGGACAGCGCCATGGACCGATGGTCGCCGCGGGGCCGGGCGCCGTCCAGTGTCCCGCGGGGCCGGTGCCCGGCGGCGGTCGGGCGGGACGGGGGTGCCCCGCGTCGCCGTCGCCGGGTCCGTGAGGGGACGGGGCGGGGTGGGGCTCAGCCCGCCTTGCCCGCCTTCGCCCCGTCGCCGGGGTTCACGTCGCGCAGCAGGCAGGTCAGGCGGGCCGTGCACACCCGCCGGTCCTGCTCGTCGCTGATCACGATGTCGTACGTCGCCGTCGACCGGCCCCGGTGCACCGGCGTGGCCACTCCGGTGACCAGGCCGGAGCGGGCCCCGCGGTGGTGCGTGCAGTTCAGGTCGACACCCACGGCGATCTTGGACGCGCCGCCGTGGAGCATCGAGCCGACCGACCCGAGCGTCTCGGCCAGCACCGCCGAGGCGCCGCCGTGCAGCAGCCCGTACGGCTGGGTGTTGCCCTCCACCGGCATGGTGCCGACGACCCGGTCCGCCGACGCCTCGACGATCTGGACGCCCATGCGCGTCCCCAGGGGCCCGGCGGAGAACAGGGCGGGCAGGTCGACGCCGAGCGCGGCGTACTCGTCGATGACCTCCTGCGGGAACTGCACCTGCTGCTGCTCGCCCATGGGCCGGCTCCGTTTCGTCGATCCGCCTGTGTGCGCCTGCGGGCCGGTCGCGGGACCGGTCGGCCGCTTCGCTTCGCTGAGCAAACGCTCAGTCGGTCGCCGATTGTTCCAGACGGACGACCACGGACTTGCTGGCCGGGGTGTTGCTGGTGTCCGCCGTGGCGTCCAGCGGCACCAGGACGTTGGTCTCCGGGTAGTACGCCGCCGCGCAGCCCCGCGCCGTCGGATAGTGCACGACGCGGAAACCGGGCGCCCGCCGCTCAACCCCGTCCCGCCACTCGCTCACCAGGTCGACGTACGCACCGTCCTCGACGCCCAGCTTCCCGGCGTCCTCCGGGTTGACCAGGACGACGCGGCGGCCGTTCCTGATCCCGCGGTAGCGGTCGTCCAGGCCGTAGATCGTGGTGTTGTACTGGTCGTGCGAGCGCAGCGTCTGGAGCAGCAGCCGCCCCTCGGGCAGCTCGGGGAACTCGACCGGCGCGGCGGTGAAGTTGGCCTTTCCGGTGGCCGTCGGGAAGCGCCGCTCGTCGCGCGGGGCGTGCGGCAGCGCGAAGCCCCCGGGATGCGCCACGCGCGCGTTGAAGTCCTCGAAGCCGGGGACGACCCGCCCGATGCGGTCGCGGATCGTCGCGTAGTCCTTCTCGAACTCCTCCCACGGCGTGCGGCTGTCCTCGCCCAGCACTCGGCGGGCCAGGCGGCACACGATCGCCGGCTCGGAGAGCAGTTGGCGGCTCGCGGGCTCCAGCCGCCCGCGCGAGGCGTGCACCATGCCCATGGAGTCCTCGACGGTCACGAACTGCTCGCCGCCGCCCTGGAGATCGCGTTCCGTGCGGCCCAGCGTCGGCAGGATCAGCGCCCGTGCGCCCGTGACCGCGTGCGAGCGGTTCAGCTTCGTCGACACGTGCACGGTGAGGCGGGCGCGGCGCATGGCCGCCTCGGTGACCTCCGTGTCGGGGGAGGCGGAGACGAAGTTGCCGCCCATGGCGAAGAAGACCTTCGCCTCGCCGTCCCGCAGCGCGCGGATCGCCCGTACGACGTCGTAGCCGTGCTCGCGCGGCGGGGCGAAGCCGAACTCCTTCTCCAGCGCGTCCAGGAACGCGGGCGCGGGCCGCTCGAAGATGCCCATCGTGCGGTCGCCCTGCACGTTGGAGTGGCCGCGCACCGGGCAGACACCCGCACCCGGGCGGCCGATGTTGCCGCGCAGCAGCAGGAAGTTCACGACCTCGCGGATGGTGGGCACCGAGTGCTTGTGCTGGGTCAGGCCCATCGCCCAGCACACGATGGTGCGCTTCGAGGCGAGCACCATGCGCAGCGCCTCCTCGATCTCCGCGCGCGTGAGACCGGTCGCCGCGAGCGTCTCGTCCCAGTCGGCGCCGCGGGCGGCCGCGGCGAACGCGTCGTAGCCGTGCGTGTGTTCCGCGACGAAGGACTCGTCGACCGCGCCCTCGGTCTCCAGGATCAGCTTGTTGAGGAGCCGGAAGAGGGCCTGGTCGCCGCCGAGCCGGATCTGCAGGAACAGGTCGGTGAGCGAGGCGCCCGCGGTGAGCCCCTTGGGGGTCTGCGGGTTCTTGAAGCGTTCCAGACCCGCCTCGGGCAGCGGGTTGACGCTGATGATCCGCGCGCCGTTCGCCTTGGCCTTCTCCAGGGCGGAGAGCATCCGCGGGTGGTTGGTGCCCGGGTTCTGGCCCGCCACGATGATCAGGTCGGACTTGTGGAGGTCCTCCAGCAGGACGCTGCCCTTGCCGACGCCGATGGTCTCGGACAGGGCCGAGCCGGACGACTCGTGGCACATGTTGGAGCAGTCCGGCAGGTTGTTGGTGCCCAGCTCGCGCGCGAAGAGCTGGTAGAGGAACGCCGCCTCGTTGCTGGTGCGTCCTGAGGTGTAGAAGACCGACTCGTCGGGCGAGTCCAGCGCCGTGATCTCCTCGGCGACGATGTCGAAGGCGCGCTCCCAGGTGACCGGTTCGTAGTGCTCGCCGCCCTCCGGCAGGTACACCGGGTGCGTCAGGCGGCCCTGCTGGCCCAGCCAGTAGCCGCTGCGGGTCGCGAGGTCGGCGACGGAGTGCGCGGCGAAGAACTCCGGGGTGACACGGCGCAGGGTGGCCTCCTCGGCCACGGCCTTCGCGCCGTTCTCGCAGAACTCCGCCCTGTGCCGGTGGTCGCCCTCCGGCCAGGCGCAGCCCGGGCAGTCGAAGCCGTCCTTCTGGTTGACGTTCAGCAGCGTCAGCGCCGTCCGTCGCACGCCCATCTGCCGCTGCGCGATCCGCAGGGTGTGACCGATCGCCGGGATGCCCGCCGCCGCGTGCTGCGGCTGTGAGACCTGCGGCGCGTCCTGAACCGGATCACCCTTGGGCGGCTTGGTGGCCATCGCGCGCTCCTTCGCGTACACGTGTGAAGTACGTCTCCGATCCTCGCACGCGCCGCCGACAGCTTGGGATGACGGGCGCGACCGGCGCCCTGAAGGGGCGCGGGGCTCTGCTCGATGTGCGGCTCCGCCGCGTGGGCGCGACCAGCCACGACGCACCCGCACCGTAGAACCGCACCCGTGCCACAGGCGCACCCGGCACCGACTGTCAGTGCCACATGGCAGGATCGGTGTCGTGGCGAAGACAGCATCGAAGAAGACCGACAGCACCTCCGGCGGCCGACCGCGGCTGATGCTCATGGACGGGCACTCGCTGGCGTACCGCGCGTTCTTCGCGCTGCCCGCGGAGAACTTCACGACCGCGACGGGCCAGCCGACCAACGCGATCTACGGTTTCGCGTCGATGCTGGCCAACACCCTGCGTGACGAGGCACCCACGCACTTCGCGGTGGCGTTCGACGTCTCCCGCAAGACCTGGCGGTCCGAGGAGTTCACCGAGTACAAGGCGAACCGCTCCAAGACCCCGGACGAGTTCAAGGGGCAGGTGGAGCTGATCGGCGAGCTGCTCGACTCGATGCACGTCCCCCGCTTCGCCGTCGAGGGCTTCGAGGCGGACGACGTCATCGCCACCCTCGCCACCCAGGCCGAGGCCGAGGGCTTCGACGTCCTGATCGTCACCGGCGACCGGGACTCCTTCCAGCTGGTCAGCGAGCACACCACGGTCCTGTATCCGACCAAGGGCGTCTCGGAGCTGACCCGCTTCACGCCGGAGAAGGTCTTCGAGAAGTACGGGCTGACCCCCACCCAGTACCCCGACTTCGCGGCCCTGCGCGGCGACCCGTCCGACAACCTGCCCGGCATCCCGGGCGTCGGCGAGAAGACGGCCGCGAAGTGGATCAACCAGTTCGGATCCTTCGCCGAACTGGTCGAGCGCGTCGACGAGGTCAAGGGCAAGGTCGGGCAGAATCTGCGCGACCACCTGGAGTCCGTCAAGCTCAACCGCCGGCTCACCGAGCTGGAGCGCCGGGTCGAGCTGCCGAGGACGGTCGACGACCTGGAGCGGACGGCGTACGACCGCAAGGGCGTCGCGGTGATCCTGGACACCCTGGAGATCCGCAACCCCTCCCTGCGCGAGCGGCTCTACGCCGTCGACCCGGGCGCCGAGGAGGCCGAGGCCACCCCGGTGGTCGAGGACGGTGTGGAGCTGGACGGCACCGTGCTGGGCACGGGCGAGCTGGCCGGCTGGCTCACCGAGCACGGCGCGCGGCCGCTCGGCGTGGCCACCGTCGACACCTGGGCGCTGGGCACCGGCTCGGTCACCGAGGTCGCGCTGGCCGCGTCCGACGGCAAGGCCGCCTGGTTCGACCCGACGGAGATCGACGAGGCCGACGAGACGGCGCTGCGGGCCTGGCTCTCCGACGCGGGGCGTCCGAAGGTCTTCCACAACGCCAAGGGCGCGATGCGGGTCTTCGCCGAGCACGGCTGGAGCGTCGCCGGCGTGGGCATGGACACGGCGCTGGCCGCCTACCTGGTCAAGCCGGGGCGCCGCTCCTTCGACCTGGACGCGCTGTCCCTGGAGTACCTGCACCGCGAGCTGGCCCCCGCCGCCGCGGCCGACGGGCAGCTCGCCTTCGGCGCGGACGAGGGCGCCGAGGCCGAGGTGCTGATGGTGCAGGCCCGGGCCATCCTCGACCTGGGCGAGACCTTCGAGAGCCGCCTGGCGGACGTCGGCGCCGCCGACCTGCTGCGCGACATGGAGCTGCCCACGTCCGCGCTGCTCGCCCGCATGGAGCGGCACGGCATCGCGGCCGACCGGGAGCACCTCCGGGCCATGGAGCAGATGTTCGCGGGCGCCGTCCAGCAGGCGGTGAAGGAGGCCCACGCGGCGGCCGGACGGGAGTTCAACCTGGGCTCGCCCAAGCAGCTCCAGGAGGTCCTCTTCGGTGAACTGAACCTGCCGAAGACCAAGAAGACCAAGACCGGCTACACCACCGACGCCGACGCCCTGGCCTGGCTCGCCGCCCAGACGGACAACGAGCTGCCGGTGATCATGCTCCGCCACCGCGAGCAGGCCAAGCTGCGCGTCACGGTCGAGGGCCTGATCAAGACGATCGCCGCGGACGACCGCATCCACACCACGTTCAACCAGACGGTCGCCGCGACCGGCCGCCTCTCCTCCACGGACCCGAACCTGCAGAACATCCCGGTCCGCACCGACGAGGGCCGCGCCATCCGCCGCGGCTTCGTGGTCGGCGAGGGCTTCGAGTCCCTGATGACCGCCGACTACAGCCAGATCGAACTGCGGGTGATGGCGCACCTGTCGGAGGACGCGGGCCTGACCGAGGCGTTCACCTCCGGCGAGGACCTGCACACCACCGCCGCGGCGCAGGTCTTCTCCGTCGAGCAGTCGGCCGTCGACGCGGAGATGCGCCGCAAGATCAAGGCCATGTCCTACGGCCTGGCGTACGGCCTGTCCGCCTTCGGCCTCTCCCAGCAGCTGAACATCGAGGCGGCCGAGGCCCGCGGCCTGATGGACGCCTACTTCGAGCGCTTCGGCGGCGTGCGGGACTATCTGCGCCGGGTCGTCGACGAGGCACGGGCCACGGGATACACGGCGACCCTCTTCGGTCGCCGCCGCTACCTGCCCGACCTCAACAGCGACAACCGCCAGCGCCGCGAGGCGGCCGAGCGCATGGCCCTGAACGCGCCGATCCAGGGCACGGCGGCCGACATCGTCAAGATCGCCATGCTCAACGTGGACAAGGCGCTGCGCGAGGCCGACCTCAGGTCCCGCATGCTGCTCCAGGTCCATGACGAAATCGTCCTGGAGATCGCCCCGGGCGAACGCGCGGCGGCGGAGGAACTGGTCCGCCGCGAGATGACCGACGCGGTGCGGCTCAGCGTCCCCCTGGGCGTCTCGGTGGGCGTGGGCCCGGACTGGGAGTCGGCAGCGCACTAGCCTCCGGCGGCCGGCGGTCGCGGGGTGCTGTCCTTCTGACCGCCCCGCCGCCGCGGGCAGCCTGCGTCGGGACGGCAGGGGCGAGCAGTGGCCCGGGTGGACGCCGGGGACCCCGCCGACGTCGACCCTCCCGCCAACGTCGGCCCTCCCGCCAACGTCGGCCGTCCCGCCGACGCCGGACTGGGCGACACCCCGGTCCCGTGCTCGCGCAGGGTCGGATGCCTTCCGGGGTGGGGAGGCCCTGAGCGCGCCGCGTCATGGCAGCCTGCCGGAGCCCTCGTCCCCGAGGCCCCCGGTCTCGCGCTCGCGCCGCGTTGGGCGTCCTACGGGGCGGGGAGCCCTGAGCCGGCACGTCACGGCGCCTTTGCCCGCGCCCTCGTCCTCTGCCGCCGGCGTCCTCCGTGCGGTCCCGCGCTCGCGCCGGGCAGGGCACTCTTCGGGGCGGAGAGGCCCCGAGTGCTCCCTGTCAGGGCACCCCTGCCCGTTTCCACCGCCCCTGGTTTCGCGCTCGCGCCGGGTCGGGCAACGCTCCGGAGCGGGGACGCCTCCGGGTCCGCCACGTCACGGCGCCCCGCCCAGCCCCTCCCGCCGCGCCCGCCCGGTCCGTCACTCCGGTGGCCCCCGACGAAACGCCCCGGCTCCGCTCTCCCGTGAGGATGCGGGCATGGGTATACGCATGCTCCACCACCGGACGGTACCGGCACGGGCAAGCACCGACGGACCCGCCCGCCTGCCACTCCTCGCGGTCCCGGTCTTCGCGCCGGGCGCCAGTACCGGCCGCATCCCCTCCACCCTCGGGACGGTCCTTCGCCGTACCGCGACGGACGTCCGCCGCAGACTCGTCCGCCGGGCCCCGACGTCCACCGCCCCGCACCAGACCCCCGCCTGGCGCCTGTGGGCCGACCTGGCCCGCGGCTACCTCGCGCTGGCTCTCAGCCTGCTGCCGCGGCCGCGGCCCACCCACAACTTCACCGTGTTCGTCGCGACCGCCGACACCTTCAGCGCGCGACCCGGCGGTCCGGCTCCCCACCGACGCCGGACGGGTTGACGCGGACCGGGGCAGGACGCCACACCCTGACCCCCACGGCGTACAGCAGCAGGGCCGGGACGAGACCGGCGCCCGCCCCGAAGCACACCGTCGGGATCAGTTCCCAGGGCTTCGCGACGTCACCCCAGTAGTCCCACCAGCGCGTCGCCCGCCGCACCGCCCCGGCCACCGCGCAGCCGCCGAGCAACAGCCCGGCCCACCACCGGTCCCGCACCGAGAGGACCGGAACACCCGGCGGCCCGGCCTCCCACCGCGCCCGGCGCAGCGCCCGCGCCAGGAACACGGCGATCACGACCGCGGCCACCGCGGAACCGCCGTACTGCAGGTACCAGTACAGCGGTGAGCCCGCGATCTCCCGCCCCAGGACGGGCAGCACCCGCATCCCCCAGCGGTCGAGGTGCGTGAACGCGTCCCACACCACGTGTGTCAGCGCGCCCAGCACCGCCGACAGGTACCACCGTGCCACCAGGGAGGGCGCCCCGCGCGCACGCGGCGCCCCGCAGCGCAGCAGCACGGCGACGCGGCCCCGTCCGGCCCGCGGCAGCAGGGCCACCAGCGGTTCGCGGACCAGCAGCCACAGCGCCACCAGAGCCCAGGCGACGACGACGTCGACGGTGAAGACACCCGGGAAGGAGTGCGTGACGTCCCCGAACTCCATCGCCCCGGAGACGAAACTCGCCGCGTAGTACGTCGTGTCGGGCGCGAACGATCCCGCCACCAGCACCGCCGGCACCAGCCGCGCCCGGCCGGTGCCGTCGGCCCGCACGGCGGGCAGCACGGCGGCCGCGTGACTGAGGGTGAACGGCAACGGAACTCCTCATATGGTCAACTGGTGAATATCGGGCACGAACGGGTGCCCGTGCAAAGCAAGTTGTCGTAGGGTCGCCTGCGGCACCGTACTGGTCGAACAGATGATCACCGGGCTCGGGAAGTTGCGGTGCGACCGCGGACGCAGGGTCATCGTCACAGCAGGACGGGCACGGCGGGAACGACGGGCGAGCACGAGGGCCGAACACGCACGGAGACGGACGCGGCAGCGTCCACGGGAGGGGTTCACTCTATGGCGGCGCATTTCGACAGGAGGCTCCGCAAGGCGGCGGTCACCACCACCGTGGCAGCGGTCGCGGTCGCGGCCCTGTCCGCGTCCCAGGCCCCCGACGTGACGGCCGACGGCAACGGCAGACGGACGACCGCCGACAAGGCGCCCACGTCCGACACGTCGTCCGCCGAGAGCGCCACCGGCAACTCGCCCTACTACACCGACCTGCCGCCGCTCAACAGCCCCAACCCCGCCCCGACCACGGGCACCCCCGCCTCCCGGGACTCCGCCGAGGCCGGTGTCCCGGCGACCGTCCTCGACGCCTACAAGAAGGCCGAGTCCGCGCTGCGCCAGTCCAAGCCCGGCTGCAACCTGCCCTGGCAACTCCTCGCCGCCATCGGCAAGGTGGAGTCCGGCCAGGCCCGCGGCGGCCGCGTCGACGCCGCCGGTACCACCATCGGCCGCATCATCGGCCCCCAACTCGACGGCAACGGCTTCGCGCTCATCAAGGACACCGACAACGGCGTCTACGACGGCAACAGCAGCTACGACAACGCCGTGGGCCCGATGCAGTTCATCCCGTCCACCTGGGCGTGGGCCGGCCGCGACGGCAACGGCGACGGCAAGGAAGACCCCAACAACGTCTACGACGCCGCGCTCGCCGCCGGCCACTACCTGTGCCGCTTCGGCTGGGACCTCTCCGACCCGGACGACCTCGACCGCGCCATCCTCAGCTACAACAACTCGCAGGACTACCTGCGCACGGTCCGGTCGTGGCTGGAGCACTACCGCAAGGGCACCCACGAGATCCCGGACGGCACGGGCAGCCTCCCCGTCGGCCGCAGCGACGACCCCTTCGGCACCGGCACCTCGTCGCGCGGGTCCGGTGCGAGCACCCGGCCCCAGGCCCCCGCCACGACGACGCCCGCCCCGGACCCCGAGCCGAAACCGAGCCGGCCGTCGAACCCGGGCAAGCCGTCGGATCCGGGCAAGCCCACCAACCCGGGCACCGGTTCCCCGAGCGAGCCCCCGACGGAGCCGGAGCCGCCGACCGAGACCCCCGACCCCACCCCCACCGACACGGTCCACCACCTGGAGAACGCCGGTACCACGGGGCTCACCGCCATCGCGGGGGACACCTTCGCCAAGAAGATCAGCACCCGCGCCGAGACCGAGACCGGCGAGGCAGTCGGCAAGGTACGCATCCGCTTCACCGTCCTCGGCGACACGGACGCCACCTTCACCGGCGGCGAGAAATTCGCCGCGGTCACCACCAACGCCTCCGGGGTGGCCGTCGCCCCCGCGCTGGTGGCCGGCGAGAAGACCGGCGGGTTCACCGTCCGGGCCACCGTGATCGGCCGCGGCGTCGCGGGCCTCGACTACAAGGCCACCGTCACCGAGCGCGTCGCCGACACCCTCGCCCGCACCGGTGCGAAGGACCTGACGTGCACGCCCGGCGGCACGTTCGCGGACCGGGTCGAGGTGAAGGCCACGTTCAAGGGCGCCGCCGCGGACAAGGTCGCCGTCACCGCCACTCTCGTCAAGTCGGAGTCCGACCCGGGCGAGAACGACAAGGGCCCCTACTTCAAGGACGACGACGGAACGGCCGTCCGTACGCTGACCGGCCTGAAGACCGGCGCCGACGGGCAGCTGAAGCTGCCCGAGCTGTTCGCCGACGACACGGCGGGCACGTTCGTGCTCCGCCTGACCACCCCGGGCGGCGGCACGCTCGACGTCGAGCTGAAGGTGGCCGAGGCCCAGCCGTCGACCCCGCCCGCCGAGTCGCCCGGCGCCACGCCCGGCCCGTCCACCGAGCCGGAGGCGTAGGACACGTCCGTCCGACCCGCCCGAGGGCGCCCCTCCGCCGCGACGGAGGGGCGCCCTCGGCAGGCCCGTGCCGTCGTCACTTCCCGAGCCGGGCCTTCGTGTGGCGCGTCGGCTGCGCGGTGGCCGGGTCCTCGGGCCACGGGTGCTTCGGATACCGGCCGCGCAGCTCCGCCCGTACACCCTGGTAGCCGTCCCTCCAGAACGAGGCCAGGTCGGCGGTGACCGCGGCAGGACGGCCGGCGGGGGAGAGCAGATGGACGAGAAGCGGCACACCGGCGACCTCCGGCGACCGCTGGAGCCCGAACATCTCCTGCAACTTCACCGCGAGGACCGGCTGTTCGGGGTCTGCGTAGTCGACCCGGATCCTGGACCCACTGGGGACGACGATCCGCTCGGGGGCCAGCTCGTCGAGCCGCGCAGCCTCCCCCGAGGCCCAGGGCAGCAGCCGCGCCAACGCCTCCCCGAAGTCGACCCGCCCGAGGTCGGCCCGCCGCCGGGCCCGGCTCAGCTCGGGCTCCAGCCATTCGTCCACGCGCGCGAGCAGCGCGTCGTCGGTGACGTCCGGCCAGGGCTCACCGAGATGCCGCCGCAGGAACCCGAGGCGCTTGCGCAGCACGTCCGCCTCGGCCGACCGGCGCAACAGCCCGAACCCCTCCCGCCGCAGCCCCTCGAGCAGCGCGTCCCGTACGAGACCCGGGTCGGCGTCGGTGAGGGGCCGCACCGCCAGTTCCACCGCCCCGAGCCGCTCGACGCGCCGGGCCACCACGTCGCCGCCGGCCCAGTGCACCTCGTCCCGCTCCACCAGCAGCGCCCCGGCCGCGAGGCGTGCGATGCCCTCGTCGACGACCGCGCCGAGCTGCACGCGCGCGTGCCCCTTGCCCACGGGACGGTCGGCCACGGCGACGGCGATCCACCGGGCCCCGCGCAGCGCCGACGACTCCGGCAGTTCCGCCCGGGTGCCCGAGACCATCAGATAGGAGCCGCCGTCCACCTTCCTGCCTACCCGTTCGGGAAACGCCAGAGCCGCCACCAGGCCGGCGAGCGCGTCCTCGGTCACCTGCCCGGCCCGCCCACCGGTTGCGGCGGCGGCCCGCAGCCGCCGCACCTCGGCCCGCCACCGAGCCCCGTACGCGTCCCCGCCCCGCCGAGCGGCCCGCAGCACGGCCACCAGATCGTCCCCGTACTCCCGCGGCGCCTCCTCGCTCAGCAGCCCCACGACCTCGGCCACCACCCCCGCCGCCCCGCCGGCGGCCCCCTTGGCGCCAGGTCCACTCGTTCCCGGCCCACTCGTTCCGGCCCCACTCGTTCCGGCCCCACTCGTTCCGGGCCCACCCGCGCCGGGCCCACCCGCGCCGGGCCCACCCGCGCCGGGCCCACCCGCGCCGGCTCCACTCGTTCCGGGCCTACCGGCATTGGCCACATCCGCGCCGGGCCCACTTGTTCCGGGCTCACCCGCGCCGGCCCCACCCGCGCCGGGCCCACCCGAGCCGGGCTCACCCGCGCCGGCCCCACCCGCGCCGGGCCCACCCGAGCCGGGCCCACCCGCGCCGGGCCCACCGGCACCGGCCCCGCCCGCATCGGCCCCACCCGCCCCGGCCCCGCTCGTCCCGGAGGCGTCCGCCCCAGGCCGCTCCGCTCCGGAGCGGCCCCCGGCCCCCGCCCCCGAGCCCGTACCGGAGGCAGCCGGGGACGCGCCCCCGGCTCCGCCCAGTTGCTCCGCGTCCAGGAGTGCCCGGCCCAGCCGGGGATGCAGACCCAGCCGGGCCAGCCGGACGCCCCTGTCCGTGGCGCGGCCGGCGGAGTCCACCGCGCCGATCGCCGTCAGCACCGACCGGGCGGCCGCCATCGCGCCGCCCGGCGGAGCGTCGAGCAGCGCGAGTCCGGACGCGTCGGGATCGCCCCAGCAGGCCGCCTGCAGCGCGAACGCCGTCAGGTCGGCCACCTTGATCTCCGGCGCCGGGAACCGCGGCAGACGGACGTCCTCCGCCTCCGCCCAGCAGCGGTACACCACCCCCGGCGCCTCACGCCCGGCCCGGCCCGCCCGCTGCCGCGCCGCCGCCCGCGACGCCCGTACCGTCGTCAGCGCGCTCAGCCCCCGCGCGTGGTCCACCCGAGGCTCCCGGGCCAGTCCGGCGTCCACGACCACCCGCACGCCCGGAACCGTCAGCGACGACTCGGCCACCGACGTCGCCAGCACCACCCGGCGCCGCGCCCCGGGCGCCAGCACCGCGTCCTGCACGGCGGCCGGAGCCCGCCCGTGCACCTGGAGCACGTCGACGTCCCCGAGGTCCCGCAGCCGCCCGGCGACACGGGTGATCTCCCCGACGCCCGGCAGGAAGCACAGCACGTCCCCGTCCCGCTCGGCCAGCGCCCGGCGCACCACCGACGCCACGTGCGCGAGCAGCGCCGGGTCCACCCGCATCCCGTGCGGCGGCCGTACCGGACGCGCCGGTGGCGCCCACACGACGTCCACGGGATACGACACGCCCCGCGCCTCGACGACCGGCGCCCCGCCCAACAGCCGGGCCCAGCCCTCCGCGTCGGTCGTGGCCGACGCGGCCACCAGCCGCAACTCGGGCCGCAGGGCCTGCCGTACGTCCCACAGGAACGCCGCCGTGGTGTCCGCGTCCAGATGCCGCTCGTGGCACTCGTCCAGCACCACCGCGTCGACGCCCGCCAGCTCCTGGTCCCGCTGGAGCCGCTGGAGCAGCACACCGGTCGTGACGACCTCCACGCGCGCGCGTGGCCCGACGACCCGCTCACCGCGCACCGTGTACCCGACGCTCCCGCCCGGCTTCTCACCCAGCAGCCACGCCATGCGCCGGGCCGCCGCCCGCGCCGCGATCCGCCGCGGCTCGGCCACCACCACGCGCCGCGCCGGGCCCTCGCCCCCGTCCAGCAGCCCGGCCAGCGCGAGCGGCACGAGTGTCGTCTTGCCGGTGCCGGGCGGCGCGACCAGCACCGCCGTGCCGTGCCCCTCCAGGGCGTTGTGCAGCGCGGGCAGGGCACCGCGCACGGGCAGCGCGTCCAGGGCGTCGTAACGGATCACGCACCCAGTGTCGTACGGCGGCGGAACCGCTCTCCACGCGCGCGTGGACCCCCGGCCGCGGTACGGCTCAGTCGCGCTCGCAGACGAAGATCGCCGTCCCCGGGATCAGATGGCCCCGCAGCGGCGACCAGCCGCCCCACTCCGAGGTGTTCCAGTCCGGCCACTCCGGCTCGACGAGGTCCACCAGCCGGAACCCCGACGTCACCACGTCCCGGACACGGTCGCCCAGCGTCCTGTGGTGCTCGACGTAGACCGCCAGGCCCTCGTCGTCCTGCTCGACGTACGGCGTGCGGTCGAAGTAGGAGGCGGACACCGACAGACCCTCGGGCCCCGGCTCGTCCGGGAACGCCCAGCGCAGCGGATGCGTGACGGAGAAGACGAAGCGGCCGCCGGGCCGCAGCACCCGGCACACCTCGCGCAGCACCAGCCGCGGGTCGGCGACGAACGGCAGCGCCCCGTACGCCGAGCACGCCAGGTCGAACGAGGCGTCCGCGAAGGGCAGCACCGCGGCGTCGGCGCAGACCAGCGGGAAGGAACCGCCGATGCGCAGGGCGTGCTGGAGCTGGCGGTGGGAGAGGTCCAGGGCCACCGGGCGGGCCCCCTGGGCGGTCAGCCAGCGCGAGCACTGGGCGGCGCCGGCCCCGATCTCCAGGACGTTCTTGCCCTTCAGGTCCTCCGGCGGGCCGAGCAGCTCGGCCTCCACCTCGTCCAGGCCCTCGGGACACCACACGAAGCGGTCGTCGCCGAGGAAGGTGCCGTGATCGGTCTGGTACTCGTCCGCGTTCCGGTCCCACCAGCCGCGGTTGGCGCGGGAACTCTCCGTGACACCGGCGGCACGCCGGGTCGCCTCGGGTTCGGCTCCTTCTGCCACCGCTGCCGCCGCTGCGGCCTCGGACGATACGGGCTCTTGGATGACCGGCTCCCTCGTACTAGTCTGCGGGCTCTTCCGTGCCGCCCGCGCCGCCCCGCGTGTCGCGAAAGGGGCGTCCGGGGCTCCATGTGGCCTCGGGAGGCGGCTTTTGTGCCGGGTATGCGACGATCTGCCCCGGGTGTGCGGCTTCGCGCATTGACCCTGCCCGGCTGCCCCCGTATGCTACAAGTTGCGCTGCGGGCCTGCGCACCTCAGACGTAGCAGGTCGCGCTCGCATCTGTTGTATGTCCCCTCGGTTCTCGAGGTGTCACCCCTGGTTTCGGTGACGCTTCCTTGGCTGTCCGGCTTCTGCAGAGCGAAACGGGCTCCCGGCGTAAGCAGTACCTACGACTTCAATGTCCGTACCGGAGCCCTTTCCCACATGACGAGCAGCACCGAGACCACCGCCACCACCCCGCAGGTTGCGGTCAACGACATCGGTAACGAGGAAGCCTTCCTCGCCGCGATCGACGAAACGATCAAGTACTTCAACGACGGCGACATCGTCGACGGCGTCATCGTGAAGGTCGACCGGGACGAGGTCCTGCTCGACATCGGTTACAAGACCGAAGGTGTCATCCCGAGCCGCGAGCTCTCGATCAAGCACGACGTCGACCCCAACGAGGTCGTCGCCGTCGGTGACGAGATCGAAGCCCTTGTTCTCCAGAAGGAGGACAAGGAAGGCCGCCTGATCCTCTCGAAGAAGCGCGCCCAGTACGAGCGCGCCTGGGGCACCATCGAGAAGATCAAGGAAGAGGACGGCATCGTCACCGGTACCGTCATCGAGGTCGTCAAGGGTGGTCTCATCCTCGACATCGGCCTCCGCGGCTTCCTCCCGGCCTCCCTGGTCGAGATGCGCCGCGTCCGCGACCTCCAGCCCTACGTGGGCAAGGAGCTCGAGGCGAAGATCATCGAGCTGGACAAGAACCGCAACAACGTGGTCCTGTCCCGCCGTGCCTGGCTGGAGCAGACCCAGTCCGAGGTCCGCCAGACGTTCCTCACCACCCTCCAGAAGGGTCAGGTCCGTTCCGGCGTCGTCTCCTCGATCGTCAACTTCGGTGCCTTCGTGGACCTGGGTGGCGTCGACGGTCTGGTCCACGTCTCCGAGCTGTCCTGGAAGCACATCGACCACCCGTCCGAGGTTGTCGAGGTCGGCCAGGAAGTCACCGTCGAGGTCCTCGACGTCGACATGGACCGCGAGCGTGTCTCCCTGTCGCTGAAGGCGACCCAGGAAGACCCGTGGCAGCAGTTCGCCCGCACCCACCAGATCGGCCAGGTCGTGCCCGGCAAGGTCACGAAGCTGGTGCCGTTCGGTGCGTTCGTCCGCGTGGACGAGGGCATCGAGGGTCTGGTCCACATCTCCGAGCTGGCCGAGCGCCACGTGGAGATCCCGGAGCAGGTCGTCCAGGTCAACGACGAGATCTTCGTCAAGGTCATCGACATCGACCTCGAGCGCCGCCGCATCAGCCTCTCGCTGAAGCAGGCCAACGAGGCCTTCGGTGCCGACCCGTCCGTGGTCGAGTTCGACCCGACCCTGTACGGCATGGCCGCGTCCTACGACGACCAGGGCAACTACATCTACCCCGAGGGCTTCGACCCCGAGACCAACGACTGGCTCGAGGGCTACGAGACCCAGCGCGAGGCCTGGGAGACGCAGTACGCCGAGGCCCAGCAGCGCTTCGAGCAGCACCAGGCGCAGGTCATCAAGTCCCGCGAGGCGGACGAGAAGGCCGCTGCCGAGGGTGTCGACACCGCGGGTGCGGCTCAGGCCACCTCCGGTGGCGGCGGTGGCGGCGGCGGCTCGTACTCCTCCGAGGGCGGCGACAACTCCGGCGCCCTGGCGTCGGACGAGGCGCTGGCCGCGCTGCGCGAGAAGCTGGCCGGCGGCCAGAGCTGACGCTCTGAACGCAGACCGCTGACACACGGCGGTCGAAGCACAGTGGTCGACTGAGGGGCCGCACCTTCCGAGGTGCGGCCCCTTCGGTGTTTCCCTCCGGGAATGCCCTACGCCGTAAGGGCGTTATGACGTACGAACACGAGGAGGGGAGCGGTCACTGTGCTTGATCCGCAGGGTTTGTACGCATGGGAGCCGAAGGGCCTGGCCGTCGTCGACATGGCACTCGCCCAGGAGTCGGCCGGACTGGTCATGCTGTACCACTTCGACGGATACATCGACGCCGGCGAGACCGGCGACCAGATCGTCGACCAGGTGCTCGACTCGCTGCCCCACCAGGTCGTCGCCCGCTTCGACCACGACCGGCTCGTGGACTACCGGGCCCGCCGCCCGCTGCTGACCTTCAAGCGGGACACCTGGGCCGACTACGAGGAGCCCACCATCGAGGTGCGGCTCGTGCAGGACGCCACCGGAGCGCCGTTCCTGCTGCTGTCGGGCCCCGAGCCGGACGTCGAGTGGGAGCGCTTCGCGGCCGCCGTACGGCAGATCGTGGAGCGGCTGGGCGTCCGCCTGTCGGTCAGCTTCCACGGCATCCCCATGGGCGTCCCCCACACCCGTCCCGTCGGCATCACGCCGCACGGCAGCCGCACCGACCTCGTACCGGGCCACGCCAGCCCCTTCGAGGAGGCGCAGGTCCCCGGCAGCGCCGAGGCGCTCGTCGAGTACCGGCTCATGCAGGCGGGGCACGACGTGCTTGGTGTCGCCGCGCACGTCCCGCACTACATCGCCCGGTCCGCGTACCCGGACGCGGCGCTGACCGTCCTGGAGTCGATCACCGCGGCGACCGGCCTGGTCCTGCCCGGCATCGCGCACTCCCTGCGCACGGAGGCCCACCGCACCCAGACGGAGATCGACCGGCAGATCCAGGAGGGCGACGAGGAACTCACCGCGCTCGTCCAGGGCCTTGAGCACCAGTACGACGCGGCCGCGGGCGCCGAAACCCGGGGCAACATGCTCGCCGAGCCCGTCGAGATCCCCTCGGCGGACGAGATCGGCCGCGAGTTCGAGCGGTTCCTGGCGGAGCGGGAGGGCGACGGCTGACGCCGTGACCGGCAGGGCCTAAGCTTCCGCTCATGCTGTCTGTGGGCCTGACCGGCGGGATCGGCGCCGGCAAGAGCGAGGTGTCGCGGCTGCTCGTCGAGCACGGCGCCGTACTGATCGACGCGGACCGGATCGCGCGTGAGGTCGTCGCGCCGGGAACGCCGGGGCTCGCCGCGGTCGTGGAGGCGTTCGGCGAGGACGTCCTCGCCGGGGACGGCAGCCTGGACCGGCCGAAACTGGGCTCGATCGTGTTCGCCGACCCGCGGAAGCTGGCCGTCCTGAACGGGATCGTCCACCCGCTGGTCGGCGACCGCTCCCGCGCCCTCGAAGCGGCCGCCGCCGAGGACGCCGTCGTCGTCCACGACGTCCCCCTGCTCACGGAGAACGGCCTGGCACCGCTGTACGACGTCGTGGTCGTCGTGGACACCGACCCCGCCACCCAACTCGAGCGCCTGGTACGGCTGCGCGGCATGACCGAGCAGGACGCACGGGCGCGCATGGCCGCCCAGGCGACGCGTGAGCAGCGGCGGGAGATCGCGGACCTGGTCGTCGACAACGACGTGCCGCTGGAGGAACTGCGACGCCGGGTGACGGAGGTCTGGGCCGAACTGGTGCGCAGAGCGCGCACGGAATAGCGGCCCCCGCGCGGGCGTTGATCCCTTGAAGAGAGGGAAGGACTCAGCCGTGCCCGAGACCAGCGGATCGACCGGACGCACTCCGGAGACGGACGTCATCGACTTCCGTGCCGCCGAGCAACTGCTCGCGGCGCGCGACCCGCGCGGCGCGGTGAAACTGCTCGACGGGGTCATCGGTACGCATCCGGAGAACACCGCCGCGCGACTACTGCGTGCCCGTGCCTTCTTCGCGGCGGCGCAACTGCGACCGGCGGAGCTGGAGTTCACGATCGTCCTGGAGCGTGAGCCGGACAACGCCTTCGCGCACTTCGCACTCGCCCGCACCTACGAGCGCCGCGGCTGTCCGGACCAGGCCCGCCGGCACTTCCGGCTGGCGGCCGCCCTCGACCCGAACCCGGAGTACCTGCAGCAGGCCCGGTTCGACTCCTGACAGTCCGCGTCTCGGAGCCCGGGCCCCCGGGGCCCGCGCGACCGCGGGCCTTACGGCTGCCGGCGTCCGGGAGGCCGGTACGGCGGGACGTCCCGGCCGGGCTGGTAGTGCGGGCCCTGGCGGATGTGCCGGAGGATCACGGTCAGGTCGACCGTGGCGACGAGCCACAGCACCCCGCAGGCGAGCGCCCATCCGAAGCGCCCCGTGAGCGCGAAGACGGCCGTGCCGAAGACCGCCCACGCCAGCCCCCACAGACTCAGCCAGAAGCGCGCCCGCAGAGCACTGCGCGCGGTGGCCGGTTCACTGCCCGTACGCATCGGTCTCACCACTCCTGAAAACGAACGTACTCCCGCACGCCACCAGGCGGAAGCACGGCCCACCTGCGGGCGGGCCGCGCCGCCCGGCCCGACGTGTTCACTCGATCGGGTGGACCGAAGTCGAGTGGGAACGGGTGTGCGGGGACGGGCCGTTGGACGGGCATGGAACTGAGAATGCGAGAGGGCCACCAGGGAACCGGGCCCGGAGCCATCACCCCGGACGGCTGCGCGGTCGAGCTCTACTCACGGCTGCCCGCCGGACCCGAGCCGGACGTCGTCGCCGCCGCCGTGCCCCCGGGCGCGCGGATCCTCGAGTTGGGCAGCGGGGTGGGGCGCATGACCCATCCCCTGCTGGAGCGGGGCTTCGTCGTCACCGCGGTGGACGAGTCCGCCGAGATGCTGGAGCACGTGCGCGGGGCGCGGACGATACGCAGCCCGATCGAGGACCTCGACCTCGGCGAGCGCTTCGACGCGGTGATGCTGGCGTCGTTCCTCGTGCACGCCGGGGACGTCGAGGTCCGGCGGGGACTGCTGCGCACCTGCGCCCGGCACGTCGCGGAGGACGGCTGTGTGCTGATCCAGCGGGAGGGCGCGGACTACCACACGAACCTGCCGCGCGAGCGGGTGGACCCCAGCGGCTTCACCATCCGGATCCTGTCGGCGGACCCGGTGGGGGACGGCGTCAATGCGGTCCGGGCGGAGTACGAGTTCCCGGACGCGGTCTGGACGCAGACCTTCCGGGCCCGGCCGCTGACCAGAGAGCAGTTCGAGGAGGCGCTGGAGGAGGCCGGGCTCGCGGTGGACCGGTATCTGACGGACGACGGGACATGGGCGAGGGCCGTACCGGTGCGCCGGAGACAGCGGTAGCGGCAGCCGTCGCGGCGGCGGCCGGTCCGGCGATGAGTTCCGGGGCGGAGGGCGGTCTGAATCCCCGACAGCACCACGGACCGCTCAGCCCGGGAGACCCGCCATGTCCGACACCACCGCTTCCGCCGCCGCCCCCGTCACCGCGCTCTCCGCGGCCGCCGGACCCGCCGGCGCACCGGACCGCGGCCGCGAACGCGGTCGTGGCCTCCGGCTCTGCCTGCGCGTCGTGCAAGTGCTGCTCGCGCTGTTCTTCGCCGGCGCGAGCGCCGCGCCCAAGCTGATCGCGCACTCCTCGGCGGCCGGTACCTTCGCCGAGATGGGCTGGGGCGACCCGGGCATGTACGCGATCGGTGCCCTCGAACTGGCGGGAGCGATCGCCCTGCTCGTCCCGATGCTGCAGTCGGTGGCGGCGACGGCCCTGAGCGCACTGATGGTGGGCGCGTTCGTCGTCCAACTCACCTACTTCGACGGTGAGAACGCGGCGACACCGCTCGTGCTGCTGGTGCCGCTCCTGATCGTCGCCCGGGCCCGTCGCGGGCACAACGAGGAGCTGCTGCGGCGGCTGGGCGTCCGGCGCGGCTGACCGCGGCGGCAGGCTCAGGACCTGGTCTCGGCGTCCCGCCGGGAGCTGCTCAGGCCCTCCAGTCCGCGCAGCCGGTCCATCTCGCGGCGGTCGCGCTTGGTCGGGCGGCCGGCGCCGCGGTCCCTGATGCCGGCCGGGGCGGCGGCCTCGCGGGGCGGGGGCGGAGGGGAGTTGTCGACGTAGCACTGGACGGCGACCGGGGCACCGACCCGCTTGCGGATCAGCCGCTTCACGACCACGACGCGTTCCCGGCCCTCCTGCCGCAGGCGCACCTCGTCGCCGACGCGGAGCGAGTGGGCGGGCTTCACCCGCTCGCCGTTCACCCGGACATGGCCGCCGCGGCAGGCGGTCGCGCCCAGCGAGCGGGTCTTGATGAGCCGGACGGCCCAGATCCAGCTGTCCACGCGGACACTCTCGCCGGTCTTCGGTCCGGCCGCCTCGGCGGCGGCGATCGCCGCCGCCGTCTTCGGGTCCGGTGTCCCGGCGGTGTCAGCGGCGCCGTCCCGCGGGGCGGCCACCGGGCCGCTCCGGCCTGCGTCATGCTCGGAAGCCATGGTTCGACCTTAACCGCCCGGCAGAGGGGACTGGGCCCCATTTTCCTCGGGCGACCGGCGACGGTCTTACGGTGGACGCATGGACACCGGCGGCCTCTCCCTACTCGACCAGCGCATCGCGGGGTGCCGGGCCTGCCCGAGACTGGTCGAGTGGCGGGAGGAGGTGGCCCGTACCAAGCGGGCGGCCTTCGCCGACTGGACGTACTGGGGCCGCCCGGTGCCCGGCTTCGGCCCCCCGGACGCGCGCCTGCTGATCCTGGGGCTGGCCCCCGCGGCCCACGGCGGCAACCGGACCGGCCGCATGTTCACCGGCGACCGTTCCGGAGACGTGCTGTACCAGGCGCTGTACGACGTGGGTCTGGCCTCGCAGCCCACCGCGGTCTCCGCCGACGACGGCCTGGAGCTGTACGGGGTGCGCGTCACCTCGCCGGTGCACTGCGCCCCGCCCGCCAACAAGCCCACCCCCAGCGAACGCGACACCTGCCGTTCCTGGCTGGTGCAGGAGCTGGAGCTGCTGCGGCCGACCGTGCGGGCGGTGGTCGTACTAGGCGCCTTCGGCTGGCAGGCCGCGCTGCCCGCGTTCGCCGGCGCGGGCTGGACCGTGCCCCGGCCGCGCCCTGCCTTCGCGCACGGCGGACGCGTGACGCTGGACGCGGCGGACGGGCCCGGCCTGAGTCTCTTCGGCTGCTACCACGTCAGCCAGCGCAACACCTTCACCGGTCGCCTCAGCCCCGAGATGCTGCGCGACGTGCTGCGCACGGCGGCGCGGACCGCGGGGCTGCCCGCGCGGTGAGACCCGCCCGGTGAAGCGGAGTGACGCCTGCCCCGTAATGCGGTTGAGCCCCCCTGACCAGCGCCGCTAGGGTGCACCGATGGGCCTGTATCCGGAGATAGAACCGTACGACCACGGCATGCTCGACGTAGGCGACGGCAACCGCGTCTACTGGGAGACGAGCGGCAACCCGCAGGGCAGGCCCGCGCTGGTGCTGCACGGCGGACCCGGATCCCGTACGAGTCCGGGCCACCGGAGGTACTTCGACCCCGCCGCCTACCGGATCGTCCTCCTGGACCAGCGCGGCGCCGGACGTTCGCTGCCCCGCGCGAGCGCCCACGACACCGACATGAGCGTCAACACGACGGCCCACCTCATGGCGGACCTGGAACGGCTCCGTGCCCACCTGGGCATCGAGCGGTGGCTGGTGTGGGGCGTGTCGTGGGGATCGGTCCTGGGCCTGCGGTACGCGCAGACGCACCCCGGCGCGGTGACCGAGCTGGTGCTGACCGGGGTCGCGACCGGCTCCGGCGCGGAGGTGGAGCTCATGACCCGCGGCCTGGGGAAGATCTTCCCCGAGGCCCACGAGCGGTTCCTCGCCGAGCTGCCCCCCGACGGACGCGACGGCAGTCTCCCCGCCGCCTACAACCGGTTGCTGGAGTCACCGGACGCCGCCGTCCGCGAGCGCGCCGCGCGTGCCTGGACGGACTGGGAGACGGCCACGATCCCGGCGCCGCCCGGCTCGGTCGCCCGGTTCCAGGACCCGTCATTCCGCATGGGCTTCGCGCGTACCGTCACGCACTACTGGGGCAACGACCACTTCCTCGGAGAGGGCAACGACGAGGGTGTGGTGCTCCGGGACGCCCACCTCCTGAAGGGCATCCCCGGCACCCTGGTCCAGGGCAGCCTCGACTTCGGCAATCTCCTCGGCATCGTGTGGCGGCTCCACCACTCCTGGCCGGAGAGCGAACTGGTGATCGTGGACGAGGCCGGGCACGACGCGGGAACGATCGGTGACGACGCGCTGATCGCGGCGACGGACAAGTACGCGCGCGGCGGCGCCTGACGCGGGCCGGGGCCGGGAGGCGGGGGACTACGGCCGCCAGACGTAGCGCACGTCCGGCTCCCGCTCCTCGTTCCGGGCCCCGTCCGTCCACTCCACGGCCCGGAACCCGTGCCGTTCGTAGAAGCGGTGCGCGGGCGCGTTGACCTGGAAGGTCCACAGGAAGAGCCCGGCCGGGCAGCGCTCCTTGGCGAGGGCGACGAACCGGTCCCCGATCCCGGTGCCGCGCCGGTCGGGAGCGAGGTACAGCTGCGACAGCTCCCCGCCCTCCAGCACCATCACACCGACGATCTCGCCGCCCGCGGTCCCCGCCACCCACGTCTCGTACCGCACCACCACCACGTGCCGGACGTAGTCACGCACCTCCGCGTCGGTGCGGGGCCGGGACACGGTCGGCAGCGCGGCGGCGAAGGAGCGCAGCCAGACGTCGGCCGCCGCACGCGCGTCGGCGGCCGACGCGCGGCGCAGGACGACCGCGTCGGCACTCACCTCCCCGTTCACCGACGGCTCGCGCCGGGCACGACCGCGGTCGCCGTGATCTCCACCAGCTGCCCCGCGTACCCGAGGCAGCCGACCCCGAGCAGCGTCGAGGAGTGCGGGCCCGTGCTGAGTCCGGACGCCTCGACGACGTCCCAGACGGCGGAGAGCACGGCGGTCTCGGTGCTCACGACGTACACGTCGGTCGACAGCACGTGCTCCAGGCCGCTCCCGACGGCGCGCAACTGCTCCGTGAGGTTCGCCAGCACCTGCTCCGCCTGGCGGACCGGGTCGCCCGCGCCGACCAGCCTGCCCTCCGCGTCCAGCGGGACGGACCCGGCGAGGAAGGCCAGCCTGGTCCCGGCCTCGACGACGGAGGCGTGGGAGTAGGCGGGCGGCGGGAACAGGCCGGGCACGGTGACGCGCTGGATCACGGGGACTCCTGGAAGGCGGGCGGACAACCACCCCCGATCGTCCGGTCTCCGCCCGCGCCGCGCACCCGAATATCCCTCGCGGCCCGTTCCCCGGCCGCCTAGGCTTCCCGCCGTCGGCCACACCCTCCACCGTCAGGAGCCCGCAGCGGTGCCCACCCCCACCCCCACGCTCACGGACCAGGCCTTCCTCGACGCCACCGCCGACCGTCTCGCCGCCCTGCCCGCGGTCCGGGCCGTCACCCTCGGCGGCTCCCGGGCCCAGGGCACGCACGGGCCGGACAGCGACTGGGACCTGGCGGTCTACTACCGGGGCGCCTTCGACCCGGACGACCTCCGCGCCGTCGGCTGGCCGGGCGAGGTGTCGGAGATCGGCGCCTGGGGCGGCGGCGTCTTCAACGGCGGCGCCTGGCTGACGATCGACGAGCGCCGCGTCGACCTGCACTACCGCGACCTCGACGCGGTCGAGCACCAGCGGGTGGAGGCGGAGGCGGGACGCTTCGGCGTCGAGCCGCTCATGTTCCACCTGGCCGGCATCCCGACCTACCTCGTCGTCGCGGAACTGGCGATCAACAAGGTGCTGCGCGGCGACCTGCCCCGCCCCGCCTACCCGCAGGCCCTGCGCACCACCGCCCCCGAACGCTGGTACGGCGCGGCCACGGCCACCCTCGCCTACGCCGGGACCGGCCACGCCCCCAAGGGCGCCCTCGCTCAGGTCGCCGGTGCCATCGCCCTCGCCACCACCCAGACGGCACACGCGGTGCTGGCGGCGCGGGGGGAGTGGGTCACCAACGAGAAGGGGATGGTCCGGCGGGCGGGACTGGACGGGATCGACGCGCTGCTCGCGGACCTGACGCCGGAGCCGCGGTCCCTCACCCGCTCGGTGACCCGGGCCGGGACACTGCTGCGCGCCGCCGTGGAGACGGCCCGCGCCTGACCCGGTGACCGTCACGGCCGCCGGCACGCACTGCCGTCATCTCCCCGAAACAGCACCGTCGCCGCACCGTCCACGACCCGTCGTACGCTTGACAGCGCACCGCCCAGCCCGGCCACCGTCGCCCGAAGGCTCGCCACCGCCCTCGCCCGGACGACAGGAGCCCCGCACCCCGTGTCCCGCACCGCAGCCCACGCGCTCCCGCCCTGGCTCGGCCATGCCCTGAACGCCCAGCGCGGCCCCGTGCCCTGGAACGCGGTGGTCCGGGGCGCGCTGGCCGGCGGGCCGCTGCTGATCACGGCCCTGGTCGCGGGGCGGGCCTCCCTCGGGGTCGTCGCCGCGATCGCCGCCATGCTGGCCGGCGTCAACGACCGGCCGGGCAGCCGCCGTACCTCCGTGGTGCGGATCGGCGTACCCGCACTCGCGGGAGCGGCCGGGCTGCTCGCCGGGACCTGGGCCGGGCCGCACCTCGGAGCCGTGGCGCTGACACTCCTGCTGACCGGGCTCGGACTGGTCGCCGGAGCGGTGAGCGCCGTCGGGCCGGTGGCGTCGGCGACCGGGACGCAGTTGCTGGTCGGGAGCGCGGTGGGTGCCGGGATGCCGTTGCCCGACCCCGGATGGCAGAGCGTGCTGGCCTTCCTCGCCGGTGCCGGATGGCTGCTCCTGCTGCGGCTGTTCCTGCCGACCCCGGAATTCGTCACCGGCGACCTCCGTGTCGGCTTCCGCCTCGACGGTGAGCGGGCGGCCGTCGCCGGCGTCTACGAGGCCGTCGCCGCGCTCCTCGACGCGGTCGGCACGGAGCACGCCGTGGCCCGCCGGGCCGCGCTCACCGCCGCGCTCGACCACGCGCAGGACGCGCTCGCCGGACCCCGGCTGCGGCGCCGCGCCGCGACCGCCGCCGAACGCCGGCTGCACGCCCAGTACTCGGCGGCCCTGCCCCTCGGCGAGGCGGCGACCGCGCTGGCGTGGGCCGAACAGGCCGTGCCCGCGCGGGCCTGCGAAGGGCCCCGGCGACTCGCGGCGGCCGTCCGCGGCAACACCCGCGCCGGGCCGCTCCCCGCGCCGAGGCGCACCGATCCCGCCCTGCGCGCCCTGGACGACGCCCTGCTGCACGCGGCGGACGCCTTCGACCGGGGCCGGGGACCGGACCTGCACACGCGCAGGCGTTCGCCCCGCGTCCTCGCCCGTGCCGTGCTCGGCGCCGGCGGGCGGGAGTACGGGCTGCGGGTCGGACTCTGCTTCGGCGCCGGTGCCGCCGTCGCCCAGGCGCTGCACCACGGCCACTGGTACGGCTCCCACCAGCACTGGTACTGGCTGCCCGCGACGGCCGTCTTCCTCGTGAAGCCCGATCTCGGCCCGCTCGTGTCCCGAGTGCTGTGCCGCGCCGCCGGAACCGTCCTCGGAGCGCTGCTGTTCGCCGGGTTCGCGGCCGTGCTGCCCCGGCCCGAGGGGCTGGTCGCGCTCGTCGCCGTGAGCGGCGCCCTGGTGCCCGTCGCCGCCCGGCACTTCGCCGCCCAGACGACCGTCGTCACCGTCCTCGTCCTCGCCCTGGTCATGGTGGGCGGCGAACCCCAGGCCTCCGTCGGCCGTATCGGGGAGACGCTCCTGGCCTGCGCGATCGTGCTGGTCGTCGGGCACCTGCCGATGCCGGGGCAGCGGGGTGCCGGGATACGCGCGAGCATCGAGAGCGCCGACACCGCCGCGCACGCCTACCTCGCACACGTCCTGAGCGAGTCCGACGACCGCGCCACCCGGTGGACGCTGCGCCGCGAGGCCTACCGCACGCTCGCCGAGGCCCGCGCCGCCGTCGGCCGCGCCGCCGCCGAACTGCCCGCCCTCGCCCGGCACTCCGCCGGCACGGACGAGGTCGCCACGGTCCTCGAACGGCTCGTCGACACCACCACCGCCTGCGCCGTGCACCTCGACGACACCGGCCGGCTCACCCCGCGCCACACGGAACGGCTCGCGGTCCTGCGCGACGAACTGGCGCGACGCACCAGGTCGACGGCGTTCCGGTAGGTCTCCGAAAAGAATCTTGCCGGGCGGCGATGAGTTCCGCCGCGCCCTTCGGTCACCACCGGGACGGTCCGACGTGGTGCGGACCGTCGGACCGTCGGACGAAGCACGCCGCACAGGAGGCTGGAAGCATGTCGCTGCCCGAGATCGTCACCCGCGCGCACTGGCGCGCGGCGCGCGAGGCATTACTGGCCAAGGAGAAGGCGGCCACCCGCGCGCGTGACGCCCTCAACGCCGAACGGCGCGGGCTGCCCATGGTGGAGGTCGACAAGGAGTACGTGTTCGAGGGCGGCGACGGCAAGGCCACCCTGTTCGACCTCTTCGAGGGCCGGGACCAGCTCGTCGTCCACCACTTCATGTTCGCACCCGAGTGGGAGGAGGGCTGCCGCGGCTGCTCGGCGTTCCTGGACCAGATCGGCCACCTCGCCCACCTGCGGGCCCGCGGCACGTCGTTCGCGGCGGTCTCCCGGGCGCCGTACCCGAGGATCCTTCCGTTCAAGGCGCGGATGGGCTGGACACTGCCCTGGTACTCGTCGTACCTCAACGACTTCAACACCGACTTCGACGCGACCCTCCAGCACGGGGACGAGCCGGTCGAGCGCTCCGGGCTCAGCTGCTTCCTGCGGGACCACGAGCGGGTCTTCCACACGTACTCGACGTACGGGCGCGGGCTGGACGGGATCGGCTCGACCACCAGCCTGCTCGACCTGACCGCCCTCGGCCGGCAGGAGCCGTGGGAGGAACCCGAGGGGCGCGGGTCGGCTCTCGGTGCCCCTGTGGGCAGGGGGACGGTCCGCTATCACGACGAGTACGAGGGCTGACGCGCTCCGTGGCGAAAACGGCCGAACGGCCGACGTACGGATCACACTTTGCGGTGAACGGGTGTCGACTGTGTCTCAGTACCATCACCGCGCGAGGCATTCGCTCCATGGTTGGCGTTTAACTCTACGAGTACAGCGCTACATGGAGGTGCGGAGTGAACGGGCGAACGGTGCTCGAACGCTTTCCCGCCGGCGGGCCGCGAGGGTCCTGGCCGGCGGAGGAGTTCGCACAGGCGCGGCGTCTGGAGGGCCAGCCCGCCGAGGTCGTCATGGACCTCGCCACGGACATGTTCCTGGTCGTCGTGCGCCGCGGCGACGCCGTGGGGGACGCAGCGGCCTGACCGGCCTCCGCGCGCGGCGGGGCGCCGACGTCAGCCCGCCTCCGGGGCCGGCACCGGCGCCTTCGTGAACTGCTCCGCCTGCAACGAGTACAGCTCCGCGTAGACCCCGCCGGACGCCAGCAGTTCGTCCGGGGTCCCCGACTCCACCAGCCGGCCCTGGTCGAGGACGTGCACCAGGTCGGCGTGGCGCACGGACGCCAGCCGGTGGGTGATGAGGACGACCGTCTGCCCGCCGCCGGCCAGGGCGCGGATCTTCTCGAACACCTCCAGCTCGGCGCGCGCGTCCAGGGCCGCCGTCGGTTCGTCCACGATGAGGATCCGGCCCTGGCGGTACGCGGCGCGGGCGATCCCGACCCGCTGCCACTGGCCGCCGGACAGCTCGTGGCCGCCGCTGAAGTTGCGGGCCAGCAGTGTGTCCAGGCCGTGCGGCAGATCGGCGACCACCTCCTCGGCCCCGGCCTCGGCGACGGCGTCGGCCACCCGTTCGTCGCCGAGCGGTGCCGAGGAGCGGCCCACGGCGACGTTCACCCGCGCGGTGAACGGCCAGCGCTTGAAGTCCTGGGCCACCATCGCGACGCGTTCGGCGAGTGCGTGCCGGTCCGCCGTCGCCGCGTCGACGCCGTCCCAGGTGATCCGGCCGCGCTCCGGTGTGTACAGCCCGGCGAGCAGCTTGACCAGCGTCGTCTTGCCCGAGCCGTTCTCGCCGACGAGTGCCACGATCCGGCCCAGGGGCAGCGAGAGCGTCACGTCGTCGAGTGCGGGACGGGTGGCGTCGCCCGGATAGCGGAAGGTGACGTTCTCGAAGCGGATCTCCTTCGGGTCGTCGGGCAGCGCGGCGCCGCCCACCGGGATGGCACGGTCGGCCGCCTCCACCTCCAGCCGTTCCAGGTCGCCGACGAACAGCGCCTCCTCGTGGAGCGCGTTGACCTCGACGACGAGGGTGCCGAGGCTCTGCGAGCCGGTGCGGATCGCGATCACCGCCGTGCCCGCGACCGACAGGGACATCGCGCCGCCCAGCAGCAGTCCGCCGAGGGTCGCGTACGTCGCCGCCGTCGCCAGCCCCGTCCACGCCGCCGCGATCAGTCCGGTCCGGGCCGCCAGCCGGGCCAGCCGGGCCTGCTCCGCCTCGGCGGTCTCCGACATCGCGCGGAAGTGCCGCAGCAGGAAGGGGCCCACCCCGTGCACCCGGATCTCGGGGGCCGCGGCCGGTTCGATGAGCAGCCCGGCGAGCAGCCGGCCCGCCCGCTCGTGCTGCACCCAGGCGTGGAAGGACTCGTACCGGCGGCGGGCCAGGGTCAGCGCGCTCCAGGCGCTCGGCAGGGTCATCGTCACCAGCAGGGGCAGCAGCGCGGCATGCAGGACGGTGAGGACGCCGGCCGCCGCGATCAGCGAGATCATCGCGTTCACCACGCGCGTGCCGTACATGATCATGCGGCGGGCGGAGGCCGCGCCGTACTGTGCGGTGTCGAGGAGCTTGTGGAAGGCGTGGTCCTCGATCGCCGACAGCTCCACGGCCGCCGCCCGCTCCAGATACCGCTCGGTGGCCACCCGCTCCACCTTCGGCTCCAGCCGCCCGGTCGCGTACGTCGACGCCGCCCGCAGCAGTGCCGCGACCAGCATGACGGCGGCGACGGTGACCAGCGCGGGGACGGCGTCGCGCAGCCGGTCCTCGACCGGGCCGTCGGCCATCAGCCCCGCCAGCACGCTGTTGACCGCGAGCAGACTGACCGCCTGCGCCAGGCCCCGGCCCACCTCGGCCGCCAGCACCGTCCGCGCGGCCTGCGGGTCGGCCTGCCGGGCGAGCCGCAGGCTGGAGGCCAGCAGGGACGGCAGCCGGGTCAGCATCGAGCGGAAGCCCAGCTCGAGGAAGGCGTCGGCGTGCTGGTTCCAACCCATGTCGTAGCGCAGGGGGCCGCCGAAGAGCAGCCGTTCGGACTCCGAGACCCCGGCCGGTGTCGTGCCGCCCTTCCTGCGCACCGTCTGCCTCCCCCGATCGTGGACGGAGGGCCACTATCGCGGGGGCGGGGCGCCCGGGGGCAGGGCGCGAGCGGGGGAGGCCGGGGCACGCGGGCGCACGCCGGACGGGGCGCGGCCGAAAGGGGGCGTGCGGGGTCGGCGGGACGGGGCGCGGTGATCGGGAGGGCGCGGGGGGGGCGCCCTGTGCCCTGATCGGCCGGACAGGTCCTACGCGCTCACCGGGCGCGACCAGGTGGGCGTCGTGTCGGTCAGTCGGCACAGGGCCAGATACAGGGGGATGGGCGGGGTGTAGGGGACCGTGCCGTCCGAGCGGTGGAGGAGCCCCGGGACGTCCGTGGCGCCGGGGACCACCGCACCGGTGGCGTAGCGGGCGGGCGCGGGCCAGTCCAGGGCGTAGTCGGAGTCGGACGGGACGATCCACCACCAGTGCGTCTCGTCGGCGTAGACGCACCCCACGCGCGGCAGCCGGGGCAGCACCTGCTGGCCGAGGAAGGAGGGCACCGCCACCGCGTCGCAGCCCAGCGGCGCCGTCATGCCGTCCGGGACGGGCAGCCTCAGGGGCGCACCGGGAGCGCGCCGTCCGCGCTGGAGGCGCACCATCGTGTCCAGACCGAGCGGTCGGATGCCGGACGCAGCCCTCATAGCCATTCGGTCCCCGTTCCGCGGATCGTCTCCCGGCTCTCCCGACGGCGGGACTCCGCCTCGCCCTCGTCCCGCGTGTCGTCCGCGGGGCCGGGCTTCGGGCGGGCGCCCCAGCCCAGGTCGTTGCAAGGCTCCGGCGGGCCGAGCGGTCCGTCGGCCCCGCGGGGCAGTTCGGCCCAGACCAGCAGTCCGGGGCCGTGTTCGTGGGCGCCCCAGGCGTCGCACAGGGCGTCGACGAGGAGCAGCCCCCTGCCGTGCTCGTCCTCGGGCTGCTGATCGGCCGACGGGTGGGGCTGGCCGGGGGCGCAGCCCTCGTCGCGCACGGCTATGCGCACCAGGTCGTCGGCGTCGTGCAGCTCGCACACTATGTGTCTGCTCGCGGTGTGCACGATCGCGTTGGTCACCAGCTCGGACACCACCAGGGCCGCGGTGTCGCAGGTGTCCTCGCACACCGCCCAGCCGTTCAGCCGGGCCCGGGTCAGGCGTCTGGCCTGCGCGGGAGAGGCCGGGTGGGCGGCCAGTTCGAAACGGAACCGGCGCTCGGCGGCGGTGGCCCCCGAGGAGCCGGCTCCCATGGCGGCACCGAGGCCCAGGGAGCCCGCGGTGGCGTCTGTTCCTAAGGGCGCGGACGGAATCACGCTTGCCACTATCGCCCCGCCGTGAACACTTGGCAAGTGTCACTCTGAAAAATGCAGAGTGCTGTGTGACGTTCTGGACGGTCGTGGCACACTGCTCGCAACAGCACGTCGAGCGGCGCCACTTCAGGTCGTCGAGGACTCTCACGGTCTTCGAATGGACTTTCGAATGGCGCCGCCGGGCTGTCCGCACCAGGACACGCCGACTCGCCGGGGCTGTCCGTACCAGGACACGGGGACGCAAGGACTCATTCGGGACTCTTCAGGAGGTGGGCGGTGAGCGAGCCACGGTCCGCGCCGACGGTCGGCCAGGTCGTACTCGGCCGGCGCCTGCTGGACCTGCGGGAACGCGCCGGACTCAAACGCGAGGAAGCCGCCCGCATCCTGCGCGTCGCCCCCGCCACGGTCCGCCGCATGGAAATGGCCGAGGTCTCCCTCAAGATCCCGTACCTCCAGCTCCTGCTGAAGGCCTACGGCGTCAGTGACGAGGAGGCCGACGCCTTCGTCCGGCTGGCCGAGGACGCCAACAAGCCGGGGTGGTGGCAGCGCTTCCACGACATCCTGCCCGGCTGGTTCTCGCTGTACGTCAGCCTGGAGGGCGCGGCCGCCCTGATCCGCTCCTACGAGCCGCACTTCGTCCCCGGAGTGCTGCAGACCGAGGACTACGCGCGCGGGGTGCTGCGCTCGGGCGCCATCGGGCAGACCCGCCCCGACGACATCGAGCGCCACGTCGACCTGCGCATGCGACGCCAGGAACTGCTCACCCGCAAGGACGCGCCCCGGCTGTGGGTCGTGATGGACGAAACCGCGCTGCGCCGCCCCGTCGGGGGGCCGGAGGTGATGCGTGCCCAGATCGACCGGTTGCTCGACGCCACGAAGCTGCCCAACGTGACGCTGCAGGTCGCCCCGTTCTCCAGCGGGCCGCACCCCGGCACGTACGGGCCCTTCGTGCTGTTCCGATTCGCCATGCCGGAACTCCCGGACATGGTCTACAGCGAGTACCTGACCGGCGCCGTCTACCTGGACGCGCGTGCCGAGGTGGCGACCCACCTCGAGGTCATGGACCGCATGGCGGCGCAGGCCGCCACGGCACATCGCACGAAGGAGATCCTCCGGGACCTCCGCAAGGAGTTGTGAATGAACCGCATCAAACCCCAGCGCCCGCCACTGACCCGCGGTGAGCGGATCTACAACGGCATGCCCGCCCGTGAACTGGGCAGCGAGGGCTGGCACAAGCCGTGGAGCGGCGGCAACGGAGGCAACTGCCTGGAGGCGATGAAGCTCGCCGACGGCCGGATCGCGGTCCGCCAGTCCACCGACCCGGACGGGCCCGCGCTGATCTACACCTCGGCCGAGATGACGGCCTTCATCGAGGGAGCGAAGGCGGGAGAGGCGGACTTCCTGCTGTCCTGAACCGTGCGCCCTGTTGATTGTTGTTTTTAAGCTGTTTGGCACTGAGCTGATCACCCGTCGCGACGAGAACGCAACACCTGGGAGTGCGTGATGACCGGGCAACACCGCGCCACCGAGATCGACACGAGCAAGCCGCACCCCGCGCGGATGTACGACTGGTATCTCGGCGGAAAGGACAACTACCCGGTCGACGAGGCGATGGGCCGGCAGATGCTCGCCCTCGACCCGAGGGTGCCGGTGATGGCACGGGTCAACCGCGCCTTCATGCACCGTGCCACCCGCTGGCTGGCGGGCCACGGCGTACGGCAGTTCCTGGACGTCGGCGCCGGTATACCGACCGAGCCCAACCTGCACGGTCTCGCCCAGGAGATCGCGCCCGACGCCCGCGTCGTCTACTGCGACAACGACCCCATCGTGCTGGCACACGCGGCGGCCCTGCTGCGTGGCACGCCCGAGGGGGAGACCGAGTACCTCCAGGCCGACGTCCGGGATCCGGACGCCGTCCTGGAGGGGGCCCGGAAGATCCTGGACTTCGACCGGCCCGTCGCGCTGTCCCTGGTCGCGCTGCTGCACTTCGTCTCCGACGAGGACGGTGCGCACGACCTGGTCCGCCGACTGCTGGACGCGCTGCCTTCCGGCAGCCACCTCGTGATGACCCACGCGACGGCGGACTTCACGCCCGAGCAGTCGCGGGCGGCCACCGAGAAGCTCCGGGCCGCCGGGGTCACCCTGGCCCTGCGCTCGCGCGAGGAGTTCACCCGCTTCTTCGACGGCCTCGAACTCGTCGAGCCCGGCGTCCAGGTGCCGCACCTGTGGCACCCCGAACTGGGCGAGCCGGTCCCCGGCCAGGAGGACGGGGTCGTCCCGGGGTACGGGGCGGTGGCCCGCAAGGCGTGACGGAGGGCGGGCCGCCCCCAAGCCGGGGCAGGGCGGGGCACCGGTCCCGCGCCGGTGGTGGGGCGTGTGCGGAGGTCGGGTGCCGGTCACGCGCCCGTGGCGGGCCGTCTGCGAAGGCGGGATGGCGGTCCCGCGCCGGTGGTGGGGCGTGTGCGGAGGTCGGGTGCCGGTCACGCGCCCGTGGCGGGCCGTCTGCGAAGGCGGGATGGCGGTCCCGCGCCGGTGGTGGGGCGTGTGCGGAGGTCGGGTGCCGGTCACGCGCCCGTGGCGGGCCGTCTGCGAAGGCGGGATGGCGGTCCCGCGCCGGTGGTGGGGCGTGTGCGGAGGTCGGGTGCCGGTCACGCGCCCGTGGCGGACCGTCTGCGAAGGCGGGATGGCGGTCCCGCGCCCGTGGGGGTCGTCTGCAGAGCCGGGATGCCGGCCAGGCGCCGGTGGCAGGTCGTCCACAAGCCGGAGAACAAGGCAGGGTGGCACGGCACCGGTCCGCGCCCGCGCCGGTCGCGGGCGGCTCAGGCCGTCATCGGCCGGTCGTACGGGCCGACCGGGGACGGCAGCCGGGTGCCGCCGCCGGACAGGTGGCGGTCGACAGCCGCCGCCACCGCCCGCCCCTCCGCGATCGCCCACACGACGAGAGACTGCCCGCGCGCCGCGTCCCCCGCGGCGAACACCCCCGGGACGTTGGTCGCGAAGTCCTCGTCCCGGGCGATCGTGCCACGGGGCTCCATGGCCAGCCCCAGCCCGTCGACGAGCCCGTCCGCGCGGTCGGGCCCCGAGAAACCGAGGGCGAGGAGGACCAGGTCCGCGGGGAGCGACCGCTCGGTGCCGGGCAGCGGACGGCGCCCGGCGTCCACCCCGACCAGGCTCAGCGAACGCACGTGACCCCGCGCGTCGCCGGTGAAGCGGAGCGTGGACGCCGCGAACAGCCGGGCGTCCGCGTCCGCCGCCGGAGCGGACCGCAGGTCGCGTGCCTCCTCGTGCGCCGCCGACAGCCGGTACACCCGCGGGTACGTCGGCCAGGGCTCGCCCACCTCGTCGCGCTCCTCGCCGGGCCGCGCGCAGATGTCCAACTGCGTCACGGACGCGGCCCCCTCGCGCACCGCCGTACCGAGACAGTCCGCGCCCGTGTCGCCACCGCCGACGATGACGACATGCCTTCCGGCGGCGGACAGCGGGGAGCACTCCAGGTCGCCCTCGCACACCCGGTTGGCCCGCGGCAGGTACTCCATCGCCTGATGGACTCCCGCCAGCTCCCGGCCGGGCACGGGCAACTCCCGCCACGCGGTCGCCCCGGTGGCGATCACCACCGCGTCGTACCGGGCCCGCAGCTCGGCCGCCGCCACGTCCCGGCCCACCGCCGTCGACGTACGGAACCTCGTCCCCTCGGCCCGCAGCTGGCCGATGCGCCGCTCCAGATGCCGCTTCTCCAGCTTGAACTCGGGGATGCCGTACCGCAGCAGCCCCCCGATCCGGTCGTCCCGCTCGTACACCGCGACCGTGTGCCCGGCCCGGGTCAGCTGCTGCGCCGCCGCGAGACCCGCGGGCCCCGAGCCGACCACCGCCACCGTCCTCCCCGAGAGGCGGTCCGGCGGGCACGGCGGGACGAAACCCTCCTCCCAGGCGCGGTCCGCGATCGCGCACTCGACGTTCTCGATGGTGACGGCGGGCTGGTTGATGGCGAGCACACAGCCCGCCTCGCACGGCGCCGGGCACAACCGACCGGTGAACTCCGGGAAGTTGTTCGTGGCGTGCAGCCGCTCGCTCGCCGCCCGCCAGTCCGACCGGGAGACCAGGTCGTTCCACTCGGGGATCAGATTGCCCAGGGGGCAGGCCTCGTGACAGAACGGAACACCGCAGTCCATGCACCGGTCGGCCTGCGCGCCGACGATCGGCAGCAGCGCGCCCGGGACGCACACCTCGTCCCAGTCCCGGACCCGCTCCGCGGCCGGCCTGCGGGGCCACTCCTCGCGGGGCGTCGTCAGGAAACCCTTCGGATCGGCCATGGCCGTCTTCCTCGCGTACGGGCTCGCTGGCCGGGCGTCGCCTCTCGGCGCTCTCGCGCTCCACGATACGACCGGCCCGCCCCGCGCGCAGAGCGCCGCACGCCCCCTCGACCACGGCGCCCCGCGCCGAGAGCGCACCCGCCCCTCGCCCCGGGCGCATCAGGCCAGGGCCAGCACGTACGCCACCGCCGCCGCGGCCGAGGCACCGGTACGGACGTGATTCCAGGCCGTCCACTCGCGCACGTACGAGCGCCACCGGTCGGCCGTCTCCGCGGCGCCCGGCTCCAAGCCCAGCAGCGCGGCGTTGCGCGGCACGTTGGCGCCCGCGGTCACCCCGAACGACCCCACCAGGTACAGCGCACTGCCCAGCAGCAACTCCACCGCGGCCCCCTCGGGCCACAGCACGAACGTCACCACGGCGATCACCGCCGCCAGCACCGCCGTCCCGAGGAACACGGACATGAACGCCGGCCGTACCGCGGCCCTGTTGATCGCGTTCATCGCCGCCACCCCCTGCGCGGGCGGCAGCGCGGCGAGCCCCCGCATGACGAAGGTGGAGAACCCGCAGAAGACACCGGCCGTCACACCGGTCCCGAGCACACCCAGCACCGTCAGCACGAAGTACGGTCCCTCGATCACGCCGCGTCAACTCCCACCCGTCGAGTAGATGCCGGCCCGATGGACGCCGGTCCGGCGCCGTCGGCCGTCGATCACCACAAGTCAACCTCCGCACCGGCACGGTGACCATGGCCGAGCGCCGCGAACCCATGCGCGAGCGTCCAGGCGGCCGACGCGTCGGCTGACGCATCATGGGCGGGTGCGACTGGAAGCGATCACCTGGGACCGGCTCGGCGACCGCCTCGCCGAACGACTGCTCGACCTGGAGCCCACCGACGGCAGCCCCTGGACGCGCGTCGCCCTCGACGGCGCCCCGGCCGCCCGCCCGGACGAACTCGCCGCACGGGTCTGCGAGGCACTGCGCGTCCGAGGCCGCCCCTCCCTCGTCGTCGGGACCGAGGGCTTCCTTCGCCCGGCCTCCCTCCGCCTGGAGTACGGGCACCAGGACGTCGAGTCCTACTACAACGGTTGGTACGACACCGGCGCCCTGTGGCGCGAGGTGTTCGACCCCCTCGGGCCCGGCGGCGACGGGCGGATCCTGCCCGACCTGTGGGACCCCGTCACCGATCGCGCCACCCGCAGCCCCTACGCGCAACTCCCGCCCGGCGGCGTGCTGCTGCTCCACGGACCCTTCCTGCTGCGCCACTGGTTCCCCCTCGACCTGAGTGTCCACCTCGTCCTCACCCCCGGCGCCCTGCGCCGCCGCACCCCGGGGACAGAGCACTGGACCCTGCCCGCCTACGAGCGGTACGACGAGGAGAACGACCCCTCCGCCACCGCCGACGTCCTGGTGCGCGCCGACGATCCGCGGCACCCCGCGTGGAACGGCTGACGTGTTTGGTGAACGGCCGGCCCCGCCTCGCCACGCCAGTCTGCCAGGCCGGAGCAGACCGCGAACGGGCCTGTGGAAACGGAGGATTCCGCTTTGTTCCCGCCTGTGGACAGGCCCGCACGGGCCCTCAGGACACGTCCGGTCCCGCCGGACCGCAGGGGCCCCGCGCCGGAGCGTCGCCCCCTCCGGGCAAGCGGGACAACTGGGATGATCGCAGCATGACGCGAACCGACGGATACCTCCTCGACAACGGGCGGGCCGAGGCGGCGGAGCGCTTCGACGCCTTCGCCACGCTCTTCGACCCCACGACGTTCAGGCACCTGGAGACGCTCGGTGTCGGCCCCGGCTGGCGCTGCTGGGAGGTCGGGGCCGGAGGCACCTCCGTGGTGTCGTGGCTGGCCAAGAGAGTGGGACCGACCGGCAGGGTCCTCGCGACGGACATCGACACCTCCCGGGTCGCTCCGGCCGCCCGCCCGCCGGTCGAGGCACGGGTGCACGACGTGGGCGCGGAGGAACCTCCGGGGGAGGGGTTCGACCTGGTGCACGCGAGACTCGTACTCGTCCACGTGCCCGACCGGGAGCGGGCGTTGCGATCGATGATCAAGTCCCTGCGCCCCGGAGGCCGCCTCCTGGTCGAGGACGCCGATCCGGCGCTCCAGCCCCTGCTGTGTCCGGACGAGCACGGCCCCGAGCAGCAGCTGGCGAACAGACTCCGGCACGGCTTCCGCCAGCTGCTGTCCCAGCGTGGCGCCGACCTCTCCTACGGCCGTCGGCTGCCGCGCCTGCTGAGGGAGGCGGGACTGCGCCGAGTGGAGGCCGACGCCTACTTCCCGGTCACGTCGCCCGCCTGCACGGCCCTGGAGTCCGCGACGGTCCGCCAGGTCCGCGACCAGCTGGTGGCGGCCGGGGCGGCCACCCACGACGACATCGACCGCCACCTCGCGAACGTCGCCTCCGGCGGCATGGACCTCGCCACGGCCCCCATGATCTCCGCGTGGGGGTGCAAGGGGTAGTGCGCGCCGGGGAAGCACACGGGAGACCGCGTCTATCCGTCGTCCGGTCGCCGACGGTCCGAGCGCGGAGGTCTCCCGCCCACCCGCTCGACCGCCCGCGCGCCCGCCCGGCATCCCGCGGCCGCCGCCTCCCCGGGCTCCGCGCCCGTGAGCAGCGCCGCTAGGAACGCGCCGGTGAAGGCGTCACCGGCGCCCGTACTGTCCCGCGGCGACGCCCTGACGGCGGCGATCCGCGCGCCCACGGCGCCCGACCGGGCCACCAGGGCCCCGTCCGCGCCCTGCTTCACGACCACCAGTGGAACGTGCCGGCTGAGCTTCGCGGCGGCGTCCGACGCGTCGGGCAGGCCGGTGAGCAGGCACGCCTCGTCACGACTGGGCAGCAACACGTCCACGCCCTCGACGAGGCTCAGGAAGCGCTCGACGCCCAGTCCGGCGAGGAAACCGGCCGACGCCGGGTCCAGGCTGACCGGCACCCCACGCGCGCGGGCCGCCGTCACGGCGACCGGCACCAGAGCCCGGCCCGGCTCCGAGAAGAGGAGGTAGCCCGAGAGGTGCAGCCGGCCCACCCCGTCGAGCAGCGCGTCCGCCCAGTCGCCCGGCCCGAGCCGCAGCGAGGCCCCACTGTCCGTCAGGAACGTCCGCTCGGCCGAGTCCTTGGTGTCGACCAGGCAGATCACGGTCCCCGTGGCGGCCGCCACGTCGACGACCAGGAGCGGACGCACACCGTGCGCCACCAGCTCCCGTTCGTGCCAGACGGACGCGTCGGCGCCGACCCGGCCCAGCAGCCGCACGTCCCCGCACCCTCCGTACGCGGCCCAGCACGCCACGTTGGCGCCCGCTCCGCCGGGCAGCCGCCGGATGGAGGCCGCGGTGTCCGTACCGGCGGCCAGCGGGCCCCGGTGCCGGGCGACGACGTCCGTGACGACGTCCCCCACGACGAGCAGCGCACCTCCCGGACCCGTGGGACCCGTGATCATGCCCCGGCCCAGGCCGCCGCGACACGGGCGGCCAGCCGTACGTTCCCACGCACCGCCGCCAGGTTGGCGCTCAGCGAGGCGCCGTCGGTGAGGCGTACCAGACGATCGAGGAGGAACGGCGTCACCGCCTGGCCCGTGACCCCCTCCGCCTCGCACGCGGCGAGCGCGTCGGCGAGCACGCGCGCGTGGAGCGCGGGATCGAGCTGCTCCTCCTCGGCGACGGGACGGGCGACCACCAGCGCGGACCGCGGCCCACCCAGCGCGTCCTGCGCCCGCATCACCGCCGCCACCTGCTCCGGGTCGTCCAGCGTCCAGTCCACCGGATGCCCCGAGTCGGACAGGTAGAAGCCCGGGAAGCGGTCCGTCCGGTAACCGGCCACCGAGACCCCCAGCGTCTCCAGCCGTTGCAGGGTCGCCGGCACGTCCAGGACGGACTTCACCCCCGCGCAGACCACCGTGATCCCGGTGCGCGCCAGCACGCCCAGATCGGCCGACTCGTCCTGCGTCACCGTCCACTCCCGATGGACACCGCCCAGCCCGCCCGTCGCGAACACCCGCACGCCCGCCAGGGACGCCAGCAGGGCGGTCGCCGACACGGTGGTCGCGCCGCTCGCGCCACGGGCCACCGCGAGAGGCAGGTCACGGTGCCCCAGCTTGCGGACGCCGTCCTCGTTCGCGACCCGCTCCAGCTGCTCCTTGTCCAGGCCGACACGGGGCCGCCCGTCCAGCACGGCGATCGTCGCCGGTACGGCGCCCTCCTGGCGCACCGCCTCCTCCAACTCCCGAGCCACCAGCAGATTGCGCGGGCGCGGCAGGCCGTGCGCGATGATCGTGGACTCCAGGGCCACCACGGGGCGACGCGCCTCGACCGCTTCCCGTACCTCTTCCGACACCACCAGCATCACGTGCCTGCCTCCTGTCCGACGGATCTCCCTCGGCTCCGGTCTCCCTCACATCTCTGGCGGGCGGGGCACCGGACCAAACCCCGCCGGAGCCGGAACGGGCCCTTGCGGCTCGCGCGGCAGCCCACGAGCCTGGGACCATGACGGACAACACGACACGTCTCGACCACGTCGTCCTCTGGGTGCGCGACCCGGTGGCCGCGGCCGACTTCTACGAGAAGACCCTGGGGCTCGAACCCCTGCGGATCACCGAGTACGCCGCGGGGACCGTGAGCTTCCCCTCCGTACGCCTCAACGACGAGACCCTCCTCGACCTCGCACCGCACTCCATGGTGGAACGGATGCGCGTGGTTCCCGGCGCCGACGCCAGCGCGGGGCACCCCGTCAACCACATCTGCGTGTCCCTGCCCGCGCACGACTTCGACGCACTGCGCACCCGCCTCGAGGAGCGGTCCGTCCCGGTCTCGGACCTCTCGTACGACTCCTACGGCGCCCGCGGCACGGCCAGGCGAAGCTTCTACTTCGGCGACCCGGACGGCAACATCGTCGAGGCCCGACACTACGACTAGCCACGACTGGCCGCGCCCGACCCCCGCGGCGCCTCAGAACAACGGCTCGGGCAGTACGCCCTCCAGCGCGAGCAGCAGCCTCTTGGTGTCCACGCCGCCGCCGAACCCGCCGATGCCACCGCCGCTCTCGACGACCCGGTGGCACGGCACGACGACCGGCAGCGGATTGGCGCCCATGGCCATGCCCACCGCCTGCGCGGCGCCTGACCGGCCCACCCGGTCGGCCAGGTCCCCGTAGCCGACGACCGATCCGTAGGGCACGCCGGACGCCAGTTCGCGCAGCACCTGCCGGTTGAAACCGGAGATCAGCGACCAGTCCAACGGCAGGTCGAAGTCGCGTCGCCTGCCCGCGAAGTACGCCTCCACCTGGCCTGTCGCCTCGGCCAGCAGCGGGGAGCCGGGCGCCTCGACGGGCTCCGTGCCCAGCCGGGCCGCGAGCCCGTGAAGCGCCCGGTCGCGCACGGCGTCCGTGGCATGGAAGACCACGTTGACCAGACCCTCGCGGGTGGCGGCCAGCAGCAGGGGACCGATGCCGGTGCCGACGACGGTCCACACGAGCCGCTGTTCGTACTGCCCATGGCTGTCCATGCGCCCACGGTACGGCCCGCCACTGACACCGCCCGGATCAGTCCACGGCGCCCCGCACCACGTCGGGCTTGTTGGTGATGATGCCGTCGACGTCGTACCCGGCGACCCGGCGCGCGGTGTCCGCGTCGTTCACCGTCCAGGCGAGGACCTCCAGCGGCCTGCCGTGCGGCCCCGTGAAGGCGTGGACCGAGGACACGTAGCTCATGGACAGGGAGCCGTACGACGGGTTGATCTGGTCGGCGAACTCCGCGTACGCCGGCAGCTCCGACACGGCCGGAGTGCCGAGGAACCCGGTCTTGACGGCGGGCTTGAGGTCGTGGACCGTCCGGATGCTGTCGGCGTCGAAGCTCTGCACGACCAGCCGCCCCGCCACGTGCCGCCGGTCGAGCCAGCCCTCGTTGGCGAGGACCTTGAGGGTCTGCTGCTCGATCCCCGGATACAGGCCGGGGCTCTTCAGCTCCAGCAGCAGCTTCTGGTGGTTGTGGTCCAGGCGGTCCACGTACTGCTTCAGCGTCGGCACGCGCGCGCCCGCGTACTCCGACCCGAACCAGCTCCCCGCGTCCAGCCGCGCGATCTCCGCGGCGGTGAAGTCCTTCACCATCCACGGGGACCGGTCCGGGAAGACCTCCTCCACGTCGGTCGTACGCTTCAGGCTCTCGTCGTGGACGACGACGAGTTCGCCGTCCCTGGTGCGCTGGACGTCGTTCTCCACCCATCGGATGCCCAGGTCGGCCGCCCGGTCCACGGCGGCCAGGGTGTTCTCCGGCGCATATCCGGAAGCACCCCGGTGCGCCACGACGCTGGGCCCGTCGCCGCCCGCCCCGTCGGCTCGGGCGTGCGAGAGGGGAGCCGTGAGGGCGACCCCCAGCAGAGCGGTGGTCGTGACGGCAACTGCGCGCACAGACATGCGTACTCCTCGCGTCTGACGATCACGGACAGCACCACTGTGACATCAGAGAGTCAACGAAAGAGGGGTGCAGAGTGGCCACAGGCTGAATGGAGTTGCTCAACTACGCTCACGGAGGCGGCACAAGTGGGGCGAGACCGTGATTCTTTGCCGGAGAATCGTTCGACCATTCCGGTGGAAGCCATACTCTCTGCCTCGACCCTGATCGTTCGCGCGGTCCTGGGAGGGTGCGCACATCAGGAGAATCCGGGACACAACCGGGGCGTAAGAAGGCGGAAGGGCAGCCGCACATGCAAAGCACGGTCGACGGATTCAGCTACGGGCTCGTCACACCGCTGGTGGCCTACCTCATGGCCTGCCTCGGCGGTGCCCTCGGTCTGCGCTGCACCACCAGGGCCATGCTGGTCACCCGCTCCTGGCGCCCCGGCTGGCTGGCCCTCGGCTCGGCGGCGATCGGCTCCGGCATCTGGACCATGCACTTCGTCGCCATGATGGGGTTCTCCATCGAGCACACGCCGATCCGCTACGACGGGCCCATGACCTTCGCGAGCCTCGCCGTCGCCATCGTCATGGTGGGCGTCGGAATCTTCATCGTCGGCTACCGGGGCGCGCGCGGGACGGCCCTGTTCACCGGCGGCACCGTCACCGGTCTGGGCATCGCCTCGATGCACTACCTGGGGATGGCCGGGATGCATCTGGACGGCCGGCTGACCTACAACACCTTCACCGTCGGTGTGTCCGTCGCCATAGCCATGGCCGCCGCCACCGCCGCCCTGTGGGCGGCCGGACAGGTCCGGGGCTTCCTGTGGAGCGTCGGCGCCGCCCTGGTCATGGGGCTGGCCGTCACCGGCATGCACTACACGGGCATGGCCGCCCTCGACGTCCATCTCAGCGGCACGTCCGAGCCCTCGCTCGACGGGTCCTCCGCCGAACTGCTCGCCCCCATGCTGATCGGCCCCCTCGCCTTCCTCCTCGTGGCCGGCGTCGTCGTCCTGTTCGACCCGCTGATGGTCATGGGGAAGCCCGCGGCGGCACCCGCGGAGCGCAAGCCCGGCATCCCCGCCCACACCGGAGCCCCCCGCGCGATCCGGCACCCGGCACACCACCCCGCGCGCCTCCGCCGCCCCCTCGCCCACCGGCGCCCCCGCACCCCGCAGAACCACTGATCGGGACCCGTTGTCAGTGCGGGGTCGTACGGTGGAACACATGCGGCCCGTTTCCCAGATCGAACGCACGGTGGCGCCCTTCGAGGTCGTCAGCCCCTACCAGCCGAACGGCGACCAGCCGGCGGCCATCGCCGAGCTGGCCCGGCGCGTCGAGGCAGGCGAGAAGGACGTCGTCCTCCTCGGCGCCACCGGCACCGGCAAGTCCGCCACCACCGCGTGGATGATCGAGAAGCTCCAGCGCCCCACCCTCGTGATGGCGCCGAACAAGACCCTGGCCGCCCAGCTGGCCAACGAGTTCCGCGAGCTGCTGCCGAACAACGCCGTCGAGTACTTCGTCTCGTACTACGACTACTACCAGCCCGAGGCCTACGTCCCGCAGTCGGACACCTACATCGAGAAGGACTCCTCGATCAACGAGGAGGTGGAGCGCCTGCGCCACTCCGCGACCAACTCGCTGCTCACCCGCCGCGACGTCGTCGTGGTCGCCTCCGTCTCCTGCATCTACGGCCTCGGCACCCCGCAGGAGTACGTGGACCGCATGGTCCCGCTCCGGGTCGGCGAGGAGCACGACCGGGACGAGCTGCTGCGCCGCTTCGTCGACATCCAGTACACGCGCAACGACATGGCCTTCGCCCGCGGCACCTTCCGGGTGCGCGGCGACACCATCGAGATCTTCCCGGTCTACGAGGAGCTGGCCGTCCGCATCGAGATGTTCGGCGACGAGATCGAGGCCCTGTCCACGCTCCACCCGGTCACCGGCGAGATCATCAGCGACGACCAGCAGCTGTACGTCTTCCCGGCCTCCCACTACGTCGCCGGACCCGAGCGCCTGGAGCGGGCCGTCAACGACATCGAGAAGGAGCTGGCCGAGCGCCTGACGGAGCTGGAGAAGCAGGGCAAGCTCCTGGAGGCCCAGCGACTGCGGATGCGCACGACGTACGACCTCGAGATGCTCCGCCAGATCGGGTCCTGCTCCGGCGTCGAGAACTACTCGATGCACTTCGACGGCCGCCTGCCCGGCTCCCCGCCGAACACCCTGCTGGACTACTTCCCGGACGACTTCCTCCTCGTCATCGACGAGTCGCACGTCACGGTGCCGCAGATCGGCGCCATGTACGAGGGCGACGCCTCCCGCAAGCGGACCCTGGTCGACCACGGCTTCCGGCTGCCCTCCGCGCTCGACAACCGCCCGCTGAAGTGGGAGGAGTTCCAGGGACGCATCGGGCAGACCGTGTACCTGTCGGCGACCCCGGGCGCCTACGAGCTCTCCCGCTCGGACGGAGCCGTCGAGCAGATCATCCGCCCCACCGGCCTCGTCGACCCGGAGGTCGTCGTCAAGCCCACCGAGGGCCAGATCGACGACCTGGTGCACGAGATCCGCAAGCGGACCGAGAAGGACGAGCGCGTCCTGGTCACCACCCTCACCAAGAAGATGGCCGAGGACCTCACCGACTACTTCCTGGAGCTCGGCATCCAGGTCCGTTACCTCCACAGCGACGTCGACACCCTGCGCCGCGTCGAACTGCTGCGTGAGCTGCGCGCCGGGGAGTACGACGTCCTGGTCGGCATCAACCTGCTGCGCGAGGGCCTCGACCTGCCCGAGGTCTCCCTGGTGGCGATCCTCGACGCCGACAAGGAGGGCTTCCTGCGCTCGGGGACCTCCCTGATCCAGACCATCGGCCGCGCGGCGCGCAATGTCTCCGGCCAGGTCCACATGTACGCGGACAAGATCACCCCGGCGATGGAGAAGGCCATCGACGAGACCAACCGCCGCCGCGAGAAGCAGGTCGCGTTCAACAAGGCGAACGGCATCGACCCGCAGCCGCTCCGCAAGAAGATCAACGACATCGTCGCCCAGATCGCCCGCGAGGACGTCGACACCGAGCAGCTCCTCGGCTCGGGCTACCGCCAGGTGAAGGAGGGCAAGGGCGCCAAGGCCCCCGTGCCCGCGCTGGGGGGCCAGGCGCCGGGCGGTGCCAAGGCGGCCAAGGGCAGGGCCAAGGAGACGCCGGTGACCGACCGCCCCGCGGCGGAACTCGCCGAGCAGATCGAGGACCTCACCACCCGTATGCGGGCCGCCGCGGCAGACCTCCAGTTCGAGATCGCGGCCCGGCTGCGCGACGAGGTCTCCGAGATGAAGAAGGAACTGCGCCAGATGAGAGAGGCGGGGCTGGCCTGACCGTGCGCCGGTCAGCGCTGTGTTGCAACACCGACACAAAGTGCGAACCGGGGTGGGTCACTGTCAGCGCCCCTGCGTAGGGTTCTGGTCAACCGCGAGCACCGCGGCAACAGGGGACAGTTCGAGAGGGGATCAGCGCGTGACCGTCAACATGACCAAGGGTCAGGCCATCAGTCTGCAGAAGAGCGACGGCGGCAGCCTGACGTCGGTGCGCATGGGTCTCGGCTGGCAGGCGGCTCCCCGGCGCGGCCTGTTCGGCTCGCGCACCCGGGAGATCGACCTGGACGCCTCCGCGGTCCTCTTCGCCGACAAGCAGCCGGTGGACGTCGTCTTCTTCCGCCACCTGGTGAGCGACGACGGATCGGTCCGCCACACCGGGGACAACCTCGTCGGCGGTGTCGGCCAGGGCGGCGACGACGAGGCGATCCTCGTCGACCTGCAGCGCGTTCCGGTCCACATCGACCAGATCGTCTTCACCGTGAACTCGTTCACGGGCCAGACCTTCCAAGAAGTGCAGAACGCGTTCTGCCGTCTGGTCGACGAGACCAACGGCCAGGAACTCGCCCGCTACACCCTGGCCGGAGGCGGGGCCTTCACGGCCCAGATCATGGCCAAGGTGCACCGCGCGGGCCAGGGCTGGGCCATGACCGCCATCGGCACCCCGGCCAACGGCCGCACCTTCCAGGACCTGATGCCGGCGATCCTGCCGGTCCTGTAGCAGTCCGACACCAACCGGCCGGTCCCGTACGCGGGACCGGCGATTCCCGCACGACGTCTTGCGGGAGACGCGCGAGCGACACGAGTGACACAGGGGGAAGGCGATGACGGCCGAGCTGACGCGGGGACAGAACCACCCGCTTCCCCGGGCCCGTCTCGAGATCCGGGTCTCGGCCGGCACACCGGTCGTGGCCGGGGCCACGCTCGGCGACGAGAACGGCACCGTCCACGGCGTCGAGCAGGTGGCCCACCCGGGCAGCCCCACCCTGCCGGGCCTGGAAGTCTCCCGCCAGGCCGCCGCAGACCACCGCCTCGCCGTGGACCTCGACGCCGTGCCGGACGCCGTACACCGCGTCAGCGTGCTGCTCGCCCTGCCCGTCGGCGGGGCGGGCCCGGTCCGGTTCGGGGCCGTCGCAGCCCCCTTCGTCTCGGTCACCGGCCTCGACGGCGACGAGGTCGCCAGCTACACCATCACCGGCCTGGACGCCGAGTCCGCCGTCGTCGCGCTGGAGCTCTACCGGCGACAGGACACCTGGAAGGTGCGCGCCGTCGGCCAGGGCTACGCGGGGGGCCTCCCCGAGCTGCTGACCGACCAGAACCTGCCCCAGGCCCATCAGCTCGCGGGCCGCATCCAGGAGGCGGTGGCGAGCGGCCTGGCCCGTTCGGTGCCGGCCCCTCCGGCACGCGCCGCGGACGGCGACCGCGCCCGCCCGGCGGCCACCCCGGCACACGGCCCGGACCACGGCACCGCGCCCCAGGCCGGCTCCGGCCCCGTAGCTCCGGCCTCTCCGTACGACGCCCAGGGTGCCCCCGCGCCCGCCCCGCAGCCGCCCGGGGCGCCTGGACAGCACGGGACGCAACAGCCCTGCCCGGACGGGCCCCGGACCCCGCCCACGCCGGCCGGCCGTCCACGCCCGCCGCGGGCGGCCCGATCGACTACAGCCACCCCAGGCGACAGAACGCGGCACCGCCCCCGCCCCCGCCGACCGCGCCCCCGGCCGAGCCGGGACAGCCCGCCCGGCCCGTGGCCGGTGACGCCACCGGCTGGTCCATGGAGGAGCGGCTCTACAACCAGGTGTGGGGCATGTTCGAGGACCTTGCCCGCACCGCGGCCGCCTACCGCAGCGCCGTCGACTTCGCCGACTCCCGCATGGAGAAGGAACTCGACCAGGCCCTGTCCGACCCGCGCAACCGGATCGGCGGGCAGGGCGACGCCGCCCGGGAAGCGGCGCGCGCCCGGCACGGCCAGTTGGTGTCGCAGGCCAGGGAGGTCCTGGACCGGGACGTCGCCCAGCTCGTCGCGGAGGCCGGGGTCGTCGAACCCGCCCTGCCGGCCGCCTTCGCGCGCTGGGACAACCCCGTCTGGCACGCCTACCGCGTCCCCATGGAGATCCCCATGGCCCTGCGGCTGGGCGATCTCCATCTGCCCGAGGCCGACGGCATACGCGTTCCGATGCTGATGAGGCTGCCGCTGGAGCGCGGGCTGTGGATCGACAGCGGGCGCTCCACCTCGACCGACGGTTCGTCGGCCGACTCCCACGAGATGCGCCGCCTGGGCCTGGAGGCGGCCGTCGCCCACGCGGCCCGGCTGCTCGCCGTCTACCCGGCGGGCGAGTTCACCGTGCACGTCATCGACCCCGCCGGATCCGGGACGCAGGCACTGGCGCCGCTGGTGCGGAGCGGGGTGCTCGCCGCGCCGCCCGCCCACGGTGCGGCGGGGGCCGCGGACGTACTCGCCCGTCTCACCCAGCGTGTCGACCTGGTGCAGATGGCGTTGCGCGCAGGTGCTCCCGACGCACTCCCGCCCGGCCTCGACACCTCCCAGCAGCTACTGATCGTCAACGAGTTCCCGCACGGCTTCGACGACCGCGCGGTCAACCAGCTGCGCTACCTGGCCGACGAGGGCCCGGCCGTCGGCGTCCATCTGATGATCGTCGCCGACCGCGAGGAGTCCGCCGGGTACGGACCGCTGCTCGACCCGCTGTGGCGCTCGCTGCTGCGGCTGACGCCGGTGGCCGACGACCACCTCGCCGACCCGTGGGTCGGGCATGCCTGGACGTACGAGCCCTCGCTCGTGCCACCCGGCAGCCAGGTGCTTCAGCAGGTCCTCGCACAGGTCGCGTCGGCCCGCCGACCATGGGGCAGGTAGACGCCTCCGAGCTGGGCTTTTGAGCTTTATTTGCAAATCTCTTTACCTTCCCTTGGGGATTGGGGTACTGTCGTCCGTACGGAGGGGAGTACTCCCTATCTGCTGCGGCGTACCCGTCAATACGGATCAGGCCAGATCCCGGGGCGTCGGCCCGTGGCTTCCGGACGCGTCACGTGTCCCGGACGCCCGGGTGGAAGAGACCTCCGGCAGCGACGACGCTGACATCTGCCGTGTGACGTACTGCCGGAGGCGTAGTGGAAGTTTCCGTGACCCTGTGGGTCCTGACCATCGTGGGCCTCGCCGCCCTCATCTCGGTCGATTTCTTCATCGGCCGCAAACCGCACGACGTATCGATCAAGGAAGCCGGCATCTGGACCGGTGTGTGGATCGCCCTGGCGGGCCTCTTCGGGCTCGGCCTGCTGCTCTTCGGCGGCGGTGAACCCGGGGGCGAGTTCTTCGCGGGCTTCATCACCGAGAAGTCGCTGAGCGTGGACAACCTCTTCGTCTTCGTCCTGATCATGGCGAAGTTCGCGGTGCCCTCGCAGTACCAGCAGCGGGTTCTGCTCATCGGTGTCCTCATAGCCCTGGTCCTCAGGGCCATCTTCATCGCCGCGGGTGCCGCGATCCTCGCCAGCTTCGCCTGGGTCTTCTACATCTTCGGCGCCTTCCTCATCTACACCGCCTGGAAGCTCATCCAGGAGGCGCGGGCCGACGAGGAGGACGAGGACTTCGAGGAGAACAAGCTCCTCAAGGCCGCCGAGCGCCGCTTCGGCGTCGCCGACCGGTACCACGGCACCAAGCTGTGGATCGAGGAGAACGGCAAGCGGATCATGACCCCGATGCTGGTCGTGATGCTCGCGATCGGCACCACCGACGTGCTCTTCGCGCTCGACTCCATCCCGGCGATCTTCGGCCTGACGCAGGACCCGTACATCGTGTTCACGGCCAACGCGTTCGCCCTGATGGGCCTCAGGCAGCTGTACTTCCTCATCGGCGGCCTGCTGAGGAAGCTGGTCCACCTCTCCTACGGCCTGTCCGTGATCCTGGGCTTCATCGGCGTCAAGCTGGTGCTGCACGCGCTGCACGAGTCCGGCGTCCACGTCCCCGAGATCAGCATTCCGGTCTCGCTCGGCGTGATCTGCTCCGTCCTGATCGTCACCACGATCACCAGCCTCCGCGCCTCGAAGAAGCAGGCCGAGGCGGAGGCGGCCGCCGCCGCGAGCGGCGACACCTCGAAGGACAGCGTCGAGGCCTGAACCACCGGGTCCCGGAGCGGCGAACGGCGCCCAGCCGTTCGCCGCTCCGGCGTGCCGGGAGGGGCGAGAGGGCCGGCCGGGAACCCGGAGTACGACGCCCGTCGCTCTCTGCGACGATCGCCGCATGGTCACCGGACCCAGGGCGCTCCTCGCACAGTGGACGACCGCCGTGCCGTGATCGCCGTCGTCCTGCTCGTCCTGACCTGGGGCCGCTTCCTGCCCGGGGTGGTCGTCGCGCTGCTCACGATCGTTCTGGCGGCGTCCGTCCTGGCCGCCGTGCACCATGCCGAGGTGGTCGCCCACCGGGTCGGGGAGCCCTTCGGCTCCCTGGTCCTCGCCGTCGCCGTCGCCGTCACGGTCATCGAGGTCGCGCTCATCGTGACCCTGATGGCGGACGGCGGCGACAAGAGCGCCTCCCTGGCCAGGGACACGGTCTTCGCAGCCGTCATGATCACCTGCAACGGGGTGGTCGGCCTCGGCCTGCTGGTCGCTTCACCGCGGCACGGGACCGCCGTGTTCAACACCGAGGGCACCGGGGCCGCCCTCGCCACGGTGGCGACCCTCGCCACACTCAGCCTGGTCCTGCCGACGTTCACCACCAGCGCGCCCGGCCCGGAGTTCTCGACCGTGCAGCTGACCTTCGCGGCGCTGTCCTCGCTCGCCCTCTACGGCCTGTTCGTCGCGACCCTGACCGTGCGCCACCGCGACTACTTCCTGCCGATCACCCGCCAGGGGGAGGTGATCACGGCCGAGGAGCACGCCCACGCACCGTCCTCCCGCACCGCTCTGACCAGCCTGGGGCTGCTGGTCCTGCTCCCCGAGACCATCGCCGCGGTGCGCTCCGCGCGCCGCGACCGGGTGCAGACCAGCCTGAACCTCGCGCTCGGCTCGGCCATGGCCAGCATCGGCCTGACCATCCCGGCGGTCGCCCTGGCCTCCGTGTGGCTCTCGGGGCCACTGGTCCTCGGCCTCAGCTCCCTCCACATGGTGCTGCTCGCCCTGACCGTGGTCGTGGCCTCGCTGACGGTCGTACCCGGCCGGGCCACCCCCTTGCAGGGCGGCGTCCACCTGGTGCTGTTCGCGGCGTACCTGGAACTGGCCGTCAACCCCTGGACCGGGCGGACCGGGGCGAGGGCTCGGGCGGGCACGCGACGTGGGAACGCGACAGCCGTCCTCCGCGCGAGGTCCGGCACGCCGTCGCCGCGGCGCACCGTGATAGACCGGGGGCCGAGCAGCGGTCGCGCACGGGCCGCCGCACCCCTCACGGACCGGAGGAACCGTGCCCCGCACCCTGGCCAACGCCCCGATCATGATCCTCAACGGCCCCAACCTGAACCTGCTGGGCCAGCGGCAGCCGGAGATCTACGGCTCCGACACCCTCGCCGACGTCGAGGCCCTCTGTGTGAAGGCGGCGGCCGCGCACGGCGGCACGGTGGACTTCCGCCAGTCCAACCACGAGGGCGAACTGGTCGACTGGATCCACGAGGCCCGATTGAACCACTGCGGCATCGTGATCAACCCGGCCGCGTACTCGCACACGTCCGTCGCCGTCCTGGACGCGCTCAACGCCTGCGACGGGCTGCCGGTGGTGGAGGTCCACATCTCCAACATCCACCAGCGTGAGCCGTTCCGGCACCACTCCTACGTCTCGCAGCGCGCCGACGGGGTCGTCGCGGGATGCGGCGTACAGGGGTACGTGTTCGGCGTGGAGCGCATCGCGGCCCTGGCCGGGGCCGGATCGGCCAGGGCCTGACGCACCCCTGACGCGCCGGGGCCGCCGGCCGGGGGCGGGGATGGGGAGGCCGACGGCCCGTGCCGCCCAGGAGCCGTCGCCCTGCGCGGGGCAGTCACCAGTCGACCGCGCCGCACCCGTGTCCCGGGAGCGCGCGCGGCTCACTGGTGCGTGCGAACGCTTCACACGGGGCATGCACGGCGCCGGTCGCCCGTGGACCGTGCCCGGCTGTCACCAGCCGCGCGCCCGCCATTCCGGCAGGTGGGGGCGCTCCGCGCCGAGCGTGGTGTCGTTGCCGTGCCCCGGGTAGACCCATGCCTCGTCCGGGAGCGTGTCGAAGACCTTGGTCTCCACGTCGTGGATCAGGCTCGCGAACGCCTTCGGATCCTTGTGGGTGTTGCCCACACCGCCCGGGAAGAGGCAGTCCCCGGTGAACACGTGAGGATGCCCGTGCGGGTCGTCGTAGACCAGGACGATGGAGCCCGGCGTGTGTCCGACCAGGTGGCGCGCGGTGAGCTCCACCTGCCCGACCCGGATCGTGTCGCCGTCGTCGACCAGGACGTCGGTCGGCACCGGGATGCCCTCGGCGTCGTGCCGGCCGGCGTGGGTGCGGGCGCCGGTGGCCGCGACGACCTCGGCGAGCGCCTGCCAGTGGTCGCCGTGGCGGTGGGTGGTGACGACGGACGCGATGCCGTCGTCACCGATCGTGCCGAGCAGGGTGTGCGCGTCGTTGGCCGCGTCGATCAGCAGCTGCTCGTCGGTGGCCCGGCAGCGCAGCAGATAGGCGTTGTTGTCCATCGGACCGACCGCGACCTTGGTGATCATCAGGTCCTTGAGCTCGTGCACGTCGGCGGGGCCGCCGACCCGCACCTCTCCGCTGTACGTCATGACGGCCAGCCTAGCGCCGGGAGGGTGCCCGCAAGCCGCCTCCCGGGCGCCTTCTGCCTGCCTACAGGGGAGGCAGCGCCGGCAGCGCTCCGCCCTCCACCGTGAGCGCGGTGCCCTCGCGGCGACCGGCGAGCCAGCCGAGCAGGTCGGCCGGGGGACCGGTGACGGTCACCGCGGGGGCGTCGGCCTCCCGTCCCGTGCGCCACGCGCGCGTGCCGTCCGTGAGCCGGGTGGGCGGCACGTCGGGGTGCCCGGTGAACCGGGCGGCGAGGAAGGCCGTCTCCCGCTCGGTGAACTCCGCCGGAAGGTCCTCCAGCTCGTAGCCGACGCCCAGGTCCACGTGGTGCAGTTCCACCTCGGCCCACCGCCGGAACGGCACCCTGGAGGCCGAGTCGGTGACCCCGTTGCGCAGCTCCACCGTGCGTGACCAGTCCGCGGGGGCCGCCCCCGTCTGCTGGAACCGGTCCGCGCTCTCGCGCACGTCGGCGAGCTGGCCGTCGAGGGGGCGGGGGGCGTCCCGCTCGATGTCGGCGTCCCGGGCCTCGCCGGAGACGTACATGGGGCGTCCTTCGAGGACGTTCACGAGGGCGTCGGCGTTGCGGGCGAGGTGGGCGAGGACGTGACCGCGGCTCCAGCCGGGCAGCCGTGACGACTCCGTCACGGACGCGTTGTCCAGTTTCCCGACCGCGGTCAGCAGCCGCTCGGTAGCGTCACGTACAGACGCCAGGTCATGAGCGTGATCAATCATGCTGCTGACCCTAGACCGCACCACACCTTCGGGTGAAGGTTGTGGCCGACCCCCGTAAATCGAATGCACGTGCTATAAGCTCGACTGCGGCGTCGGGCATGCTGGGAAGTCGGGGTTTGTTGACAACCGGTGAATCCGACCGGCGTTGTCAGTGGCTCCCCCTAGTCTGAGAAAGACGGGGGCCCCGCCCCTGTCACTTCTCTCAAGAAAGGTGCGGACCGGCGTGGCCGACCGTCTCATCGTCCGTGGCGCGCGCGAGCACAACCTGAAGAACGTCTCGCTCGACCTGCCTCGTGACTCGCTCATCGTTTTCACGGGCCTGTCCGGGTCGGGCAAGTCCTCCCTGGCCTTCGACACGATCTTCGCCGAGGGCCAGCGGCGCTACGTGGAGTCGCTCTCCTCCTACGCCCGGCAGTTCCTCGGCCAGATGGACAAGCCGGACGTCGACTTCATCGAGGGCCTCTCCCCGGCGGTCTCCATCGACCAGAAGTCGACCTCTCGCAACCCGCGCTCCACGGTCGGCACCATCACCGAGGTCTACGACTACCTGCGCCTGCTCTTCGCCCGCATCGGCAAGCCGCACTGTCCCGAGTGCGGCCGCCCGATCTCGCGCCAGTCGCCGCAGGCCATCGTCGACAAGGTCCTGGAGCTGCCCGAGGGCAGCCGCTTCCAGGTGCTGTCGCCGCTGGTGCGCGAGCGCAAGGGCGAGTTCGTCGATCTCTTCGCCGACCTCCAGACCAAGGGCTACGCACGCGCACGGGTGGACGGCGAGACCGTCCAGCTGTCCAACCCGCCCACGCTGAAGAAGCAGGAGAAGCACACCATCGAGGTGGTCGTCGACCGCCTCACGGTGAAGGACACCGCCAAGCGCCGCCTCACCGACTCCGTGGAGACCGCGCTCGGCCTGTCCGGCGGCATGGTCGTACTCGACTTCGTCGACCTCCCCGAGGACGACCCCGAGCGCGAGCGCATGTACTCCGAGCACCTGTACTGCCCTTACGACGACCTGTCCTTCGAGGAGCTGGAGCCCCGCTCCTTCTCCTTCAACTCGCCCTTCGGCGCCTGCCCCGACTGCTCCGGTATCGGCACGCGCATGGAGGTCGACCCGGAGCTGATCGTCCCCGACGAGGACAAGTCCCTCGACGAGGGCGCCATCCACCCCTGGTCGCACGGGCACACCAAGGACTACTTCGCCCGCCTGATCGGCGCCCTCGCGGACGCGCTCGGCTTCCGGACGGACATCCCCTTCGCCGGCCTGCCGCTGCGCGCCCGCAAGGCCCTGCTGAACGGCCACAAGACCCAGGTCGAGGTCCGCTACCGCAACCGGTACGGCCGCGAGCGCCGGTACACCACCGCGTTCGAGGGCGCGATCCCCTTCGTCAAGCGCCGGCACAGCGAGGCCGAGAGCGACTCCAGCCGCGAGCGCTTCGAGGGCTACATGCGCGAGGTGCCGTGCCCCACCTGCGAGGGCACCCGCCTCAAGCCGCTCGTCCTCGCGGTCACCGTCATGGGCCGGTCGATCGCCGAGGTCTCGGCGATGTCCATCAGCGACTGCGCGGACTTCCTGGGCGAGCTGAAGCTCAACGCCCGCGACAAGAAGATCGCGGAGCGCGTGCTCAAGGAGGTCAACGAACGGCTGCGGTTCCTGGTCGACGTCGGCCTGGACTACCTCTCGCTGAACCGCGCGGCCGGGACCCTCTCCGGCGGCGAGGCCCAGCGCATCCGCCTGGCCACCCAGATCGGCTCCGGACTCGTCGGCGTGCTCTACGTCCTCGACGAGCCGTCCATCGGCCTGCACCAGCGCGACAACCACCGGCTGATCGAGACCCTCGTCCGGCTGCGCGACATGGGCAACACGCTCATCGTCGTCGAGCACGACGAGGACACCATCAAGGTCGCCGACTGGATCGTCGACATCGGCCCCGGCGCGGGCGAGCACGGCGGCAAGGTCGTGCACAGCGGCTCCCTCAAGGAGCTGCTCGACAACGCCGAGTCGCAGACCGGCCTGTACCTGTCCGGCAAGAAGGCCATCCCGCTGCCCGACATCCGGCGCCCGCAGGACCCCTCCCGGCGGCTCACGGTGCACGGCGCCCGGGAGAACAACCTCCAGGACATCGACGTGTCCTTCCCGCTGGGCGTGTTCACGGCCGTCACCGGCGTCTCCGGCTCCGGCAAGTCGACCCTGGTCAACGACATCCTGTACACGCACCTGGCCCGCGAACTGAACGGCGCACGCAACGTCCCGGGCAGGCACACCCGCGTGGACGGCGACGACCTCGTCGACAAGGTCGTCCACGTCGACCAGTCGCCCATCGGCCGCACCCCGCGGTCGAACCCCGCGACGTACACCGGCGTCTTCGACCACATCCGCAAGCTGTTCGCCGAGACGACGGAGGCGAAGGTCCGGGGCTACCTGCCCGGCCGGTTCTCCTTCAACGTCAAGGGCGGCCGGTGCGAGAACTGCGCGGGCGACGGCACCATCAAGATCGAGATGAACTTCCTCCCGGACGTCTACGTCCCGTGCGAGGTCTGCCACGGCGCCCGGTACAACCGGGAGACCCTGGAGGTCCACTACAAGGGCAAGTCCATCGCGGACGTGCTGAACATGCCGATCGAGGAGGCGACCGACTTCTTCGAGGCCGTCCCCGCCATCTCCCGGCACATGAAGACCCTGAAGGACGTCGGCCTCGGCTACGTCCGGCTCGGCCAGTCCGCGACCACCCTGTCCGGCGGTGAGGCCCAGCGCGTGAAGCTCGCCAGCGAGCTGCAGCGCCGCTCCACCGGCCGCACGGTCTACGTCCTGGACGAGCCGACCACCGGTCTGCACTTCGAGGACATCAGCAAACTGCTGACCGTCCTCGCGGGCCTGGTCGACAAGGGCAACACGGTCATCGTCATCGAGCACAACCTCGACGTGATCAAGACCGCCGACTGGGTCGTCGACATGGGCCCCGAAGGCGGCGCCGGCGGCGGCCTGGTGGTCGCCGAGGGCACGCCCGAGCAGGTCGCGGGCGTCCCCGCCAGTCACACCGGCAAGTTCCTGCGTGACGTCCTCGGCGCCGACCGGGTCAGCGACGCGGCCTCGGTCACCAGGCCGCGCAAGGCCGCGAAGACGGTCGCGACCAAGGCCACCGCCAAGAAGACCGCCACGAAGGCGGCCACCGGCACGGCCGTGAAGAAGGCGACCGCCACCAAGACGGCCAAGACGGCCGCGAAGCCCGCCGCGAAGAAGACCACGCGGACGAGCAAGGCCTGAGTCCGGACGGCGCCGGGCCCCACGGGTGATCCCGTGGGGCCCGGCGCCGTCCATTGGCCCCACCTGCCCGGCCACCGGTGCCGACCGGCCTCCCTCAGCCGGCGACTTCGCGGGCGTACGGCGGTTCCGCGCCCGCGCGGGAGCAGGTGACCGCCGCCGCGCGGGCGGCGAAGCCCAGCAGCCCGGCCCAGCCGTCCGCGCCCAGACCGGCCACGGCCGCTTCACCGAGGGCACCCCTCACCGCGAGGCCGTGCAACAGCGCCGCGTTGACCGTGTCACCCGCGCCGATCGTGTCCACCACCGCCACGCGCTCGCCCGGCACCGAGTACTCGCCCCCGTCACGGGTGAACGCCGTCAGCCCCGCACCGCCCCGGGTGACCACCACCGCGGCAGGGCCCGCCGCGAGCCACTCCCGCGGCGTGCCGCCGAGCCACTCGGCGTCCTCGGCGGACAGCTTCAGCAGCGACACCGACGGCAGCCAGCTCCTGAAGCGGGCCCGGTAGGCGTCCGGGTCCGGGATCAGCCCGGCCCGGATGTTCGGGTCCAGTGCCGTGAACACGCCCCGCGCGGCCGTCTCGCGCAGCAGCTCCTCGTACGCGCTCGCGCCCGGCTCCAGGACCAGTGAACAGGTCCCGAACGAGACGGCCCGGGTACCGGACGGCAGACCGACGGGCAGCGCGAACAGCCGGTCGGCCGTCCCGTCCACGTAGAAGGAGTACGCGGCCGAGCCGTCCGCGTCGAGCGAGGCCACGGCGAGGGTCGTCGGCTCGGCCCCGCGTTGCACCGGCGAGACGTCCACGCCGGTCTCGCGCAGCCGGTCCAGCAGCGCCTCGCCGAACGCGTCGTACGACACCCGCGAGCAGAACGCGACGGGCGAGCCGAGGCGGCCCAGCGCGACGGCCGTGTTGTACGGACCGCCGCCGAGCGCCGGCTGCAGCGCGGCCAGGGCGCCCCTGCCCCGCGGTACCAGGTCGATCAGTGCCTCACCGGCGACGACGATCACGGGAGGGTCCTTTCGTGGGCCTTGGCGTGGGCTTTCCCGGACGGACCGGGGGAGTGTCCGGGCCGACCGGACCGTTCGGCGCAGCCGCAGGAGGTGCGGTGGACGAAGGTGCAGGGCAGCCGCACGGTCCGCGCGGGCCGGTCCGGCGCGGCGAGGCGTTCCAGGAGAAGCCGCACCGCCTGCGCGCCGAGGTCCCTGCTGGGCTGGGCGACGGCGGTGAGCCGGGGCGAGAAGAGGTCCGCCCAGGCGAAGTCGTCGAAGCAGCACAGCGCGAGGTCACCGGGCACGGACAGGCCCCGGTCCCGCAGGGCGCGCAGCGCGCCGATGGTCATGGCGTTGTTGGCGGTGACCAGCGCGGTGGGCGGCACCGCCAGGGACAACAGGTCCGACGCGGCCCGTTCGCCGCCGGCCGCCTCGGAGTCGCCGTGGACCAGCAGCCGCTCGTCGAAGGGCAGCCCCGCCGCGGCGAGGCCGTGCCGGTACCCGGTGATCCGCTCACGGGTGGTGCTGAGCCCCGGCCGGCCCGCGACCAGGCCGATCCTGCGGTGGCCGAGTCCGGCGAGATGGCCGACCAGCCGGGCCGTCGGCTCGGTGCTCTCGGCGCAGATCTGGTCGAGGCGCGGCGCCGCTTCGCCCTCGGGCACGTCGACGACCCGGTCGAGGAGCACGGCCGGCACACGGTGGCGTCCGAGATAGGCGAGGAGGGCGCGCGGGTCCGCGGACGGTGCGACGATCATGCCGTCTACGCGCCGCTCGTGCAGCAACTGGACGACCTTGCGCTCGTGCCCGGGATCGTCGTGCGGGTCGGCGATGAGCAGGCTGTAACCGTGCTCCAGGGCGCGGGCCTCGACGCCCTGGAGGATCTCCGTGAAGTACGGGTTGCTGATCGCCGACACCGCGAGCCCGATGGAGCGGGTGCGGGAGGTCACCAGGGAACGGGCCAGGGTGTTCGGGGTGTAGCCCAGCTCCTCGACGGCGTCGAGGACGGCCTGACGGGTGTGCGGCAGCACCGGGCGGGTGTCGTTGAGCACGTGCGAGACCGTAGCCACCGAGACCCCGGCGCTCCGCGCCACATCGGCCATGGTCACCACCCGCCCACCCCCTTCGCGTACGGCCGCGGCGCCTGCGGGCACACGTCGTCCCGGGTGTCCTTGCCGCGCGCACTGGCCGGACCGTACCCCATCGCACAGAGGCACGTAAACGCTTGCGCAAGCGTTTACGTGCCCCCTCGACTCTCCCGCCTTCCGGTCACCCGGTCCACGGGACCAGCCGGGCCGCCGGATATCGTCGCCCTGCACCCGCACACCCCCGCTCCGACCAGTGGAGATGCCATGTCCGGCCGTCCCGTCCCGAGCCGCCGTACCGTCCTGCGCTCGGCGGCGCTCACGCCCGTCGCCGGGCTCGGCCTCGCCGCCTGCTCGCCGGGCGACGACGGCGCCGCGCCGGCCACGCCGACCGCGCCCGTGGACCTCGGTGCCGACGGGGAGGTCGCCAAGGGTGCGACCAAGCTCTTCCCGGACGGGAACGTCGTGGTCAGCCGGGCCGATGACGGTTCCCTGAAGGCGTACAGCACCGTCTGCACGCACGCGGGGTGCCCCATCAAGAAGCTGGAGGGGACCAAACTCGTGTGCAACTGCCACGGCAGCGAGTTCGACGCCCGTACCGGCGAGGTGCTGCACGCCCCGGCGACCGTGCCGCTCACCGAACTGCCGGTCGAGGTGAAGCAGGGCCGGATCGTCGCGAGCCCGGCGACCTGACCGGGGCGGGCCGGCGTCCTACTCCCAGTCCCAGCCGATCCCCAGCATCCCCGACCTGACCCGCGGCTCCACGAGGAGCACCGAGTGGTGCCGCCCGCTGAGCGCCAGCTCCTGCCGGCCGCCGCGCGGCGCCGCCGGCGAGTGCTGAGTGAACCGGTGACAGCGCACCGGCAGCACCCCGGAGTCGAACCGCACCTGGAGCGCGTACTGTCCGCCCGCCGTGGCGAACCCGCGGACGTACTCCCGCGACACCCCGGCGGTGCCGTCCTCGACGCCGTAGCGGAACAGGTGGGTGTCGCCGGCCCGCAGCCGCGTGTCGAAGAGCAGCTCGGTCACGAGCACACCCGTGTCCTCGTGGGTGCGGACCCGCCCCGTGCGGCAGTTCTCCAGCGCGTGGACGGTCATCCGGGCGGGAGCGCACCCGGGATCGCCGTAGTGGACGGCGACGAAGCGGTCCACGCCGTCGCGGTGGGCGCGCACGATGTGCTGCGACTCCCGCCCCGCCAGCTCGCGGCGCGGCCCGATCCGGACGCGTTCGTGGTGCCCGAGGGTGTGCACCCCGCCGTCCGGGGCGGGCTGGTCCAGATCGGCCAGCAGCCGGTCGAGAACGCCCGTGGCCGCCAGGTGGGCGCGGTAGGAACGGGCCGCGGGCCGCCGCTCCAAAATCTCCTCGTCGGCCTCGGCGAGCAGGCGGATCAGCGACTCCTCGGGCAGCTGGAGTATCTCCTCCAGGGCCCGCACGGCCCGCAGGGACTCCGGTCGCTGCGGACGCCGGGCGCCCTGCTGCCAGTAGCTCAGGCTCGTGACGCCGACCTTCACCCCGTGGCGCGAGAGGTGGTGCTGCACGCGCTGCAGCGGCAGTCCGCGAGCGGCGATCGCGGCGCGCAGGGCGACGTGGAAGGGGCCACCGCGCAGGGCCGAGTCGAGTTGCGCGGTGGCGACGTCCGCGTGCGGTGTGGCGTGCGGCATGCAGGGGCCTTCCTGTGAAGTTCACGACGGCTGGTCAGGCCGTCGACACGGATCGGCCGGGGCCGTCCCCCCGCTCGCGGCGCAGGGGTCTTCACATCCGTACGCCACGCTTCAGGGCCCCGAGTCCCCCCGCATTGAAGCGTGTTGACAAAGTCCCGACAACACTTTGCGCCCGACCGTCACGCGCTCCTGGCCGAGAACGCACGGGCCCGTCGTCCCCGGGGCACCCGGAGTGACCGACCGGCCCCGCACCGTCCTCCCCGGCCGTCCCGTCCGGCCGTCCACAGGGGGCCCGGCCCGTCGTCCACAGCCCCGCCGAAGTGTCGGTCCGCGCCAGTAGGGTGTGAGTCATGGCCGACCCCTCCAGCTACCGCCCCAGGCCGGGAGAGATCCCGGACTCCCCGGGGGTGTACAGGTTCCGTGACGAGCACCGCCGGGTGATCTACGTCGGAAAGGCGAAGAGCCTGCGCCAGCGCCTGGCGAACTACTTCCAGGACCTGGCGAACCTCCACCCCCGCACCCGCACCATGGTCACCACGGCGGCGTCCGTCGAATGGACGGTGGTGTCCACGGAGGTCGAGGCGCTCCAGCTGGAGTACTCCTGGATCAAGGAGTACGACCCCCGGTTCAACGTCAAGTACCGCGACGACAAGAGCTACCCGTACCTCGCGGTGACGATGAACGAGGAGTTCCCGCGCGTGCAGGTGATGCGCGGCCACAAGAAGAAGGGCGTGCGCTACTTCGGGCCCTACGGGCACGCCTGGGCGATCCGCGACACCGTCGACCTCCTGCTGCGCGTCTTCCCGGTGCGCACCTGCTCCGCGGGCGTCTTCAAGAACGCCGCCCGCACCGGCCGCCCCTGCCTGCTCGGCTACATCGGCAAGTGCTCGGCCCCCTGCGTGGAGCGGATCTCCGCCGAGGACCACCGTGACCTCGCCGAGGAGTTCTGCGACTTCATGGCCGGGCGCACGGGCACCTACCTGCGCCGCCTGGAACGCCGGATGGCCGAGGCCGCCGACGACATGGAGTACGAACGGGCGGCGCGGCTGCGCGACGACATCAGTGCCCTGAAGAAAGCCATGGAGAAGAGCGCGGTCGTGCTCGCCGACGCCACCGACGCGGACCTGATCGCGGTCGCCGAGGACGAGCTGGAGGCCGCCGTCCAGATCTTCCACGTACGCGGCGGACGCGTGCGCGGCCAGCGGGGCTGGGTCACCGACAAGGTGGAGGAGATCACCACCGGCGCCCTCGTCGAGCACGCCCTCCAGCAGCTGTACGGCGAGGAGAGCGGGGACGCCGTCCCCAAGGAGGTCCTGGTCCCCGCCCTGCCCGACCCGGTCGAGCCCGTGCAGCAGTGGCTGACCGACCGGCGCGGCTCGGGCGTGTCGCTGCGCATCCCGCAGCGCGGCGACAAGAAGGCGCTGATGGAGACCGTCCAGCGCAACGCCCAGCAGGCCCTCGTCCTGCACAAGACCAAGCGGGCCTCCGACCTGACGACGCGCTCGCGCGCCCTGGAGGAGATCGCCGAGGCCCTCGGTCTCGACAGCGCCCCGCTCCGGATCGAGTGCTACGACATCTCGCACCTCCAGGGCGACGACGTCGTCGCCTCCATGGTCGTCTTCGAGGACGGGCTGGCCCGGAAGAGCGAATACCGCCGGTTCCAGATCAAGGGCTTCAGCGGACAGGACGACGTCCGTTCCATGCACGAGGTCATCACCCGGCGCTTTCGCCGCTACCTCGCCGAGAAGGAGAAGACCGGCGAGTGGGTGGACGGCGAGGAACTCCCCGCCGGCGAGCAGGGCAGTGAGGGAGAGCGGGGCACCGAGGGAGAGCGGGGCACCGGCGGCCCGGCCGCCGCGGGCGAGGGACGGGCCCTCACGGAGGGACCGGCGCTCAAGGACGACGACGGTCGCCCCAAGCGCTTCGCCTACCCGCCTCAGCTCGTCGTCGTCGACGGCGGGCAGCCGCAGGTCGCGGCAGCCCAGCGGGCGCTGGACGAGCTGGGCATCGACGACATCGCCGTCTGCGGCCTCGCCAAGCGTCTGGAGGAGGTCTGGCTGCCCCGCGAGGACGACCCGGTCGTCCTGCCCCGCACCAGCGAGGGCCTGTATCTGCTGCAGCGGGTCCGCGACGAGGCCCACCGCTTCGCGATCACCTACCAGCGCGCCAAGCGCGCCAAGCGCTTCCGCTCCAGCCCGCTGGACGACGTGCCGGGCCTGGGCGAGACGCGCAAACAGGCGCTGATCAAGCACTTCGGTTCGGTGAAGAAGCTGAGGTCGGCGACGATCGACCAGATCTGCGAGGTACCCGGCATAGGCCGCAAGACGGCCGAGACCGTCGCCGTGGCCCTCGCCGGCGCCACCCCGGCCGCACCCGCCGTGAACACGGCGACCGGAGAGATCATGGACGACGAGGACGGGGCACCCGAGACGAGGGCGGATGCCCCGGGGGAGCCCGTGACCGCGGGCACCCCGGACGAACGACGGGGGCAGGAGAGATGACCGAGCACGAGACAGAACCCACAGTCGGACGAGAACAGACCCGCGACGACGGAGCACAGGTGAGTACGGGCAAGGAAACGGCCGGGGCGCACGAGGCGGCCATCCCCGAGCTGGTGATCATCTCCGGCATGTCCGGGGCCGGCCGCTCGACGGCCGCCAAGTGTCTGGAGGACCTGGGCTGGTTCGTCGTCGACAACCTCCCGCCCGCGCTGATCCCCACCATGGTGGAGCTCGGCGCCCGGTCCCAGGGCAACGTGGCCCGCATCGCGGTCGTGGTCGACGTCCGCGGCCGGCGCTTCTTCGACAATCTGCGCGAGTCCCTCGCGGACCTCGACGCCCGCGGCGTCACCCGGCGGATCGTCTTCCTGGAGTCCTCCGACGACGCCCTGGTGCGCCGCTTCGAGTCGGTGCGCCGCCCGCACCCCCTCCAGGGGGACGGCCGCATCGTCGACGGCATCGCCGCCGAGCGCGAACTCCTGCGCGAGCTGCGCGGCGACGCCGACCTGGTGATCGACACCTCCAGCCTCAACGTGCACGAACTGCGCGCCAAGATGGACGCCCAGTTCGCGGGCGACGAGGAGCCCGAGCTGCGGGCCACCGTGATGTCCTTCGGCTTCAAGTACGGCCTCCCGGTCGACGCCGACCTCGTCGTCGACATGCGCTTCCTGCCCAACCCGCACTGGGTCCCGGAGCTTCGCCCCTTCACCGGCCTCAACGAGGAGGTGTCCAGCTACGTCCTCAACCAGCCCGGCGCCAAGGAGTTCCTCGACCGCTACGCCGAGCTGCTCCAGCTGATCGCCGCGGGCTACCGTCGGGAGGGCAAGCGCTATGTGACCGTCGCCGTCGGCTGCACCGGCGGCAAGCACCGGTCCGTGGCCATGTCGGAGAAGCTCGCCGCACGGCTCGCCGCCGAGGGCGTGGAGACGGTGGTCGTCCACCGGGACATGGGACGGGAATGACAGGGGAATGACAGGACGTACTCCGCGGCTGAGCAGGCTGCGCCGGGTGGTGCCGGAAGGGCGCGGCGGCAGACCCGCCGACGCCCGCGCCGCCAGGCCCGAGCAGACACGCGGCGGCAAGCCGCGTCGCCGGGGCGCCCAGCCCAAGGTCGTCGCCCTCGGCGGCGGCATGGGCCTGTCCGCCTCGCTCGCCGCACTGCGCCGGATCACCGGCGACCTCACCGCCGTCGTCACCGTGGCCGACGACGGCGGCTCCAGCGGGCGGCTGCGCGACGAGTTGGGCGTCCTGCCGCCCGGCGACCTGCGCAAGGCGCTGGCCGCGCTGTGCGGCGACGACGACTGGGGGCAGACCTGGGCCCGCGTCATCCAGCACCGCTTCCAGTCCCAGGGCGACCTGCACGAACACGCGGTCGGCAATCTGCTGATCGTGGCCCTGTGGGAGCAGCTCGGCGACCATGTGCAGGCGCTGGACCTGGTGGGCAAGCTGCTCGGCGCACACGGGCGCGTGCTGCCCATGTCGGCGGTCCCGCTGGAGCTCCAGGCCCTGGTCAAGGGCCACGACCCGGACCGGCCCGACGAGGTGGACACCGTCCGCGGACAGGCGACCGTGGCACTGACGCCCGGCGAGGTGCAGTCCGTGCACCTGGTGCCCAACGACCCGCCCGCCGTCGTCGACGCGGTCGACGCCGTCCTGGACGCCGACTGGGTGGTGCTGGGCCCCGGCTCCTGGTTCTCCTCGGTCATCCCGCACCTGCTGGTGCCCGATCTGCTGGACGCGCTGGTCGAGACGAAGGCCCGCCGGGTGCTCTCGCTGAACCTCGCCCCCCAGCCCGGAGAAACCGAGGGCTTCTCTCCGCAGCGTCATTTGGAGGTTTTGGGACGACACGCCCCTAAACTCGCTCTGGACGTGGTGCTGGCCGACGAGGCCGCCGTGCCCGACCGTGACTCACTCACCGACGCCGCGAAACGGTTCGGCGCCGCGGTCGAACTGGCTCCGGTCGCCCGGACCGACGGGACCCCGAGGCACGACCCGGAGCTGCTGGCCGCCGCGTACGACCGTATTTTTCGGATGCATGGAAGGATCGGCCCATGGCGATGACGGCAGCGGTGAAGAGCGAGATCTCCCGGCTCCCCGTCACCCGGACCTGCTGCAGAAAGGCGGAGGTCTCCGCAATTCTGCGATTCGCCGGCGGCCTTCACCTGGTGAGCGGGCGCATCGTGATCGAGGCGGAGCTGGACGTCTCACGGGCGGCACGCCGGCTCAAGCAGGACATCCTGGAGATCTTCGGGCACAGCTCTGAGCTGATCGTGATGGCGCCGGGCGGGCTGCGCCGCGGTTCGCGTTACGTCGTACGGGTGGTTGCGGGCGGTGACCAGCTGGCCCGGCAGACCGGCCTGGTGGACGGCCGGGGCCGCCCGATCCGGGGCCTGCCGCCGCAGGTGGTCTCGGGGGCCACCTGCGACGCCGAGGCCGCCTGGCGCGGGGCCTTCCTGGCCCACGGCTCGCTCACCGAGCCCGGCCGCTCCTCCTCCCTCGAGGTGACCTGCCCGGGCCCCGAGGCGGCGCTCGCCCTGGTCGGCGCCGCCCGTCGGCTGTCGATCCCCGCCAAGGCGCGCGAGGTGCGCGGCGTGGACCGGGTCGTGGTCCGCGACGGCGACGCGATCGGCGCCCTGCTGACCCGGCTCGGCGCCCACGACGCGGTGCTGGCCTGGGAGGAGCGCAGGCTGCGGCGCGAGGTCCGCGCCACCGCCAACCGCCTCGCCAACTTCGACGACGCCAACCTGCGCCGCTCGGCCCGCGCGGCCGTCGCCGCCGGTGCCCGGGTCCAGCGCGCCCTGGAGATCCTCGCCGACGACGTTCCCGAGCACCTCGCCGCCGCGGGCCGACTCCGCATGGAGCACAAGCAGGCCTCCCTGGAGGAGCTGGGGGCCCTCGCCGACCCGCCGCTGACCAAGGACGCCGTCGCCGGCCGCATCCGCCGCCTGCTGGCCATGGCCGACAAGCGGGCCTCCGACCTCGGCATCGCCGGCACGGACGCCAACCTCGGCGAGGAGGAACTGGCCGACAACCTCGTCGGCTGAGCGAGTCCGGCCCGAGACGGCCCTTCGCCCGGGCCGAGACGGCCGTTCGCCCGGGCCGGGACTGTCGGACGCCCGGACCCGGGACGGCCGGGCGCCCATGCCGGGCCAGCTGGACGCCCGGACCGACCGGGGCCACTCGGATACCCGGACCGGAACGGCCGAGGGGTCCGGACCGGGACAGCCGAGGGGTCCGGACCGGGACAGCCGATGGGTCCGGGTCGGGACAGCCGAAATGCCCGGACCGACCGGGCCAGCCGAAGGGCCCGAACCGTGGACAGCCGATGCTGTCCGGACCACGGGCGGCCGATGCGTCCGGACCACGGACGGCCAGTGATCCGACCACGGACGGCCGGCGATCCGACCACGGACGGCCGGTGATCCCGGCCGCCGGTCGTCGGCCACCTGGCGTCCGGATCGCGAAGCGGCAGCCAACAGGCCGGTGCGAGCCCCCACTTGGGTGACCGGCACCGGCTTTCGCGTGTCCTTGCCGCACCCTTGACTCGATCATGAGCTGTCATGAGCCTGGCATCTGTTCGCCACTGTGGCGGACCCAGGCCTGTCGGACAGGCCCCATCTAGGGGGGTTCATGAGACGAAGAGCGAGATCGATCCTCGCCGTCGGCGCGCTCCTGCTCGGCGGAGCGGGCTTCGCACCCGTCGCCCAGGCACAACCCGCGGACCCGGCAACCCCGGACGCGAACGAAGTGAAGGTCTTCCGCGCCGACGTCACCAAGGAGCAGGTACCCCTGCTGCTGGCCACCGGCCAGGACGGCCACGAACTCGGCGAGCAGGTACCCGACCGGGGAACCGCCGCCGTCGAGCTGTACCTCACCGAGAAGCAGGCCGGCACGCTCCAGAAGCAGGGCGTCGACCTCACCGAGCACACCCTGTCCACCCAGGCCGAGAAGCGCGTCGAGAGTGCCGCCGACGGCGTCTTCCGCCCCTACAGCGGCAGCGGCGGCCTGCGCGAGGAGATCCTGCGCACCGCCCAGGAGAACCCCGGGCTGACCAAGGTCGTCTCCATCGGCAAGACGGTGAAGGGCCAGGACATCCTGGCGCTCAAGCTCACCAAGCACGCGAAGAAGTCGAAGGACGGCTCCAAGCCCTCCGTCCTCTACATGTCCAACCAGCACGCGCGCGAGTGGATCACCCCGGAGATGACGCGGCGGCTGATGCACCACTACCTGGACAACTACGAGAAGGACCGGCGGATCAGGAAGATCGTCGACTCCACCGAGCTGTGGTTCGTCCTGTCGGCCAATCCCGACGGCTACGACTACACCTTCGAGAGCACCGACAACCGCCTCTGGCGCAAGAACCTGCGCGACGTCAACGGAGACGGCGCCATCAGCACCGGCGACGGCGTCGACCTCAACCGGAACTTCGCCTACAAGTGGGGCTACGACGACGAGGGCTCCTCCCCCAACCCCACCAGCGAGACCTACCGCGGCGCGAGCCCCGGCTCCGAGCCCGAGACGAAGGCCCTGGACGCCTTCCAGAAGCGGATCGGCTTCACCTACGGCATCAACTACCACTCCGCCGCCGAACTCCTCCTCTACGGCGTCGGCTGGCAGGTGGCCACCAACACCCCGGACGACGTCCTCTACAAAGCGCTGGCCGGCACCCCCGACAACTCGGCGATCCCCGGCTACCACCCGCAGGTCTCCTCGGAGCTGTACACCACCAACGGCGAGGCCGACGGGCACGCGGCCAACGTCAACGGCATGGCGATGTTCACCCCGGAGATGTCGACCTGCAAGACGGCCTCCGACGTGGACCCCGACGACCAGTGGAACGCGCGGGACTGCCAGTCCGGCTTCAACTTCCCCGACGACGAGAAGCTGATCCAGCAGGAGTTCGCCAAGAACATCCCGTTCGCGCTCTCCGTCGCCGAGACCGCCGCCCACCCCGACCGGCCCTCCTCCTCGGTCGGCCTGGACGCCGCCGACTTCACCCCGTCCCCCTTCACCACCTCCTACGCGCGCGGCGCCGACCAGGAGGTCTCCGTCGTCGTCCGCAAGTCCGTGCGCGACAGGGAGCTGAAGTACCGGGTCAACGGCGGACGCACCCACGACGCGACGCTGCGGCCCTGGCGGGGCGGCGAGACGTACGGCGGCGAGGACAACCTGTACTTCGACGAGTACCGGGCCAAGGTCCGGGGCGCCGGCCCCGGCGACCGCGTCGAGGTCTGGTTCACCGGCGAGACACCGCGCGGCACCCACGACCGGCACGGCAAGCACGGCAAGCGCACCGAGAGCGAGCACTTCACGTACTCGGTCGCCGAGCGGCCCCGCGCCGACGTCCTCGTCGTCGCCGAGGAGGGCGCGAAGGCCACGCAGACCCAGACGTACGTGGACGCCCTCAAGGCCGGCGGCCACCGCGCCGCCCTCTGGGACGTCGCCACCCAGGGCGCCCCCGACGCGCTCGGCGTCCTCGGCCACTTCGACACCGTCGTCCACTACACGGGCGCCGCGGTGCCCGGCAACGCCACCCAGCTCCAGTTGCGCGCCTTCCTCAACGAGGGCGGCAAGCTGATCGAGGCCGGAGAGCAGGCCGGCGGCGACGTCGACCTCGGCGGCGGCACCCTCTCCGACGACTTCAGCCAGTACTACCTGGGCGCCTACACCCGCACCGCCACCTCCGGCGCCACCGGCTTCACCGGCTCCGGCACGCTCGACAAGGCGGGCGGCACCCTCGGCGACGCCCCCGGCAACCCCCTGGACGGCGCCGGCACCTACAGCGTGACCTCCGACGAACTCGACCCCGGCACCTACCCGCAGTTCGCGAGCGCGGGCGCCGGGAAGTTCGCCGGGACGGTCAACCCGTACGGGCCCTACGCGGGGGAGTGGATGGCCGCCGCCGTCCACACCGACGACGCCTACAAGCGCCTCACCCGCACCGTCGACCTCACCGGCGTCACCGCCTCCGACCGCCCCACGCTCCGCACCCAACTGCTGTGGGACACCGAGCGCGGCTACGACCACGCCCTGGTCGAGGCCCACACCACCGGCGCCGACGACTGGACCACGCTCCCCGAGGCCAACGGCACGACCGGCACGGCCGTGCCCGCCGAGTGCGCGGCCGGGTTCTACCTGGCCGGGCACCCCTGGCTCGGGCACTACCTCACCCTGTCCGACGACGGCTGCACCGCGACCGGCACCAGCGGGCAGTGGAACAGCCTCACCGGCTCCTCCGGCGGCTGGAAGCAGGTCGAGTTCGACCTGAGCGCGTACGCCGGGAAGTCCGTGGACGTCTCGATCGCCTACGTCACCGACCCGGGCAGCGGCGGCCGCGGCGTCCTCGCCGACGAGGCCTCCCTCGTCGTGGGCGGCACGGCGACGCAGACCGAGGGCTTCGAGACCTCGCTGGGCGCCTGGCTGCCCTCCGGGCCCCCGGAGGGCAGCCCCGCCGTCCTGAAGGACTGGACCCGCACCGGGACGCTGTTCCAGACCTACGGCGCCGTCACCACGGACGACACCGTGCTGCTGGGCTTCGGCCTGGAGCACCTCGCCGAACCGGCCGACCGCGCGGCACTGGTCCGGCAGGCGCTGCGTGCCCTGGACGAGTGAATTCCGGTGTGCGGGGGACTGACCCGGTGTAACCAAATCGGGTGATCAGTCCCCGTGGCCCGGGGCGGTCCGTACCCCTACTGCCGGGTACGGACCGCCCTGCCGGGTATGGGGCGTCTCGATGTCACCCCCGAGGCCCCGGAGAGGTAGGGTCGGAGGTGGTCGGGGACATCCCAAATACAGCTCGCCGGCACATCGGGCCGGCGTACCAACGAGGAGATCGGTTCGTGACGATCCGCGTAGGCATCAACGGCTTTGGCCGCATCGGTCGTAACTACTTCCGCGCGCTGCTGGAGCAGGGTGCGGACATCGAGATCGTGGCTGTCAACGACCTGGGTGACACCGCGACCACCGCCCACCTGCTCAAGTACGACACCATCCTCGGCCGCCTCAAGGCGGAGGTCTCGCACACCGAGGACACCATCACCGTCGACGGCAAGACCATCAAGGTCCTCTCCGAGCGCAACCCGGCCGACATCCCGTGGGGTGAGCTGGGCGTCGACATCGTGATCGAGTCGACCGGCATCTTCACCAAGAAGGCCGACGCCGAGAAGCACATCACCGGCGGTGCGAAGAAGGTCCTCATCTCGGCTCCGGCCAAGGACGAGGACATCACGGTCGTGATGGGCGTCAACCAGGACAAGTACGACCCGGCGAACCACCACGTCATCTCCAACGCCTCCTGCACCACCAACTGCGTGGCGCCGATGGCCAAGGTCCTCGACGAGAACTTCGGCATCGTCAAGGGCCTGATGACGACGGTGCACGCGTACACGAACGACCAGCGCATCCTGGACTTCCCGCACAAGGACCTGCGCCGCGCCCGTGCCGCCGCGGAGAACATCATCCCGACCACCACCGGTGCCGCCAAGGCCACCGCGCTGGTCCTGCCGCAGCTCAAGGGCAAGCTCGACGGCATCGCGATGCGCGTCCCGGTCCCCACGGGCTCGGCCACCGACCTGGTGGTGGAGCTCCAGCGCGAGGTCACCAAGGACGAGGTCAACGCCGCGTTCAAGAAGGCCGCCGACGACGGCGACCTCAAGGGCATCCTGTTCTACACCGAGGACGCGATCGTCTCCTCGGACATCACGGGCGACCCGGCCTCCTGCACCTTCGACTCCTCCCTGACCATGGTCCAGGACGGCAAGTCGGTGAAGATCCTCGGCTGGTACGACAACGAGTGGGGCTACTCGAACCGCCTCGTCGACCTCACGGTCTTCGTCGGCAACCAGCTCTGATCGACTTCAGCAAGGCACCTCGATGCGGTAGCAGGGCTCGGGCAGCGCAAGGTCGCGCTGTCCGGGCCCTGCGTCGCGTCCACCGCGACCAGCCCTCGTAGGATCACGAGCGATCCGAGAACCCAGGAGCCCTCTTGAAGACGATCGACGAACTGCTCTCCGAAGGCGTCGCGGGCAAGCGCGTCTTCGTCCGCGCCGACCTGAACGTGCCGCTGGACGGCACCACCATCACCGACGACGGCCGCATCCGCGCCGTGCTGCCCACCGTCAAGGCCCTGGCCGGCGCGGGCGCCCGCGTGATCGTCGCCTCGCACCTGGGCCGCCCCAAGGGCGCCCCGGACCCCGCCTTCTCCCTCGCCCCGGCCGCCGCCCGCCTCGGTGAGCTGCTCGGCGCCGACGTCGCCTTCGCCGAGGACACGGTCGGCACCTCCGCCGAGGCCGCCGTGTCCGGCCTCGCCGACGGCGGCGTCGCCGTCATCGAGAACCTGCGCTTCAACGCCGGAGAGACCAGCAAGGACGACGCCGAGCGCGCCGCCTTCGCCGACAGGCTGGCCGGCCTCGCCGACGTCTACGTCGGCGACGGCTTCGGCGCCGTCCACCGCAAGCACGCCTCGGTCTACGACCTCCCCAAGCGCCTGCCGCACTACGCCGGCTACCTCATCGCCACCGAGGTCGGCGTCCTGAAGAAGCTCACCGACGACGTCAAGCGGCCCTACGTCGTCGTCCTCGGCGGCGCCAAGGTCTCCGACAAGCTCGCCGTCATCGACGAACTGCTCGGCAAGGCCGACCGGCTCCTCATCGGCGGCGGCATGGTGTACACGTTCCTCAAGGCCAAGGGGTACGAGGTCGGCATCTCCCTCCTCCAGGAGGACCAGATCCCGACCGTCAAGGAGTACATGGAGCGCGCCGAGAAGAACGGCGTCGAGCTGGTGCTCCCCGTCGACGTCGTCGTCGGGCCCGGATTCCCGGACCTGAAGACCAAGGCCCCCGCCGACGCCACCACCGTCGCCGCGGACGCCGTCCCGGCCGACCGGATGGGCCTGGACATCGGCCCCGAGTCCCGCAAGCTGTACGCGTCCAAGCTCGCCGACGCCGCCACCGTCTTCTGGAACGGGCCCATGGGCGTCTTCGAGCACCCCGACTACGCCGAGGGCACCCGAGCGGTCGCCCAGGCACTCCTCGACGCCCCGGGCTTCACCGTGGTCGGCGGCGGAGACTCCGCCGCGGCCGTGCGTACGCTCGGCTTCGACGAGAACGCATTCGGCCACATCTCGACCGGTGGCGGCGCCTCCCTCGAATACCTCGAGGGCAAGACGCTCCCCGGCCTCGCCGCACTGGAGGACTGACCCGATGACCACCCGCACGCCGCTGATGGCGGGCAACTGGAAGATGAACCTCAACCACCTCGAGGCCATCGCCCACGTCCAGAAGCTCGCCTTCGCCCTCGCGGACAAGGACTACGACGCCGTCGAGGTCGCCGTCCTCGTACCCTTCACCGACCTGCGCTCGGTGCAGACGCTGGTCGAGCACGACAAGCTCAAGATCAAGTACGGCGCGCAGGACGTCTCCGCCCACGACGGCGGCGCCTACACCGGCGAGATCTCCGGCCCCATGCTGGCCAAGCTGCGCTGCACCTACGTCGCGATCGGCCACTCCGAGCGCCGGCAGTACCACGCCGAGACCGACGAGCTGGTGAACGCCAAGGTCAAGGCCGCCTACAAGCACGGCCTGACCCCGATCCTGTGCGTCGGCGAGGAGCTGGACGTCCGGGAGGCCGGCCACCACGTCGAGCACACCCTCACCCAGGTCGAGGGCGCTCTGAAGGACCTCCCGGCCGAGCAGGCCGAGACCGTCGTGATCGCCTACGAGCCCGTGTGGGCCATCGGCACCGGCAAGGTCTGCGGCGCCGACGACGCCCAGGAGGTCTGCGCGGCGATCCGCGGCAAGCTCGCCGAGCTGTACTCGCAGGAGCTGGCCGACCGGGTGCGCATCCAGTACGGCGGCTCCGTGAAGTCCGGCAACGTCGCCGAGATCATGGCGAAGCCCGACATCGACGGCGCCCTGGTCGGCGGCGCCTCGCTGGACTCGGACGAGTTCGTCAAGATCGTCCGCTTCCGCGACCAGTAGCCGGGCCGCCGGTCGAGGGCGGATCGACCGGTGAGTATGCTCCGGCGGCGATACGTCGTACCCTTGCGGGGGCATGGTGGCCTGCTGTCACCGTGCCCCCGTCGTTCATCCGAATCCGAGGAAGTTGGTCCAGCCGTGGTTTTGGGGTTCTCGATCGCCCTGATCGTCTTCAGCCTGCTGCTGATGCTGCTGGTGCTGATGCACAAGGGGAAGGGCGGCGGCCTCTCCGACATGTTCGGTGGCGGCATGCAGTCGTCCGTCGGCGGCTCCTCGGTCGCCGAACGCAACCTCGACCGCATCACCGTGGTGGTCGGTCTGTGCTGGTTCGCGTGCATCATGGTGCTCGGTCTGGTGATGAAGGCCAACAACTGACCGGTCCCACCGACCCGTCACACACTTGTGCACGTAAAGCCCCATGTCCGGTACGCGCCCCACGGCGCCGCCTATCATGGGGCTTGCGTCTGCGCGCTGGAGCTTGTAACTCCAATCACTGGACGCGCGTTGGGCCTTACGTAGACTGAGGCGCTCGCAGCGAAGCGAAACGCCGACTCGCTTCGCGGCACCATCACGCAGGGAGTTACACCGTGGCAAGTGGCAACGCGATCCGGGGAAGCCGGGTCGGGGCGGGGCCGATGGGCGAGGCCGAGCGCGGCGAGTCCGCGCCGCGTCTGCGCATCTCCTTCTGGTGCTCCAACGGACACGAGACACAGCCGAGCTTCGCGAGCGACGCCCAGGTCCCGGACACCTGGGACTGCCCGCGCTGCGGCTTCCCCGCCGGACAGGACCGGGACAACCCGCCGGACCCGCCGCGCACCGAGCCCTACAAGACGCACCTCGCGTACGTGCGCGAGCGCCGCAGCGACGCGGACGGCGAGGCGATCCTCGCCGAGGCACTCGCGAAACTGCGCGGCGAGATCTAGCTCCCCTCTCCGTCGATCGCCTTCATCTCCTGATCACATAGGTTGGAACAGCCGGGACAGCTGGGACACCCAAGGAAGAAGGCTGACGTCCGACATGACCGCAGACGGCCGTACCAGGCTCCACCAGACGCCCGAATGGGCCGCGCTGGCCAAGCACCGCGAGCAACTCGGCGAGGTGCGACTGCGCGAGCTGTTCGCCGCCGACCCGGGGCGCGGCACCGACTGCACGCTCCGCGTGGGAGACCTGTACGTCGACCACTCCAAGCACCTCGTCACCGACGAGACCCTGCGGCTGCTCCAGGAGCTGGCCGCCGCCACCGACGTGTTCGGGCTGCGCGACGCCATGTTCCGCGGCGAGCGGATCAACATCACCGAGGACCGGGCCGTCCTGCACACCGCGCTGCGTGCCCCGCGGGACGCGGTGATCGAGGTCGACGGCGAGAACGTCGTCCCCGAGGTGCACGCGGTCCTCGACAGGATGGCCGGCTTCGCCGACCGGATCCGCTCCGGCGAGTGGACCGGCCACACCGGCAGGCGCATCAGGAACGTCGTCAACATCGGCATCGGCGGCTCGGACCTCGGCCCGGCGATGGCCTACGAGGCACTGCGCGCCTTCACCGACCGCTCGCTCACGTTCCGCTTCGTCTCCAACGTGGACGGCGCCGACCTGCACGAGGCCACCCGCGACCTGGACCCGGCCGAGACGCTGTTCGTCATCGCCTCCAAGACCTTCACCACCATCGAGACGATCACGAACGCGACGTCGGCGCGCTCGTGGCTGCTGGCCGGGCTGGGCGGTGACGAGAAGGCGGTCGCCAAGCACTTCGTGGCCCTGTCGACGAACGCCGAGAAGGTCTCCGGCTTCGGCATCGACACGGCCAACATGTTCGAGTTCTGGGACTGGGTCGGCGGCCGCTACTCCTTCGACTCGGCGATCGGGCTCTCCCTGATGATCGCCATCGGCCCGGACCGCTTCCGCGAGATGCTCGACGGCTTCCACCTCGTCGACGAGCACTTCCGCACCGCCCCCGCCGAGTCCAACGTGCCCCTGCTGATGGGCCTGTTGGGCGTCTGGTACGGCAACTTCCTGGGCGCCCAGTCGCACGCGGTGCTGCCGTACTCGCACTACCTGTCGAAGTTCACGGCCTACCTCCAGCAGCTCGACATGGAGTCCAACGGCAAGTCCGTCGACCGTGACGGCGACCCGGTGGAGTGGCAGACCGGGCCGGTGGTCTGGGGCACGCCGGGCACCAACGGGCAGCACGCGTACTACCAGTTGATCCACCAGGGCACCAAGCTGATCCCGGCCGACTTCATCGGCTTCGCCCGGCCCGCGGCCGAACTGAGCGGCGAACTCCAGGCCCAGCACGACCTGCTGATGGCCAACTTCTTCGCCCAGACCCAGGCACTCGCCTTCGGCAAGACCCCCGACGAGGTACGCGCCGAAGGGGTGCCCGAGGAACTCGTCCCGCACAAGACGTTCCGCGGCAACCACCCGACGACCACCATTCTTGCGCGCGAGCTGACTCCGTCGGTGCTCGGGCAGCTCGTCGCGCTCTACGAGCACAAGGTGTTCGTCCAGGGCGCGGTCTGGAACATCGACTCCTTCGACCAGTGGGGCGTCGAGCTCGGCAAGGTGCTCGCCAAGCGCGTCGAGCCGGCCCTCACCGAAGGGGCGGAGGTACCGGGTCTCGACGCCTCCACCGCGGCGCTGGTCGCCGCCTACCGGGAGTCGCGCGGGCGGGCCTGAACGCGCCGAAGGGGCGGCGGGAGGTCCTCACCTCCCGCCGCCCCTTCCCGTCTCAGACGCAGGACGGCCGAGTCACGCCGACGCCGGCGGGTACAGCGACCTCGGCAACCGCGACGCCGCCGCGGAGTCCAGGAGCCACAGGGTGCGGGCGCGGCCCCGCGCCCCCGCCGCCGGGGCCTGGATCTCGCCCGTGCCGGACAGGGCCATCGCGACCGCGTTCGCCTTGTCCTCGCCCGCCGCGAGCAGCCACACCTCACGGGCCGCCCGGATCGCGGGCAGGGTCAGGGAGATACGGACGGGCGGCGGCTTGGGGGAGCCGTGGACGCCGATCACCGTGCGCTCCGTCTCCCGGACCCCGGGGTGCTCAGGGAAGAGCGATGCCACGTGGGTGTCCGGGCCGACACCGAGGAGCAGGACGTCGAACGACGGGACCGCGGCGTGGTTCTCCGGCACGGACGCCGTGGCCAGCTCCTGCGCGTAGGCGGCGGCCGCCGCCTCCACATCCGAACCGTACGGGCCGTCGGACGGTGCCATCGCGTGCACCCGCTTCGGGTCCAGCGGCACCGCGTCGAGCAGCGCCTCGCGCGCCTGGGTGACGTTGCGCTCAGGGTCGCCCTCCGGCAGGAAGCGCTCGTCGCCCCACCACAGGTCGAGGCGGGCCCAGTCGACGGCGTCCCGGGCCGGGGAGGCGGCCAGCGCCGCGAGCAGGCCGTTGCCGTTGCGGCCGCCGGTGAGGACCACGGACGCGCTGCCCCGGGAGGCCTGCGCGTCCACGATCTTCGTGATCAGCCGGGCCGCCGCGGCCTCGGCCATCAGCTCCTTGTCGCGGTGCACGACCAGCTGCGGGGTGTCAGTCATTTCGCCGCCGCCTTTCTCACCGGTGCCTTCTTGCGCGTGGCGTCCTTCGCCGGGGCCTTCGCGGCCGTGGGGACGGGAGCGGAGACCGCGCCGGAGTCGTCACCGTCGACCGCGTCCGCCCGGGCCGGCGCGTCGAGCCGGTCCACCCCGTACCGCAGCGCCGAGGCGTACGTGTCGTCCGGGTCCAGCCGCCGCAACTCCTCCGCGATCAGCTCCGCCGTCTCACGGCGCTTGAGCGCGACCGCGCGGGCCGGCTGCCCCTGGATGGAGAGGTTCGCCAGCGAGCCGTCGGCCCGGTCCAGGACGACCGGACCGCAGTCCGTGTCCATCCGGACCGCCGTCAGACCCGGCCCGCTCGACACCGAACGCTTCACCGGCACGTCCAGCCGGTCCGCGAGCCACATCGCGAGCAGCTCACAGCTCGGGTTGAACTCCTCGCCCTCCACCTCGACCGCCTGCACCTGGCAGTCGACCTGGTCGAGGGCCGCCGCCAGCATCGAGCGCCACGGCGTGATGCGGGTCCACGACAGGTCCGTGTCGCCCGGCGCGTAGGCGTCGGCACGGGCCACCAGCTCCCGTATCGGCTCCTCGCAGGCGTAGGTGTCGGTGACCCGGCGCTGGGCGAGCGCGCCCAGCGGGTCCTTCGCCGGGTCCAGCGGCGCGTTCACCGGCCACCACACCACGACCGGCGCGTCCGGCAGCAGCAGCGGCAGGACCACCGACTGGGCGTGGTCGACGACGTCGCCGTACAGCCTGAGCACGATCGTCTCGCCGGTGCCCGCGTCCGCGCCGAGGCGCACCTCGGCGTCCAGCCGGGACTGGGTGCGGTCCCGGGGCGAGCGGGAGACGCGCTTGATGACCAGGAGCGTGCGCGAGGGATGCTCGTGCGCGGCGTCGCTCGCGGCCCTCAGCGCGTCGTAGGCGTTCTCCTCGTCGGTGACGATGACCAGGGTGAGGACCATGCCGATGGCCGGAGTGCCGATCGCCCGGCGGCCCAGCACCAGCGCCTTGTTGATCTTGCTGGCGGTGGTGTCCGTGAGGTCTGTCTTCATGGCCGCCGCCAGCTCCGTCCGTCTCGCTCCAGCATGTCGTCCGCCTCGACCGGCCCCCAGGTGCCGGCCGGGTACTGGGCCGGGGTGCCGTGCTCGTCCCAGTACACCTCGATCGGGTCGAGGATCTTCCAGGACAGCTCGACCTCCTCGGTGCGCGGGAAGAGGTTGGCGTCGCCCAGGAGGACGTCGAGGATCAGGCGTTCGTACGCCTCCGGGCTCGACTCCGTGAAGGACTCGCCGTAGGCGAAGTCCATGGACACGTCCCGGATCTCCATCGACGTGCCCGGCACCTTGGAGCCGAAGCGGACGGTGACGCCCTCGTCGGGCTGGACGCGGACGACGATCGCGTTCGAGCCGAGTTCCTCGGTGGCCGTCGTGTCGAAGGGGGAGTGCGGGGCCCGCTGGAAGACGACCGCGATCTCCGTGACCCGGCGGCCCAGACGCTTGCCGGTGCGCAGGTAGAAGGGGACGCCCGCCCAGCGGCGGTTGTCGATGCCGACCTTGATCGCGGCGTAGGTGTCGGTCTTCGACCTGGGGTCGATGCCGTCCTCCTCCAGGTAGCCGACGGCCTTGGCGCCGCCCTGCCACCCGGCCGCGTACTGGCCGCGCACCGTGTCCCGGCCCAGGTCCCTGGGGATGCGGACCGCGCCGAGCACCTTGGTCTTCTCCGCCGCCAGCGCGTCCGCGTCGAAGGAGGCCGGCTCCTCCATCGCGGTCAGCGCGAGCAGCTGGAGCAGGTGGTTCTGGATGACGTCACGGGCCGCGCCGATGCCGTCGTAGTAGCCGGCCCGGCCGCCGATGCCGATGTCCTCGGCCATCGTGATCTGGATGTGGTCCACGTACGACCGGTTCCAGATCGGCTCGAACATCGTGTTGGCGAAGCGCAGCGCCAGGATGTTCTGGACGGTCTCCTTGCCCAGGTAGTGGTCGATGCGGAAGACCTGGTCCGGGGCGAAGACCTCGTGGACGATCGCGTTCAGCTCCTCGGCCGACTTCAGGTCGTGGCCGAACGGCTTCTCGATCACCGCGCGGCGCCAGGAGCCGCTCGACTGGTCGGCGAGGCCGTGCTTCTTCAGCTGCTGGATGACCACCGGGAAGGACTTCGGCGGCACAGACAGGTAGAAGGCGAAGTTGCCGCCCGTACCCTGCGCCTTGTCCAGCTCCTCGATGGTGCCGCGCAGCCGCTCGAACGCGTCGTCGTCGTCGAAGGTGCCCTGGACGAAGCGCATCCCCTGGATGAGCTGCTGCCAGACCTCCTCTCGGAACGGGGTGCGGGAGTGCTCCTTGACGGCGTCGTGCACGACCTGGGCGAAGTCCTCGTGCTCCCAGTCGCGGCGGGCGAACCCGACGAGCGAGAAGCCCGGCGGCAGCAGACCCCGGTTGGCGAGGTCGTACACGGCGGGCATGAGCTTCTTGCGGGAGAGGTCGCCGGTGACGCCGAAGATGACCAGACCCGACGGCCCCGCGATACGCGGGAGCCGTCGGTCTGCGGGGTCACGCAGCGGGTTGCTGCTTGACAATGTTTTAGCCCTCCGAGGGGGCGAGGCGCTTCAGCTCCGCCTCGGTCGACTTCAGCAGGTCCTTCCAGGCGTCCTCGAACTTGTCGACGCCCTCCTTCTCCAGCAGCTGGACCACCTCGTCGTAGCCGATCCCGAGCTTCTCGACCGCGTCGAGGTCGGCGCGGGCCTGCTCGTACGTACCGGCGACGGCGTTGCCGGTGATCTCGCCGTGGTCCTCGGTGGCGAACAGGGTCGCCTCCGGCATCGTGTTCACCGTGTTCGGCGCGACCAGGTCGGTGACGTACATGGTGTCGCTGTACGCCTTGTCCTTGACGCCCGTCGACGCCCACAGCGGACGCTGCTTGTTGGCGCCGGCCTTCTCCAGGGCGGCCCAGCGGTCGGTGCCGAAGACCTCCTCGTACGCCTGGTAGGCCAGGCGGGCGTTGGCGACGGCGGCCTTGCCGCGCAGGGCCTTGGCCTCGTCGGTGCCGAGCGCGTCGATCCGCTTGTCGATCTCGGTGTCCACGCGGGACACGAAGAAGGACGCCACGGAGTGGATCTGCGAGAGGTCCAGGCCGCGCTCCTTGGCCTTCTCCAGGCCGGTCTGGAAGGCGTCCATGACCGCGCGGTAGCGCTCCAGGGAGAAGATCAGCGTGACGTTGACGCTGATGCCCAGGCCGATCGTCTCGGCGATCGCCGGGATACCGGCCTCGGTCGCCGGGATCTTGATCAGCGTGTTGGGACGGTCCACCAGCCAGGCGAGCTGCTTGGCCTCGGCGACCGTCGCCTTGGTGTTGTGCGCCAGACGCGGGTCCACCTCGATGGAGACCCGCCCGTCCTTGCCGCCGGTGGCGTCGAAGACGGGGCGCAGGATGTCGGCGGCGTCACGGACGTCCGCCGTGGTGATCATTCGAATGGCCTCTTCGACCGTGACCTTGCGGAAAGCGAGGTCGGAGAGCTGCTGGTCGTAGCCGTCGCCCTGCGAGATCGCCTTCTGGAAGATCGACGGGTTGGTCGTGACGCCCACGACGTGCTGCTGGTCGATCAGCTCGGCGAGATTGCCGGACGTGATCCGCTTGCGCGACAGGTCGTCCAGCCAGATCGCGACGCCTTCGTCGGAGAGGCGCTTGAGTGCGTCTGTCATGGAAAATGCATCTCCTATATGTCGTTACGAGCGTCAGCGCCGGGCCGCGGCGAGGGATTCCCGCGCGGCGGCGGCCACGTTCTCGGCGGTGAAGCCGAACTCGCGGAAGAGCACCTTGGCGTCCGCCGAAGCACCGAAGTGCTCCAGGGAGACGATGCGACCGGCGTCCCCCACGTACTTGTGCCAGGTCAGACCGATGCCGGCCTCCACCGCGACACGAGCCTTCACGGACGGGGGCAACACGCTGTCCCGGTACCCCTGGTCCTGCTGCTCGAACCACTCGACGGACGGCATGGACACCACACGGGTGGGCACACCGTCGGCCTGGAGCTGCTCGCGCGCCCCGACGGCGACGTGCACCTCGGAACCGGTCGCGATCAGCACGACCTCGGCGTCGCCGCCGTCCGCCTCGAACAGCACGTAGCCGCCCTTGGCCGCGTCGTCGTTGGGCGCGTACGTCGGCACGCCCTGGCGGGTCAGCGCCAGACCGTGCGGCTGGCCCTTGCCGAACTCCTTCGTCCAGCGGCGCAGGATCTCGCGCCAGGCGATCGCCGTCTCGTTGGCGTCGGCCGGACGGACCACGTTCAGACCCGGGATCGCGCGCAGCGACGCCAGGTGCTCGACCGGCTGGTGGGTCGGGCCGTCCTCGCCCAGCCCGATGGAGTCGTGCGTCCACACGTACGTCACCGGCAGGTGCATCAGCGCCGACAGCCGCACCGCGTTGCGCATGTAGTCGGAGAAGACCAGGAACGTTCCGCCGTAGATGCGGGTGTTGCCGTGCAGCGCGATGCCGTTCATCTCCGCGGCCATCGCGTGCTCGCGGATGCCGAAGTGGATGGTGCGGCCGTACGGGTCCGCCTCGGGCAGCGGGTTGCCCGCCGGGAGGAAGGACGACGTCTTGTCGATCGTCGTGTTGTTCGAGCCGGCCAGGTCGGCCGAGCCGCCCCACAGCTCCGGAACCACCGCGCCGAGCGCCTGGAGCACCTTGCCGGACGCGGCACGGGTGGCGAGACCCTTGTCCGTCTCGAAGACCGGGATCTTCTCCTCCCAGCCCTTGGGCAGCTCACCCTTGGCGACACGCTCGTACTCGGCGGCGCGCTCCGGGTTGTTGTCCCGCCACTGCTGGAAGGACTTCTCCCACACCGCGCGGGCCGCCCGTCCCTTCTCCAGGGCCTTGCGGGTGTGCCCGATGACCTCGTCGGAGACCTCGAAGGTCTTCTCCGGGTCGAAGCCCAGGACCCGCTTGGTCGCGGCGACCTCGTCGTCACCGAGCGCCGAGCCGTGCGCGGCCTCGGTGTTCTGCGCGTGCGGGGCGGGCCAGGCGATGATCGAGCGCATGGCGATGAAGGACGGCCGGTCGGTGACCTTCTTCGCCTCCTCGATCGCGTCGTAGATCGCGTTCGGGTCCAGGTCGCCGTCCGGCTTCGGGGCGACGCGCTGCACGTGCCAGCCGTACGCCTCGTACCGCTTGCAGGTGTCCTCGGAGACGGCGGTCTCGGTGTCGCCCTCGATGGAGATGTGGTTGTCGTCCCACAGCAGCACCAGGTTGCCGAGCTTCTGGTGACCGGCCATCGACGACGCCTCGGCGGAGATGCCCTCCTGAAGGCAGCCGTCACCGGCGACGCAGTAGACGAAGTGGTCGAACGGGGAGGTGCCCTCGGCGGCCTCCGGGTCGAACAGACCGCGCTCGTAGCGGGCGGCCATGGCCATGCCCACCGCGTTGGCGACACCCTGGCCCAGCGGGCCGGTCGTCGTCTCCACGCCCGTGGTGTGGCCGTACTCCGGGTGGCCGGGGGTCTTCGAGCCCCAGGTGCGGAAGGACTCCAGGTCCGCCAGCTCCAGGCCGAAGCCGGCCAGGTACAGCTGGGTGTAGAGGGTCAGGGACGAGTGACCCGCGGACAGCACGAAACGGTCGCGCCCGACCCAGTTCGCGTCGGCGGGGTCGTGCCGCATCACCTTCTGGAAGAGGGTGTAGGCGGCGGGCGCCAGGCTCATCGCCGTACCCGGATGGCCGTTGCCAACCTTCTGTACGGCATCGGCGGCCAGGACGCGGGCGGTGTCCACGGCCCGCTGGTCCAGTTCGGTCCACTCGAGGTCTGTGGTGGTCGGCTTGGTGCTCACCCTGAGTCAGGGCTCCTCTCCACATGTCGGATGCCGGTGCACGGGTGCACCGGCTGCCGGCGCGTCCGTGAGTCGGCCGGCCGTTGTCGAGCCTACCCCCGTAAGTACGTGCGCTTTTCCCCTGGAAACCAGACTGCCGGGACTCTTCGCGATCCGCCTGCCGACTGGGTGAAACCGCATTCGGCAAGTGAATACGGAGCCGCTCATCTGACTGCTCAATCGACTCTCCGAACGCACGTCGGAGCGCCCCTTCCAACACGACCCCACCCCCGCGAAGGCCAAGGTATGGGCAACGTCTAAAGTGGCGTGGTACGCGCGAGCCTTTACCGCCGCTTCACACGGCGAGGGCTTGCTGGGAGTCTCTGTCAGGGGTGTGCGTGACGGCCGTTGAATCCCGTCCTGCGGGGGTTATCGGGACGAGCCAGAGCCCGAGTCACCGGCCGTTCGGGGCCCGTGTCAAGGCGTTCGTGGCGCTGACCAAGCCGCGGATTATCGAGCTTCTGCTGATCACCACCGTTCCGGTGATGTTCCTCGCCGAGCAGGGTGTTCCGGATCTGAAACTGGTGCTGCTGACCTGCGTCGGCGGATACCTGTCGGCCGGCGGCGCCAACGCGCTCAACATGTACATCGACCGCGACATCGACGCGCTGATGGACCGGACCTCGCAGCGTCCGCTGGTGACCGGCATGGTCAGTCCGGTGGAATGCCTCATCTTCGGCATCGCCCTGGCGATCGTCTCGACGCTGCTGTTCGGCCTCACCGTCAACTGGCTGTCGGCCTGGCTCTCGCTCGGCGCGCTCCTCTTCTACGTCGTCGTCTACACGATGATCCTCAAGCGCCGCACCGCGCAGAACATCGTCTGGGGCGGCATCGCCGGCTGCCTGCCGGTGCTCATCGGCTGGTCGTCCGTGACCAACTCGATGTCCTGGGCGCCGATCATCCTCTTCGCGGTGATGTTCTTCTGGACGCCGCCGCACTACTGGCCGCTGTCCATGAAGGTCAAGGACGACTACGCGCGCGTCGGCGTGCCGATGCTCCCGGTCATCGCCTCCAACAAGGTCGTGGCCCGGCAGATCGTGATCTACAGCTGGGCGATGGTCGCGGTGTCGCTGCTGCTGCAGCCGCTCGGCTACACCGGCTGGTTCTACACGGCGGTGGCCCTGGCCGCCGGCGGCATGTGGCTGTGGGAGGCACACGGGCTGCAGAACCGCGCCAAGGCCGAGGTCACGGGCGGCAAGCTCAAGGAGATGCGGCTGTTCCACTGGTCGATCACCTACGTGTCGGTGCTGTTCCTGGCGATCGCGGTGGACCCCTTCCTGCGCTGAGCGCCTCCGGCGAAGCCGTCCGACGGGCGGGGTGCGTGGCCAAGGCCACGCACCCCGCCCGTCGCCGTTCGATCTACCCGTCGGTAGCATCCTGGTCATGGCAGACACGCAGCAGGTGGACACGGAGCGGACCGGCGCGAAGGGCGGCTGGGCCGACCGGTGGGCCGCGTACGAGGTGACCCGGATGGCCGGGCGGATCGAAGCCTTCGCCAAGGCCCACGGCGGCGCCGGGGCCCAGGTGGCCTACCTCGGCGAGCGCGGCGCCCGGATCGTGCTCGTCGGCGAGGACGGCGCTTGGGGCGACCTGGTCGCCCGCACCCACGAGAGGGCCCGCGAGGCCGTCGAGCGGTCCGGGATCACCGTCCACGAGGACTTCGACGGCGAGTTCGCCGCCAAGGTCACCACCGGCCGCTACGAGTGGTCGCGCATGGCGGGCATCCAGGTCGGCGGCCCGAGCAACACCTGAGACCCGGTTCACCCGTTAGGACCGTAGGAAGCCACGAGGCGCACGGGCCGGAAAGGGCCGCGAGCCGCGAGGCGCACGGAGCACGGGGAGCCCGGATGATCGAAACGCCGTCCCTGGTCGACCAGTACTGCCACGGCGTCCTGAGAACGGAGCTGGGCCTCGGCACCTTCGAGGCCCAGCTGGCCCGCACCGAGGGGCCGCCCGCCCCCGGCACCACCCTCTTCGACACCCAGACCGGCTTCGCGGTACGCCGCTGGTGCCCGCCCCTGCTCGGCCTGGAACCGCACTGCCCGCCCGCCCGCTACCTGGCCCGGCGCCGCGAACTGGGCGTCATGGAGGCCGACCGCAGGCTGCTGCGCGGCAGCGGCATCACCACCTACCTGGTCGACGCGGGCCTGCCCGGCGACCTCACCGGGCCCGCCGAGATGGCCTCCGCGGCGGACGCGGACACGCGCGAGATCGTGCGCCTGGAACTGCTCGCCGAGCAGGTCGCCGACACCTCCGGCACCGTCGAGTCCTTCCTCGCCAACCTCGCCGAGGCCGTGCACGGCGCCGCCGCGAACGCGGTCGCCTTCACCTCCGTCGCGGGCGTACGGCACGGGCTGGCCCTCGCTCCCGAACCGCCCGGCGCGGGCGAGGTCCGCGGGGCCGCCGCCCGCTGGCTGTCCGGGCGGGAGGTCGGCGGGGAGCTGAGCGACCCGGTCCTGCTGCGTCACCTGCTGTGGGCCGCCGTCGCCTCCGGCCTGCCGCTCCAACTGCACGCGGGCCTCGGCGAACCGGGCCTGCGCATCGACCGCACCGACCCGGTCCTGCTCACCGACTTCGCTCGGGCCACCGCGGGGCTCGGCACCGACCTGGTCCTGCTGCACGGCTACCCGTACCACCGCCACGCCGCCCACCTGGCCGGCGTCTTCCCGCACGTCTACGCCGACTCGGGCGCCGCCCTGGTGCGCACTGGCGCCCGGGCCGCGACGGTCCTCGCGGAGATCCTGGAGCTGGCGCCCTTCGGCAAGGTCCTGTTCTCCAGCGGTGCCCAGGGCCTGCCCGAGCTGCACGTGGTCGCAGCCCGCCTGTTCCGCGAGGCCCTCGGCCGGGTGCTGGGCACCTGGGCGGCCGAGGGGGCGTGGTCGCTCGCGGACGCGCGACGGGTCGCGGGGATGATCGCCTCGGGGAACGCGGGGCGGGTCTACGGGCTGGAGTGACGGGTGCGGGGCGAGCTCGTACGGGCCGGAGCGACCGCTGTGCGAACCGGAGCGACGTCTGTACGGACCGGGCGACGCCTGTACGGACCGGAGCGCGTCGTCGACAATGGGGCGCATGCCGACCGACGCCCTGCTCGACCGCTTTCTCACCGGCCTGCTGCCCCTCGACCCCGTCGCCGTCTGGGCGCACGGTTCACTGGGCGCGGGCGACTACCAGGAGGGCCGCAGCGACCTCGACCTGGTCGCGGTCCTGCCCCGGCCGGCCACCGCCCGCACGGCCTGGCGCCTCGGGCTGCTCCACGCCCGGCTGCGCGCCGAGCCCCTGGCCGGACTGCTGCACTGCACGTACCTGTCGCCGGACACCCTCGCCGACCCGGCCCTGCGGCACCTGACCTGGGCCCACGAGCAGCTGTTCAAGCGGCCGGTCACCCCGGTCACCCGGCGCGAACTCCACAGCTTCGGCCGTGTCCTGCACGGCGCGACGCCCGGCCACCTGCTGCCGCCGGTGCCGGACCCGGAACTGGACGCGTTCGTCGTCCGCGACCAGCGGGAATTCTGGCGGCCGAACGTGCGCAGGGCGGAGCTGTGGCGGCAGGACGTCTGGGTCGACCTGGGTCTGATCACCTTCGCCCGCGCCACCGTCACGCTGCGGGAGGGCCGCCTGATCACCAAGCGGGAGGCGCTGGAGGAACTCCCCGCCCTGGGCGCACCCGGCGAGGTCGTCGGGGACATCACCGAGCGGCGGTACGGAGAGGGCGCGCGGCCCGCGGCCACGGGGGAGTGGGCAGCCCGCCGCGCCGAGCTGACCCGGAGCTACCTGGGGCCGGCCATCGACACGCTGGTGGCGTCGTACTCCTGAGAGGGCAGCCCGGAGACCGTCTCCTCGGGCCGCTCGCGCAGCGCCAGCAGCACCCGCAGCACCGCGATCCACATCAGGCACGAGCCGAACATGTGCAGGCCGACGAGGACCTCGGGCAGGTCGGTGAAGTACTGGATGTAGCCCACCGCCCCCTGCGCCAGCAGCACCAGGAACAGGTCGCGGGTGCGGGCCAGCGGGCCCCTGGGCGCGTCGACCGCCTTCAGCACGAACCACAGGGCGAACGTCAGCGTCACCACGATCCACGCCAGGACCGCGTGGGCCTTGCTCACCATCTCCCAGTCGATCGGCATCCGCGGGACGTCGCTGGAGTCACCCGCGTGCGGTCCCGCGCCGGTCACCACGGTGCCGAGCGCGATCAGCAGGACCGAGACGCCGGTCAGCACCCACGTCAGCTGCTGGACCGCCTTGCCCACCAGGGGGCGCGGTGCCGTGTCGCCCTCCCGGGTGCGCTGCCACATCACGGTCGCGACCGCGATCAGGGCCGTGGACAGCAGGAAGTGGGCCGCGACGGTGTACGGGTTGAGGCCGACCAGGACCACGATGCCGCCGAGGACCGCGTTGCCCATCACGATCCAGAACTGCAGCCAGCCCAGCCGGGTCACACTGCGCCGGTACGGCTTCTGCGACCGGGCGGCGATGATCGCCCAGCCGACCGCGGCGCACAGCACGTAGGTCAGCAGGCGGTTGCCGAACTCGATGATGCCGTGGAAGCCCATCTCGCTCGTGGTGGTGAGCGAGTCGTCGGTGCACTTGGGCCAGGTCGGGCAGCCGAGACCCGAGCCGGTGAGGCGTACGGCACCGCCGGTGACGACGATGACGACCGCCATGGCGAGCGCGAGGAGGGCCGCCCGCTGGACCGTCCGGGGGTGCGGGGTCCAGCGCGCGGCGATGAAGGCGAGGGGGTTGCGCACGGCGGCTGCGGCGTCGTCGCGGGTCACGTTTGGCACGCCGTCCATCGTAGGCGCCCGCTTGTGCACGCTTTCACGAGGGTCGGTGTCCGGCATCGTGTCCCTACTCCCAGCGGAAGAACTTCCCCGCGGCCGCGAGCCCCGCGACCGCCCACACGGCGAGGATGCCCAGGTCGCCCCAGGGCATCCCGGCCCCATGCTGGAGCACGTCCCGCAGTCCGTCCGACAGGGCGGAGATCGGCAGCAGCCCCAGCACGCTCTGTGCCGCGTCGGGGAACTTGTCCAGCGGCACGATGACCCCGCCGCCCACGAGGAGCAGCAGGAACACCAGGTTGGCCGCAGCCAGCGTGGCCTCCGCCTTCAGCGTGCCCGCCATCAGCAGCCCGAGCCCGGAGAAGGCGGCGGTGCCGAGGACCAGGAGCAGCAGCACGGCCGCCGGGTTGCCGTGCGGCGACCAGCCGAGCCCGAAGGCGATCGCCGTCAGCAGGATGATCTGGAGCACCTCGGTGACCAGCACCGACGCCGTCTTCGCGGTCATCAGGGCCCAGCGCGGCAGCGGGGAGGCGGCCAGCCGCTTCAGCACCCCGTACCGGCGCTCGAAGCCGGTGGCGATGGCCTGACCGGTGAACGCCGTCGACAGCACCGCCAGCGCGAGGACGCCGGGGGCGAGGAAGTCGACGGACTCGCCGGCTCCCGTGTCGATGATGTCGACGGAGCTGAACAGGACCAGCAGCAGCGTCGGGATGATCACCGTCAGCAGTAGTTGCTCGCCGTTGCGCAGCAGCATCCTGGTCTCGAGCACGGCCTGCGCCGCGATCATGCGCCCGAGCGGTGCGGCACCGGGCCTGGGCGCGTACGCCCCCGGCGTCCCTGTCGTGGTGGTCACCCGCGCAGCTCCTTGCCAGTCAGCTCCAGGAAGACGTCCTCCAGTGTGTGCCGCTCCACCGAGATCCGGTCCGGCATCACCCCGTGCTGGGCGCACCAGGAGGTCACCGTCGCGAGGAGCTGCGGGTCGACCTCGCCGTTCACCCGGTAGGAGCCCGGGGTCAGCTCGGCGGCCGAGGAGTCCGGGGGGAGCGCCTTGAGGAGGGACGCGACGTCCAGCCCCGGCCGGCCGGAGAACCGCAGGGTGTTCTCGGCGCCGCCGCGGCACAGCTCCTCCGGTGCGCCCTGCGCGATGACGCGGCCGGTGTCGATGATGGCCACGTCGTCGGCCAGTTGCTCGGCCTCGTCCATGTGGTGCGTGGTGAGGATCACCGAGACGCCGTCGCCGCGCAGGTCCCGCACGAGGTCCCAGGTGGCGCGGCGGGCCTGCGGGTCGAGGCCGGCGGTCGGCTCGTCGAGGAAGACCAGCTCGGGGCGCCCGACCACGGCCATCGCGAGGGCGAGCCGCTGCTGCTGCCCGCCGGAGAGCCTGCGGTACGCGGTCCGGCCGCACGAGCCGAGCCCGAGCCGCTCGATCAGCGCGTCGACGTCCAGCGGGTGGGCGTGCAGCTTCGCGACGTGGCGCAGCATCTCGTCGGCGCGGGCGCCGGAGTAGACGCCACCGGACTGGAGCATCACGCCGATGCGCGGGCGCAGCTCGGCACCCTGTCGCACCGGGTCCAGGCCGAGCACGCGCACCGTCCCGGAGTCCGGTCTGCGGTACCCCTCGCAGGTCTCCACCGTGGTGGTCTTGCCCGCCCCGTTGGGGCCGAGGACGGCGGTGACACCCGTCCGGGCCACCAGGTCGAGGCCGTCCACCGCGGTCTTCGTGCCGTACCGCTTCACCAGGGCCTGGACCTGGACCACGGGCTCGCTTCGCATGGGTCACGAGTCTAGGTAGGCGGCGGACCGGCCGGGCGCGGGGGTGTGGAAAACCCCCTCGCCGCCGGGAGCGGACTCACTCGCGGGGGCGATGCACCGGCAGCCACCGCTCGGCGTACGCGACCGCGTCCGGCAGGGAGAACAGGCGCACGCCGGCGGCGCCCACGGTGCCGCGCAGGACGGGCCGGTCGCGCTCGAAGTCGTGGCCCAGTTCGTCGAAGCGGTCCGACGTGATCGACACCTCGGTCACCCGCTCCCAGCCCACCGGCCCCGGGCGCCCCACCTCCACCAGCGGGGCGGGGATCCGGTACTCGGCGAGGTGGAAGGCGGTGCACGCCTCGTACCCGGCGCCGAGCAGCAGGACCCGCGCGCCCAGCCGTTCCAGCGCGGCCAGCGGGCTGCGCTCGCCCAGCCGGCAGTCGGTCGCGTGGCCGGCGACGACCTCGGCGGCGCGGGCGCCGAGGGCCGCGAAGGAGGTCTGGGGATGCGCGCTGCGCCGGGCGCCGGGCCAGGTGCGCACCGTCTCGGGGACCACGCCGACACCGCGCGAGGGAGTGATCAGCGGGTCGTAGGCGGGCATCGCGGTCCGCACGGTGTTCCACCACGCCTCGGGCACCGACGGGCTCTGCCACAGTGCCGGGTCCGAGAGGTCGCCGGTCTGGGTCGGAACCACCAGGGTGCCGCCCGGGCCGAGGGCGTCGAGAAGTCCCTGGACGACCGCGACGGGGCCGCCGCAGACCCAGCCGAGCGAGCTGAGGGAGGAGTGCGCGAGGAGGGTGTCACCCGTGCGCACGCCCAGCTCGCGCAGTCCGGCGGCGATCGTGCCCCGGGTGACGAGTGGGCCGGTCGGAGGGGGTGTGGGCATGCGGGGGAGTGTCCCCGACGCCGTCCCGGAACGCCAGCGAATTGCCCCGTGCCCGATCGACCGGAGATCGTTTCCGCAGGTCACGTTAGGTATGCCTAAGTGACGCAGGGCACCGTTCGGTGATCGGGACGCGGCTTGCCCGCCCCCGATGAATTACGCAACAATGGCGTTGTGAAAAACGTTGGCGAGGCTCCGCAGGAGGAACTCGCGACCGGTGAGCGGTCCACCCGCAACCGCGTCGCGCGCTCCATCCTGGACCACGGGCCGTCGACCGTCGCCGAGCTCGCCGGACGCCTGGGCCTGACCCAGGCCGCCGTCCGGCGCCACCTCGACGCGCTGGTCGCCGACGCCGTGGTCGAGGCCCGCGAGCAGCGGGTCTACGGCGCGCGCACGCGCGGGAGGCCCGCCAAGGTCTTCGCGCTCACCGACTGCGGCCGGGACGCCTTCGACCAGTCGTACGACAAGCTGGCCGTCGACGCCCTGCGCTGGATCGCCGAGCAGGAGGGCGGGGAACAGGCGATCGCCGCCTTCGCCCGCGCCCGGATCGCCACCCAGTCGGGTGCGTACCGCGAGGCCGTCGAGTCCGTCCCCGCCGAGAAGCGCGCGGAAGCGCTGGCCAAGGCCCTGAGCGGCGACGGGTACGCTGCTACCGCGCGGAGCGCACCCCACCCCCAGCAGGGCGAGCAGCTGTGCCAGCACCACTGCCCGGTCGCCCACGTCGCGGAGCGGTTTCCGCAGCTGTGCGAGGCGGAGACGGAATTTTTCGCCGAGCTGCTCGGTACGCATGTACAGAGACTCGCGACCATCGCGCACGGCGACGGGGTCTGCACCACGTTCATTCCGAAGACTTCGCACGCGCCACCCACGGCGCACGCGTCCAAGAACACCGCTAACGCATCTGCAAGCACGGCCGGGAGGAACCCCGCATGACTCTCCCCACGGAGACTGCTCACCCCGAGCTCGAGGGCCTGGGCAAGTACGAATACGGCTGGGCCGACTCCGACACGGCCGGCGCCTCTGCCAAGCGCGGCATCAACGAGGACGTCGTCCGCGACATCTCCGCGAAGAAGAACGAGCCGGAGTGGATGACCAAGCTCCGTCTCAAGGGCCTGCGCCTCTTCGAGAAGAAGCCCATGCCGAACTGGGGCTCGGACCTGTCGGGCATCGACTTCGACAACATCAAGTACTTCGTGCGCTCCACGGAGAAGCAGGCGGAGTCCTGGGAGGACCTGCCCGAGGACATCAAGAACACGTACGACAAGCTCGGCATCCCCGAGGCGGAGAAGCAGCGCCTCGTCGCCGGTGTCGCGGCCCAGTACGAGTCCGAGGTCGTCTACCACCAGATCCGCGAGGACCTGGAGGAGCAGGGCGTCATCTTCCTGGACACCGACACGGCCCTCAAGGAGCACCCGGAGCTCTTCAAGGAGTACTTCGGCACCGTCATCCCCGTCGGCGACAACAAGTTCGCGTCGCTGAACAGCGCCGTGTGGTCCGGCGGCTCCTTCATCTACGTGCCGAAGGGCGTGCACGTGGAGATCCCGCTCCAGGCCTACTTCCGTATCAACACGGAGAACATGGGCCAGTTCGAGCGGACCCTGATCATCGTCGACGAGGGTGCCTACGTGCACTACGTCGAGGGCTGCACCGCGCCGATCTACAAGTCGGACTCGCTGCACTCCGCCGTGGTCGAGATCATCGTCAAGAAGAACGCCCGCTGCCGCTACACGACCATCCAGAACTGGTCGAACAACGTCTACAACCTGGTCACCAAGCGCGCCGTGGCGTACGAGGGCGCGACCATGGAGTGGATCGACGGCAACATCGGCTCCAAGGTGACGATGAAGTACCCGGCCGTCTACCTGATGGGCGAGCACGCCAAGGGCGAGACCCTGTCCATCGCCTTCGCGGGCGAGGGCCAGCACCAGGACGCCGGCTCCAAGATGGTCCACATGGCGCCGAACACCTCCTCCAACATCGTCTCGAAGTCCGTGGCGCGCGGCGGCGGCCGCACCTCCTACCGCGGGCTCGTCGAGATCGGCGAGGGCGCCCACGGCTCCAAGTCGAACGTGCTGTGCGACGCGCTGCTCGTCGACACCATCTCCCGCTCCGACACGTACCCCTACGTGGACGTCCGCGAGGACGACGTGTCCATGGGGCACGAGGCGACCGTCTCCAAGGTCTCCGAGGACCAGCTCTTCTACCTGATGAGCCGCGGTCTGAGCGAGTTCGAGGCGATGGCGATGATCGTGCGCGGCTTCGTCGAGCCGATCGCCAAGGAGCTGCCCATGGAGTACGCCCTCGAACTCAACCGGCTGATCGAGCTGCAGATGGAGGGCGCGGTCGGTTAGGACCCGCACCCTCGAAGCAGTCGCCAGATTTCCGACGTAGGAAGAGAGCAGACCGACAGCCATGGCTGAGGCTCAGAACATCCCCGTGGGGTCGACCACCGCGGGCCAGATCGCGGTGGCCGCCGAGTCGACCGTCGCCACGCGCATGAGCGCGCCCGCGTCCTTCGACGTGGCGGACTTCCCGGTCCCGCACGGCCGCGAGGAGGAGTGGCGGTTCACCCCGCTGGAGCGGCTGCGCGGGCTGCACGACGGCACCGCCGTCGCCACCGGCGACGGCGTGAAGGTCGACATCGAGGCGCCCGAGGGCGTCGTCGTGGAGACCGTCGGCCGCGACGACGCGCGCATCGGCAGGGCCGGCACCCCCGTGGACCGGGTCGCCGCGCAGGCCTACTCGGCGTTCGAGAAGGCCGGCGTGATCACCGTCCCCAAGGAGACGGTCCTCACCGAGCCGATCCGCATCGCCGTGCACGGCGAGGGCGGCACCGCCTACGCCCACCAGGTCGTCGAGCTGGGCGCCTTCGCCGAGGCCGTGGTCGTCATCGACCACACCGGCGACGCGGTGCTCGCAGCCAACGTCGACTACGTCCTGGGCGACGGAGCCAAGCTGACCGTCGTCTCCGTCCAGGACTGGGACGACAAGGCCGTGCACGTCGGCCAGCACAACGCGCTGATCGGCCGCGACGCGACCTTCAAGTCCTTCGTGGTCACCTTCGGCGGCGACCTGGTCCGCCTGCACCCGCGCGTGGCCTACGCCGGTCCCGGCGGCGAGGCCGAGCTGTTCGGTCTGTACTTCACCGACGCCGGCCAGCACCAGGAGCACCGCCTCCTGGTCGACCACAACGTCCCGCACTGCAAGTCCAACGCCGTCTACAAGGGCGCCCTCCAGGGCGACGACGCGCACGCGGTGTGGATCGGCGACGTGCTCATCGAGGCCGCGGCCGAGGGCACCGACACCTACGAGATGAACCGCAACCTCGTCCTCACCGACGGCGCGCGGGTCGACTCGGTGCCGAACCTGGAGATCGAGACCGGCGAGATCGTCGGCGCCGGTCACGCCTCCGCCACCGGCCGCTTCGACGACGAGCAGCTCTTCTACCTGATGGCGCGCGGCATCCCCGAGCTGGACGCCCGCCGCCTGGTGGTCCACGGCTTCTTCGCCGAGCTGGTCCAGCAGATCGGCGTCGCGGACATCGAGGAGCGGCTCCTCGCCAAGATCGCGGAGGAGCTGGAGGCGTCGGTCGCATGACCTTCGTACGCGTCTGTGGAGCGGACGAGCTGGAAGAGGACACCCCGAAGCGGGTGGAACTCGACGGCACGCCGATCTCCGTCGTGCGGACCGAGGGCGAGGTCTTCGCGATCAACGACATCTGCTCGCACGCGAACGTCTCCCTGGCCGAGGGCGAGGTCGACGACTGCCACATCGAGTGCTGGCTGCACGGCTCGCGCTTCGACCTCCGTTCCGGCAAGCCCGACAGCCTTCCGGCGACGCGCCCCGTCCCCGTTTACCCCGTAAAGATCGAAGGGGGCAGCGTCCTCGTTGACGTACGCGCCTCCCTCACCCAGGAGTCCTGAGGCACCCATGGCAACGCTTGAAATCCGAGACCTGCACGTCACCGTCGAGGCCGACAACGCCACGAAGGAGATCCTCAAGGGCGTCGACCTCACCGTGAAGCAGGGCGAGACGCACGCCATCATGGGCCCCAACGGCTCCGGCAAGTCGACCCTCGCCTACTCCCTCGCGGGTCACCCCAAGTACACGATCACCGGCGGGACCGTCACCCTCGACGGCGAGGACGTCCTGGAGATGTCCGTCGACGAGCGCGCCCGCGCCGGCCTCTTCCTCGCCATGCAGTACCCGGTCGAGGTCCCCGGCGTCTCCGTCTCCAACTTCCTGCGCACCTCCGCCACCGCGGTGCGCGGCGAGGCCCCCAAGCTGCGGCACTGGGTCAAGGAGGTCAAGGAGGCCATGGAGCGCCTCAACATGGACCCCGCCTTCGCCGAGCGCAACGTCAACGAGGGCTTCTCCGGCGGTGAGAAGAAGCGCCACGAGATCCTCCAGCTCGAGCTGCTCAAGCCGAAGATGGCGATCCTCGACGAGACCGACTCCGGCCTGGACGTCGACGCCCTGCGCGTCGTCTCCGAGGGCGTCAACCGCGTCCGCGAGACCGGCGAGGTCGGCACGCTGCTGATCACGCACTACACGCGCATCCTGCGCTACATCAAGCCCGACTACGTCCACGTCTTCGCCAACGGCCGCATCGCCGAGTCCGGCGGCGCCGAGCTGGCCGACAAGCTGGAGGCCGAGGGCTACGAGGCATACACGAAGGGCGGCGCATCCGAGTGACACAGCTGCCGGGCCTCCTCGACACCGAGGCGATCCGCAAGGACTTCCCCATCCTGGACCGCCAGGTCCACGACGGGCACAAGCTCGTGTACCTGGACAACGCGGCGACCAGCCAGAAGCCGCGGCAGGTGCTGGACGCGCTCAGCGAGTACTACGAGCGCTACAACGCCAACGTCCACCGCGGCGTGCACGTCCTCGCCGAGGAGGCCACGGCGCTGTACGAGGGCGCGCGTGACAAGGTCGCGGAGTTCGTCAACGCGCCCTCGCGCGACGAGGTGATCTTCACCAAGAACGCCTCGGAGTCCCTCAACCTCGTAGCGAACATGCTGGGCTGGGCCGACGACCCGTACCGCGTGGACCACGAGACCGAGATCGTCATCACGGAGATGGAGCACCACTCCAACATCGTGCCGTGGCAGCTGCTCTCGCAGCGCACCGGTGCGAAGCTCCGCTGGTTCGGCCTCACCGACGACGGCCGCCTGGACCTGTCCAACATCGACGAGGTCATCACCGAGAAGACGAAGATCGTCTCCTTCGTGCTGGTCTCCAACATCCTGGGCACCCAGAACCCGGTCGAGGCGATCGTGCGCCGCGCCCAGGAGGTCGGCGCGCTCGTGTGCATCGACGCCTCGCAGGCCGCGCCGCACATGCCGCTGGACGTACAGGCCCTCCAGGCCGACTTCGTGGCCTTCACCGGCCACAAGATGTGCGGCCCGACCGGCATCGGCGTGCTGTGGGGCCGCCAGGAGCTCCTTGAGGACCTCCCGCCGTTCCTCGGTGGCGGCGAGATGATCGAGACCGTCTCGATGCACTCCTCCACCTACGCCCCGGCCCCGCACAAGTTCGAGGCGGGCACGCCCCCGATCGCGGGCGCGGTCGGCCTGGGCGCGGCCATCGACTACCTGAACTCGATCGGCATGGACAAGATCCTCGCCCACGAGCACGCGCTGACCGAGTACGCCGTCAAGCGCCTGCTGGAGGTCCCGGACCTGCGCATCATCGGCCCCACCACGGCCGAGGAGCGCGGCGCGGCGATCTCCTTCACGCTGGGCGACATCCACCCGCACGACGTGGGCCAGGTCCTCGACGAGCAGGGCATCGCGGTCCGGGTCGGCCACCACTGCGCCCGCCCCGTGTGCCTGCGGTACGGAATTCCTGCGACCACGCGAGCGTCGTTCTATCTGTACTCCACGCCGGCCGAGATCGACGCGCTGGTCGACGGCCTGGAGCACGTACGGAACTTCTTCGGCTGACGGGACGAGCGAAGAGCATGAAGCTGGACTCCATGTACCAGGAAGTCATCCTGGACCACTACAAGAACCCGCACGGGCGGGGCTTGCGGGATGGCGACGCCGAGGTCCACCACGTCAACCCCACCTGCGGGGACGAGATCACGCTCCGCGTGAAGTACGACGGTACGACGATCAGCGACGTCAGCTACGAGGGCCAGGGCTGCTCCATCAGCCAGGCGAGCGCCTCCGTGCTGAACGACCTGCTGGTCGGCAAGGACCTGGCCGAGGCGCAGCGGATCCAGGAGACCTTCCTGGAACTGATGCAGTCCAAGGGCAAGGTCGAGCCCGACGACGCGATGGAGGAGGTCCTGGAGGACGCGGTCGCGTTCGCCGGGGTCTCGAAGTACCCGGCCCGGGTCAAGTGCGCCCTGCTGAGCTGGATGGCCTGGAAGGACGCGACGGCCCAGGCACTGGACGGCGCCGACGCCGAGAAGGAGACGACGGCATGAGCGAGACCGTGGAAATGAAGCCCGCCTCCGAGGAGGAGGTCCGTGAGGCCCTGCTGGACGTCGTGGACCCCGAGCTGGGCATCGATGTCGTCAACCTGGGCCTCATCTACGGCGTCCACATCGACGACGCGAACATCGCGACGATCGACATGACCCTGACGTCGGCGGCCTGTCCGCTGACCGACGTGATCGAGGACCAGGCCAAGTCCGCCACGGACGGCCTCGTCAACGAGCTGCGCATCAACTGGGTCTGGATGCCGCCGTGGGGCCCGGACAAGATCACGGACGACGGCCGCGAGCAGCTGCGCGCGCTCGGGTTCAACGTCTGAGCCACACCGGCAGCACGGGTTTCGGGAACGGCGGCACCTTCGGGTGCCGCCGTTCCCGTGTTCGGGCCCGCCCCCGTTCCTCGTTATGTACGCTCGTACACATGGGATATCTGCTCCTGGCCGGAGCCATCGCCGCCGAGGTCGCCGGCACCACCGCCATGAAGTACAGCGAGGGCTTCAGCAGGCTCGTGCCGTCGCTCCTGACGGCCCTCGCCTACGTCCTCTCCTTCGCGCTCCTCGCCCAGACCCTGAAGATCCTCGCCATGGGCACGGCGTACGCGATCTGGGCCGGGGTCGGCACGGCCGCCATCGCCGCCATCGGCGTGGCCTTCATGGGCGAGGGGATGACACTCACCAAGGCCGCCGGCATCGCGCTGATCATCCTCGGGGTCGTCGTCCTCAATCTGGGCGGGGCCCACTGATGCCCCGCCGCCACGACCCCGAGCGCCGCCAGCGCCTCATCGACGCGGCGATCCGCGTCGTCGGGCAGAAGGGCATCGCCGGGCTCAGCCACCGCACCGTCGCCGCCGAGGCGGACGTGCCGCTGGGCTCCACGACGTACCACTTCGCGACCCTCGACGACCTGATGGTCGCCGCCCTGCGCCAGGCCAACGAGGGCTTCGCCAAGGTCGTCGCCGCCCACCCCGCCCTCCTGGACCCGGAGGCCGACCTGCCCGCCGAACTCGCCCGCGTCCTCGGCGCATGGCTTGGCGGCGACCGCACCGGCGTGGAGCTGGAGTACGAGCTGTACCTCGCCGCCCTGCGCCGCCCCGCCCTGCGCCCGGTGGCCGCCGAGTGGGCCGAGGGAGTGGGCGCCCTGCTCGCCGCCCGCACCGACCCCACGACGGCCCGCGCCCTGGTCGCCGTACTCGACGGCATCTGCCTGCAGGTCCTGCTCACGGACACGCCGTACGACGAGGACTACGCGCGGGACGTACTGACTCGGCTGATCCCCGCGCCCCGTCCCCGAGACGGCCGCGGTCCCGGCTCGCTTCCACCCGCGACCGCCGGTTAGGTTGCCCTCATGACCGACACGACTGCTCCCCGCACCACCGGCGCCGTGGCCGCCGGCCTCGCCACGATCGCCGCCGACGGCACCGTCCTCGACACCTGGTTCCCGGCCCCCGAACTGTCCACTGCGACTGCCGAGGGGCCCGGCCCGTCCGGCACCGAGCGCCTCACCGCCGAACAGGCCGCCGAACTCCTGGGCGGCGGCGCCACCGCCGCGGTCGGTCCGGACGCCCGCCGCGGCGTCGAGGTGGTCGCGGTCCGCACGGTCATCTCCTCGCTGGACGAGAAGCCGGTCGACACGCACGACGTCTACCTGCGCCTGCACCTGCTCTCGCACCGCCTGGTCCAGCCGCACGGCCAGAACCTGGACGGCATCTTCGCCCACCTCGCCAACGTCGCCTGGACCTCGCTGGGCCCGGTCGCCGTGGACGACATCGAGAAGGTCCGCCTCAACGCCCGCGCCGAGGGCCTGCACCTCCAGGTCACCTCGATCGACAAGTTCCCCCGCATGACGGACTACGTCGCCCCCAAGGGCGTCCGCATCGCCGACGCCGACCGCGTCCGGCTCGGCGCGCACCTCTCCGCGGGCACCACGGTCATGCACGAGGGCTTCGTCAACTTCAACGCCGGCACGCTCGGCACCTCGATGGTCGAGGGCCGCATCTCCGCGGGCGTCGTCGTCGGCGACGGCTCCGACATCGGCGGCGGCGCCTCCACCATGGGCACCCTCTCCGGCGGCGGCAACGTCCGCATCGTCATCGGCGAACGCTGCCTGGTCGGCGCCGAGGCGGGCGTCGGCATCGCGCTGGGCGACGAGTGCGTGGTCGAGGCCGGCCTCTACGTCACCGCGGGCACCCGCGTCACGATGCCCGACGGCCAGATCGTCAAGGCCCGCGAACTCTCCGGCGCCTCGAACATCCTCTTCCGCCGCAACTCGGTCACCGGCACGGTCGAGGCCCGCCCGAACAACGCGGTCTGGGGCGGCCTGAACGAGGTGCTGCACAGCCACAACTGAGCGGACGCCGATCCGCCGAGCGCCCTTCCCGCCCGTCGCGGGGAGGGCGCTCACCGTTTCAGGGCCCGGTACCGTTTCAGCAGCGCGGTGACGCGGGTCTGGTCGGCCGGGCCGTTCAGCTCGGTCAGGAGGTCGTCGGGGCACAGCTCGTAGAGGTCGCCCCACCAGCGGCGGCCCCTGTCGTCCCAGATGCGGTAACCGCCCGTAACGCCCCGGGCCACGTAGCGTCTTCTGCTCATGGCGGGCCACCGTAACCCGCACGTACGGATGACCGCCCGTGACTTTCCGGTGGTCTTGGCGGATGAACGGGTGGACGCAGAGTCCGATCAGACGCCGATCCGACGAGACGAGGGGCCTGGGATGACGACGAACGAGCGGGTGAGGGCCGTGGGGCGCCTACTGGCAGGGGCGGGCGCCGCGGTGCTGGTGTGCTGTGCCGCGGTGGGGGCCGCGGGGACCGCGCACGCCGACGAGACGACGACCGGTTCGCACAACGGCCCCCGGGTCGGGCTCCTCAACGTCCACGTCGGGCAGATCGACGACCCGGCGGAGGACGTACTGGAGCACACCCTGCTGTTCGGCGACGGCTACGCCTGGGACTGACCGGCGGGGGCGGCCACGTCCCCGTAGGCCGCCAGCAGAGCGGTTGTCGCCGTCCGGTCCGCGGGCCGCAGCGGTGCGCGGACCGGACCCGCCGGCAGGCCCAGCGCGCCGAGCAGGGCCTTGGTGGTGACCGTGCCGGGCAGGCCGCCCGCCATCATCGGCTCGACGAGCCGCACCGCCCGCCGCTGCAGCAGGGCGGCCCGCCCGGTGTCGCCCGCGTCGAAGGCGTCGAGGACGGACCGGAACAGTTCCGGTACGACGTTGGCGACGGTGCTGACGTATCCCGTCGCGCCGATCGCGTACAGGGCGAGAACCTGCTCGTCGCAGCCCGCGTAGTAGGCAAGACGGGTGCGGGAGAGCACCCGCTGGATGCCGAGGAGGTCGTAGGAGCAGTCCTTCACGGCGACGATCCGCGGGTGCTCGGCGAGGCGGACGACGGTGTCGGGCTCGATGCGGGTGCCGGTGCGGCCCGGGATGTCGTACAGCATCACGGGCAGGCCGCTCGCGTCGGCGACCTCGCGGAAATGCGCCTCCAGGGCGTCCTGCGGGGGCCTGCTGTAGTACGGCGCGACCACCAGCAGGCCGTCCGCGCCGGCCTTCTCGGCGGCCAGGGCCAGCTCCACGGTGTGCCGGGTGTCCGCGGTGCCCACCCCGGCGACCAGGGCGGCGCGGTCCCCGACCGCCTCCCGGACCGCCGTCACCAGCGCGGCCTTCTCCGCGTCCGTGGTGGTCGGCGACTCGCCCGTGGTGCCGGACAGCACGAGGCCGTCGCACCCCCGGGAGACCAGCCGCTCGGCGAGCCGCCGGGCACCGTCGAGGTCGAGCGCACCGGACTCGGTGAAGGGCGTGACCATGGCGCACAGGGCGCGGCCGAAGGGGGCGGGGCGGTCGTCGTCTGTCGTCATGGGAGTAGTGTCGGCCGCCGCATGGTGTAGCTCCACTTAATTCTCCTACGAGGTACCTGTAAGTACTGCTTCAGTGGCCTCGGGTGTCCGGGCGCGGGCGCGGGCAGGGGTAGCGCCGCTCGGCCCGGGGTACCCGGGGTGCTCCGAACCGAGAGGAGGCGGGAACACCGTGACCGGAACCCTGCACACCAGGCCGGTGCGCGACGAGCAGCACTCCGTGGGCGAACTCGTCGGCCAGGCCACCGAACAGCTCTCCCGGCTCGTGCGCCAGGAAGTGGCCCTCGCCAAGATGGAACTGGCCGAGAAGGGCAAGCGCGCCGGGCGCGGCGGCGGAATGCTCGGTGCGGCGGGCGCCATCGCCTACGTCGGCCTCTTCGCCCTGGCCGGCACGGCCGTCGCCGCGCTCTCGCTGGTGCTGCCCGTCTGGGCCGCGGCGCTCATCGTGACGGGGGCGCTCTTCGTGATCGCCGGCGTCCTGGCCATGACCGGTCGCACGCAACTGCGCCGGGCCGTGCCGGCCAAGCCCGAGGAGACCCTCGGCAGCGTCCGGGCCGACGTGGACCAGATCAGGGAAAGGGCACATCGATGACCGACGCGACGGGCCGGGACGGGACGAGGAGCGGCTCCACCGTGCAGCCGGTCGGCGGGGCCAAGGGCCCCGACGAGCTGCGGCAGCAGATCGAACGGACCCGCGGGGAACTCGGCGACACCGTGGAGGAACTGGCGGGCAGGGCCGACGTGAAGGGCCGCGCCAAGGCCCGGGCCGCCGACCTGAAGGACAAGGCCGGTGCCATGACCGTGCAACTGCGCAGCTCCGCCGCGCACGCCGGGCAGACCGCGCAGGACAGGGCGGGCCGCGCCGGACACGCCGCGCGGCACAAGGCGGGACGGGCCACGGACGGCGCGGAGCGGCACACGCCGCCGGGGCGGGCCCGGGGCGCGGTACGCGCGGGACTCGGGCACCCACGCGCCGTGCTGGTCGCCGGAGCGACGGCGGGCGCGGTGGTCGCGGCGGGTCTCGTGCTGCGCCGTCAGCACGGGCACTGCTGAGAGCACTGCCGAGCACGCGGTGCGGCGAGGGGCTCCGGGCGGGGCCCCTCGCCCCGTGCGTCGTGGCGCCAGTGCCGTGCCGCCAGTGCCGTGCCGCCACCGGGAGGGGCTTGACCTCAACCTTGGTCGAGGCCGGAGGGTGGTGCGTGCCCTCGCGGTGCACGCACCACGCACCCGACGACCACCGACCACTGGAGGCCGGCATGACCCGCCGCACCGACGCCCATCCCGAATTCGCCCGCCCCGACGTCCGGGCGCCCTTCTTCAGCACCTGGTCCGTGGGCACCCCGCAGCGGCAGCGGCAGACCGTCGACGCCATCGCCCGCACCTGGGAACGCCGGCCCTGGCCCGCCGACGGCCTGCGCGGCTACCACGTCTACACCGGCCACGACGGCAGCACCCTGCTGCACCACTCCCAGTGGGCGAGCGAGCAGGCGTACGAGGCGTTCGTCAAGACGCACCGGCAGGAGCGCGTCGACGAGATCGACACCGCCGTGCCGGGCATCGAGCGGCTCGGCCTCGGCCGGTACCGGCACTACCGCAGCGCGAGCCGCGCGCACGGGGCGGCACCCGCCGTACCGGGATGCGTGGTGATCGTCGACGTCGAGTTCGAGGGACCCGACCCCGACCGGCAGCGCGCCTGGGTCGACGCCGTCCTCGAGGCCCTGGAGAGCGAGCCGGCACCCCGCCCCGGCGGGATCGCCGCCCACTTCCACCTCAGCACCGACGGCACCCGCGTCCTCAACTACGCCGAGTGGGAGAGCGCCCGGGCCCACCGCGACGCCCTGGCCGCACCGGGCGAGGGCGTCGGGTCGGGGACCGCGCCGTGGGAACGGGTGCGGAACTGGCCGGGCCTGAAGAGCAGCACGGTCAACCGCTACGACCACGCCCTCGGCCTGGTGCCCCGCTGAACCCGCCCCCAGGGCCCGCCGGTCACGGGCGGAAGCGCAGCACCTGCGGATCGTGGTCGCTGATCTGGTCGTGGAACTCCGCGTTGACGTGCACGCTGTCGTACGACAGCCGGCCGCCGTGCCGGACCGACGGGCTGACCAGGATCTGGTCCAGGACCTGGCTGTTGCCCTGGTAGACGTGCGAGTAACGCTCGCTCCGCGGCAGCGACTTGACCGCCGACCACAGGGCGCCGTCGCCCTCCAGGATGCGGGCGGTCGTCGAGAACTCGAAGTCGTTGATGTCACCGAGGGCGACGACGTCCGCGTTCTTCTGGGCGGCCAGGACCTCCTTGACGAAGGTGTTCACCACCTTCGCCTGGGCGTGCCGCTGCGTCTCCGAGCTGCGTGACGGCGGCTGGTACTGCGCCGTCAGTCCCTGGTCGCCGCCCTTGGAGTTGAAGTGGTTGGCGATGACGAAGACCGTCCGGCCGCGGAAGACGAACTCGCCCGCCAGCGGCTTGCGGCTGTCCTCCCAGGCAGGGTTCGCCGGGTCCACCCGGCCGGGGGAGAGGGTCAGCGCCGCCTTGCCGCGCACCGTGCGCACACCGGTCGCGGTGGTGGCGTCGCCGCCCGCGCGGTCGGTGAAGGAGACCCGCTCGGGGTTGAACAGGAACGCCTGGCGGATGTTGCCGCCGGGCTGGCCGCCGTCCGCCTTGTCGACCGGGTCGATGCCCCGCCAGTCGTAACGCGGGCCGCCCGCGGCGACGATCGCGTCGATCAGCTTGCCGACCGTCTCGTCGGCGGCCACCGTGCCGTCGTCCGTGGCGCCGTTGTTGTCCTGGATCTCCTCCAGCGACACGATGTCGGGCGACCTGAGGTGGTGCACGATCGCGTCGGCGTGCGCGGCGAAGGTGTCGTCGGACGGGTCGAGGTTCTCGACGTTGTACGTCGCCACCGCCAGTTCGCGGGCGCTCTGCGGGCGCGTGGACTCGCGCTCCGTGCCGCCCTTCTCCAGGGCGCCGATCTCGCTCGCGACCAGCGTGTAGCCGCCGTACTGGTTGTAGTCCAGCGGGCCCGCGGTGGCTCCGGCGAGGGTGTCGCCGACGTCCGCGGCGGGGAAGTCGGCCGGCCTGCCCAGCGACTGGACCTGCAGCCGGCCGGTGTTCTGGGCGTCGTAGGAGCCGTAGACCGTGCCGCCGCGGCGGTTCGGGTTCTCCCAGGGCTTCACCGTGACCCACAGCTCGGTGTACGGGTCCGAGGCGCCGACCACGCGGGCGTCGGCGACCCGCACGTTCATGCCCTCCAGGGACTCGTAGTAGTCCAGGGCGTACTTCGCGGGCCTCAACGGCAGGGCGTTGACCGACCCGTTGGCGTCCCCGTCGCCCTCGGGGGCGTACGCGCGCGGCACGGAGCGGGCGGAGACCGTCGTCGCGGCCGGGAGCGCGTTGCCGCCGGAGACGACGGTGACCGTCGGGCGGGTGATCTCGGTCAGCGACTGGTTCCCCGAGGACGTACCGCCGGGGACGTACTCCGAGACCGTGCCCGAGACGGTGACCGCGTCACCGACGGCGACCTCCGGGGCCCGGTTCGTGAAGACGAAGACACCCTCACTGGTGGCCGGGTCGGCGTCCGGCCGCGGGTCCTGCATCCAGAAGCCCTTGGAGCCGTAACCGCGGACGCCGATGACGATTCCGGCCACGTCCGCGACCTGCCGGCCGGCGTACGGCGACAGCCGGGTGCTGCCCTGGATGTCGTGGACGCGCACGGCGTCGTCCGGTGCGGAGCCGGCGTGGGCGGGCACGGTGAGGACGAGGGTGGACGCCGCCGAGCAGACGGCGGCGACGGTGAGCGCGGCGAGGCGCGCGGAGGACTTGCTGGCCAACGGGATCCCTCCGGGGACGTGACGTGGCGCCGGGACGAGGGCGGGACGCGAGGGGCGGCGGGCGGGTGCACGGGGACCCGAGCGAACAGGTGTCCCCCCGGCCGCCCCCCCCCTGGCCCTTCCCTCGCCTTCTACGCGCGTCAATCTCCTGCCTGGTCACGCCGGTTGTCAAGGTTTCGGCCATGCACACCACCCGACGGGGAGATGAACCGGGCGGCATGGGTGGAAACCCGTCTAGGCTGAGTCGTTGAGCGGTACGGCGTCCGGATGGTCGTACGGCGGTCAAGGCGCGCGAGGAGAAACAGCCGATGTCAGACAGCTCCACCCTGCCGCCCGCACGGCTGCGCCCCGAAGCGGAGCTGGCCCGCGACGCGCTGGCCGCGCCGGTGCTCGCCCGGGCCGCCCGGCTGGCCCGCTGGGCGGGCCCCGACACCCGCGTCGACGCCGGGGGCGGACTCGTCGAGGAGCAGGTGCCGGCGGCGGCCGAGCAGCTCGGGCTGACCGGCGACGAGGCCGCGGCGTACGCCAGCGAGGCCTGGCGGGTCGCCGTGGACACCGGGCTCGTCGAGATCACCGACGACGAGGAGGGCACCGTGGCGGCGGGCGAGGACCTCGCCCTGCTCACCGGCGGCTCCCCCCAGGACGTGCTCGGGGTCTGGCTCACCGCGCTGGAGACGGTGCTCGCCGACGCGAGCGTGCCCGATCTCGACGACCTGGTCGACGCCATGGCCGAGGGCGGCGAGATCGACCTCTCCTCCCTCGACTGGGACCCCGACGCCGAGTCCGAGTTCCTCGACGGTGTCCTCGGCAACCTCTACCTGCTCACCGTCGGCGAGGACGGCCCCGGCGACGCCGCGGTGCCGCTGCCCGCGCTGGCCGCCTCCGTGATCGTGCCCAGCGACATGAGCGAGCCCAGCAACGAGGTGCTGGAGCAGGTCTCGGACGCGATGATGCGCCTCGACGACCAGTTCCGGCTCCTCGAACCGGTCGGGCTCGTCGAGTACCAGCCGGTCGACGAGGCGCTCATGGCCGACGCCGACGAGGAGCCCGCGGCGCCGGTCGACGAGGCCGACGTCGCCCGCTACGGCATGGTGCGGCTCACCCCGCTCGGGCTGTACGGGCTGCGCGCCCGGCTCCTGGACGCCGGCTTCGACGCCCCGGCCGTCGGCGACCTCGCCGACAAGGGCGCCGACGCGCTCCTCGACGGCACCGCCCCCTTCCCGTCGGCCGCGGCCCACGCCGAGACAGAGCTGTGGCTGGCCGGGCGGAGCCCGCTCGACGCCGCCCGCGAACTGCTGGCCGCGGCCCGCGGCTCCGACACCGGGGCGCCGCTGCGCCGGCTCCGCTGCCAGCAGGCGCTCTCCCTCGTCGGCGCGGAGGCCGAACCCGCGCTGCGGGACGTCCTCGGCGACGCCGAACTGGGCGGCCTCGCCCGCGTCTGGCTCACCGAGCACGGCGCCCGCGACGTACCGGCCCCGTCGCAGGACATGGTCTTCTGGCTGACCATCGACACCGTGGCCGCGCAACTCGCCGCCGAAGGAAACTCCGAGGAACTGCGCGCCCTGGTGGAGGGCCTCGCCCGTCGGCACAGCGGCTTCTTCGACACCGTCTGGCGCGTCGAGCACCCGGCCACACCGGACGTCCTGGAGGCGATGGGGCGACTGCACCCCGACAAGAAGGTCGCCAAGGAGGCCCGCAAGGCGGCGTTCAAGGCGCGCTCCCAGCAGGGCGGCTGACGTAACGGGGCCCGAGCCGGCCGACGGAACGGTCGGTCTGCGACGCCGGGCCGTGCGTGGGACACCGGTGCGGCGCGGGGCACGGGTGGGTGAGCGGGCGAGTGGGCGGGGCAGAGGTCGTCGGGGGTTCAGATGGCGTTCACGTGTGGGCTCGTTCGTCGTTCAGGCGGGGGCGGGACGGTGGCGCCGGACCGGAGTCCGCCACCCCCCACGGCTCGCCCGCCCACCGTCACAGGAGACACCATGTCGCTCACCCGCAGGGACTTCACCAGTCGATCCGCGCTCACCGGCGCCGGGGTCGTGCTGGCGGGCAGCGTCGGCGCCCTCGCCACCGCGCCGAACGCCCTCGCGTCCACGGACATCGACAGCGCGGGGAGGGAGCACGGCCACGGACACGGCCACGGACACCACCACGGCCACGACGGAGTCGGCTACGGACCGCTGATCCCCGACCCGGACGGCATCCTCGCCCTGCCCGCGGGCTTCCGGTACGAGATCATCACGTACTCCGGCCGGACCAGGCTGGAGTCCGGCGAGTACACCCCGTCCAACCACGACGGCACGGCCACCTTCGACGGCCCGCGCGGCGCCACGCTCCTCGTCAACAACCACGAACTCGGCGGCCACCGCGACGACTGGCCGCACCCCGTCCCGCTCACCGAGGGCCTCGTCTACGACCCGGCGGCCGCCGGCGGCTGCACCGTCGTCGAGGTCCGCCGCGGCGGCCACGTCGCCGAGTGGGTCGGCATCGCCGGTACCGCCACCAACTGCGCCGGCGGCAGCACCCCGTGGGGCACCTGGCTGACCTGCGAGGAGACCGAGGACAAGGCCGGCAAGAACGGCATGACCAAGGATCACGGCTACGTCTTCGAGGTCGACCCCGAGGACCGCCGCGCCAACCGCGACCCCAAGCCGGTCAAGGCACTGGGCCGCTACGCCCACGAGGCCGTCGTCGTCGACCCCAAGCGCGGCCACGCCTACCTCACCGAAGACGCCTCCGGCCCCAACGGCCTCCTGTACCGCTGGACCCCGCCGGAGCACTTCCGGCACGGCCGCGGCCGGCTGCGCACCCTCGCCGACGACGCCGGGATCCTCCAGGCCTTCAAGTGCTTCGACTCCGGCGGCAAGTTCGTCGACGACCTCTCCCGCGCCACCAGGACCGGCACCGTCTACGGCGTCGACTGGGTCGACGTCCCCGACCGCGACGCGAAGAGCACCTCCGTGCGCAAGCAGTTCACCGCCGGCCAGGTCACCCGCGCGCGCAAGCTGGAGGGCATGTGGTGGGCCGACGGCGGCACGTACATCGTCTCCTCCTTCGCCCGTGACGAGAGCCCCGGCCGCCCGCACGACGGCCAGGTCTGGTTCTACGACCCCAAGCGCCGCACCCTCACGCTGAAGGTCCTGCTCGGCGTCAACGCCGACCCCTCCGCCGACGGCGCCTTCGACGGCCCCGACAACATCACCGTCTCCCCGTACGGCGGCCTGGTCATCGCCGAGGACGGCGACGGCGTCCAGCACCTGTTCGGTGCCACGGACAGCGGGCGCACCTACCCCATCGCCCGCAACGAACTGAACCTCGGCACCGAGGACGACCCCGAGTACAGCGAGTTCACCGGCGTCACCTTCTCGCCCGACGGCCGGACCCTCTACGCCAACATCCAGACGCCGGGCATCATGCTGGCGATCACGGGACCCTGGAAGCGCCACAAGCGCGCCGGTCATTAATTCGGTCGCCCGGGCGACGGCCGCCCTTTTAGAGTGATGAACGTCCAGGTGCGAAGGCAGGACCTACTTCCACTCATAATGGGGCGGCCACGGGTTCGAGTCCCGTCACCGGCACAGCACGCCGGTGTAGCTCAGGGGTTAGAGCACCTTGTCGGTTCCGCCGACCTGAACTCTGGACACCCATAACTTCATGCACCTCCCGGTGCGCCGGTCGCGGCTACTTCTTCTGCAAAAAGAATCCCATGCCGCGGCCCACTTGATCTCGGGAGGCCCAGCAGTCGAAGGGTGCCCGGTGCGCAGGCAGCGGATACTTCTCGGATCGGACGGTTGCGGGTTCGAATCCCGTCATCGACTTCGGGTCGGTGTAGCTCAATAGGGCAGAGCATCCGCATGGTCCCGTCGCCGATTCCGACCTCGGGCACCCTTCCGCTGCCGTGTCTCCCTCCGGAATATTCGAGAACGTTCAGGCTTTGAGAATTCGGGGGAATTCACCATGGCGCGATTCAACACCAAGACCGCCGAGGCGCAGCCCACCTCGCGCGTGACGTCGACGGGCCGCGTGCTGCGCACCCACGAGGGCGGCCGGGGCACCGAGCGGGACGCCCGCTCCGAACTCTTCCTGCTCGCGGTGGCCAACTTCGTCTCCCAGCAGTCCTTCTACGAGTCCGGCGCCGCCCGCGACGACCGGTTCACCACCCTCGTGCGCGAACTCGCCCTCTCCGACCCGTCCTGGACGGCCGGCCTGCTCGGCTGGCTGCGCGGCGAGGGCAACCTGCGCACCGCGTCGATCGTCGGCGCCGCCGAGTACGTCAAGGCCCGCCTGGACTCCGGCGTCACCGACGGACCGTCCAACCGGCAGGTGACCGCCTCCGTCCTGCGGCGTCCGGACGAGCCCGGCGAACTCCTCGCCTACTGGACCGCGACCCACGGCCGCGCCGTGCCCAAGCCGGTCAAGCGGGGGATCGCCGACGCCGTGCGGCGGCTCTACCACGGCAAGTCGCTGCTGAAGTACGACACCGCGTCCAAGGGCTACCGCTTCGGCGACATCCTCAACCTGGTGCACGCGGCGCCCGACCCCGACAAGCCGTGGCAGGGCGAGCTGTTCCAGTACGCCCTCGACCGCCGGCACAACCCGGACACCGCGGTGCCGCCCGCCTCGAACCGCGTCCTGACCGCGCACCGCGAGCTGATGGCGCTGCCCGTCCGGGACCGGCGAGCGGTGGTCACGGCGCCCGACGGTGCCGAGCGGCTCGCGGCGGCGGGCGTCACGTGGGAGATGCTGGCCGGCTGGCTCCAGGGCCCGATGGACAAGGCGGCCTGGGAAGCGGTGATTCCGTCCATGGGAGCGATGGCATTGCTCCGCAACCTGCGCAACTTCGACGAGGCCGGTGTCTCGGACGAGGTCGCGGCCCGGGTGGCGGCGCGGATCAGCGACCCGGCCGAGGTGGCGCGCTCGCGGCAGTTCCCCTTCCGCTACCTCGCCGCGTACCGGCACGCCCCGTCGCTGCGCTGGTCGTACCCGCTGGAGCAGGCGCTCGGCCACTCGCTGGCCAACGTGCCCGCACTGCCCGGCCGGACACTCGTCCTCGTGGACCGCTCGGGTTCGATGTTCTACTCGCGGATGTCGGACCGCTCCGAGCTGAACCGGGCCGACGCGGCGGCGGTCTTCGGCACGGCGCTCGCGCTGCGGGCGGCCGACGCGGACCTGGTCGAGTTCGGGACGTCCAGCAACCGCGTGACGTACCGCGAGGGCGAGTCGGTGCTGAAGGTCCTCGACCGCTTCGGCGACCTCGGCGGCACCGACACCACCGAGGCGGTACGGCGCCACTACGAGCAGCACGACCGGGTGCTCATCGTCACCGACGAGCAGTACGCCCACAGCCGGCACGGCGACCCGACCGAGCAGGTCCCGGCGCACGTGCCGGTCTACACCTGGAACCTCGCCGGGTACCGGGCGGGCCACGGCCCGTCGGGCCGGGCGAACCGGCACACCTTCGGCGGTCTCTCCGACGCCGCGTTCCGGATGGTCGCGTTGCTGGAGGCCGGCCGGGACGCCCAGTGGCCGTGGGACACCCGGGCCGAGCTCGCGGGGTAGGGTGCGGCGACGAACCTCTGTGTGCAGGGAGTACCGGGATGGCGCAGGTCAGACCCATGCGCGCGGATGCCCGCCGCAACCGCGAACGGCTGCTCCAGGCCGCGGCGACCGCCTTCGCCGAGCACGGTGAGGGCGCGTCCCTGGACGACATCGCCAAACGCGCGGGGGTCGGGACGGGCACGCTGTACCGGCACTTCCCGACCCGGCAGGCGCTGCTGGAGGCCGCCTACCTCGACCGGATCGAGGCGATCGCGGCCCGCGCCGACCTGATCGCGGCCGAGCGGTCACCGGGCCACGCGCTGCGGGAGTGGCTGGGTGAACTCGCCGCCGGGATGATCCAGGTCCGCGGGATGAAGACGCTGCTCGGCACCGCCGTCACGGCGGGCGGCACGGCGGTGGACACGGCCTGCGGCGACTGTCTGCGCGCCGCGGCCGGGCGGTTGGTGCGGGCGGCGCAGGCGGAGGGCACGCTGCGGCGGGACGTCGAACCGATCGAGGTGCTGCGGCTGGTGCACGGGGTGGCCACGGCGGCCGAGTCCGCCGACGGGACGGACCCGGCGGACGCGACGTCCGTCCGCCGCTGCCTGTGGCTGGTGTGGGGCGGACTGCGGGCGTAGTCCGCCCCGAAGGGGCGCTCGCGGAGCGATCCGGGAGCGCCCCGACGTCCGGGTGCCTACAGGGCCTTGGCCGCCGGCTTCACCATGCCGCGGACCGTGCGGGACTTGACGAAGTCGCCCATGGCGGTCATCTCCCACTCGCCGGAGTACTGGCGGATCAGCTTCGCCATCATCACGCCGGTCTGCGCCTCGGCGCCGGTGAGGTCGAAGCGGACCAGCTCCTCGCCGCTCGCGGCGTCGATGAGGCGGCAGTACGCCTTGGCGACCTCGGTGAACTTCTGGCCCGAGAACGAGTTCACCGTGAAGACCAGACCGGAGACCTCCTGCGGGAGCCGGCCGAGGTCGACGACGATCACCTCGTCGTCTCCGCCGCCCTCGCCGGTCAGGTTGTCGCCGGAGTGCTTGATCGCGCCGTTGACGATCGAGAGCTTGCCGAAGTAGCAGCTGTCGATGTGGTTGCGCTGGGGGCCGAAGGCGATGACCGACGCGTCCAGGTCGATGTCCTTGCCGCGGAACGCCGGTTCCCAGCCGAGGCCCATCTTGACCTGGGAGAGCACCGGCCGACCGCCCTTGACCAGGGAGACGGTCTGGTTCTTCTGGAGGCTGACCCGGCCCTTGTCGAGGTTGATCTTGCCGCTGCCCGGGGCGGGGGCCGGCGGCGCGGCGGGCGGTGCGGGCGGCGCCGCGGGCATCGTGGGCGCGGCGGCCGGCGGGGGCGTGGCCGCGTGGGACCGCTGCGGGGCCGCGGGCTGGGCCGGGGGAGCGGCCGGGGCGGGCTCCTCCACCGTGACGCCGAAGTCCGTCGCGATGCCGGCCAGGCCGTTGGCGTAGCCCTGGCCGACCGCGCGGGCCTTCCAGGCGCCGCCTCGCAGGTAGACCTCGACGATCACCAGTGCGGTCTCGGCGCCGAGCTGCGGCGGCGTGAAGGTGGCGAGGACGGAGTTGTCGTCCGCGTTGCGGATGGTGGCGGTCGGCTCGATGCCCTGGAAGGACTGGCCGGCGGCGTCCGGGCTGGCGGTGACGACGATCTTCTCGATGCCCGGCGGGACGGCGGAGGTGTCGACCGTGATCGCGTCCGGGGCGGAGCCGCCGCCGGAGCGGTAGGTCACGCCCTGGCCGGTGGGCTGGTTGTAGAAGATGAAGTCGTCGTCGGAGCGCACCTTGCCGTCGGCGGTGAGCAGCAGGCCCGATACGTCGAGCCGCACGGGAGCGGTGACGTCCACCGTCACGCGGGCGGCGGAGAGGGGGATGTTCGAGCCGGGGGTCATAGCTGTCATGCCGGGTGAACGAGCGGGGGCGTTTTACCGTTCCCTTACCCGGGGGCCAATCGGGGCGGGGGTGGTGGGAGCGGCGGCGTCAGGGTTTTCGCCCCCGCCGCCCCTTCCCTTCCCGTCCCTGGGGGCTGCGCCCCCAGACCCCCCTTTCGGCCTGAACGGCCTCGTCCTCAAACGCCGGACGGGCTAAAAGATCAACATCTACGGCACGACCACGATCTTGCGGCCCACGCCCGCCGCGAACTGCTCCAGGGCCTGCGGGTAGCGGTCCAGTGCGATGCGGTCGCTGATGAAGACGTCGGGGTCGAGGACACCGTTCGCGAACAGCTCCGCCGCGCGCTCGTAGCTGTGGAGGACCGCCATCGAGCCGGTGATGGTGATCTCCTGGTTGTAGATGCGGTACGGGTCGATCTGGACGCGCGTCGCGTAGTCGGCGACGCCGAACTGGAGGAACGTGCCGGCCTTGGCGACCCGGTCCAGGCCGTCCTGGATCGCCGCCGCGTTGCCGGTGGCGTCGATGACCAGGTCCCAGCCCTGGGGGCGGTCCAGCTCGTCCGGGGTCGCGGCCGACGCCGAGACGCCGAGGCCGCGGGCCGTCTCCAGGCGGGCCGGGTTGAGGTCGACCATGTCGACGCTGGCCGCGCCGGTCCGCTTGGCCAGTTCCAGCATCATCAGGCCCATCGTGCCGGAGCCGTAGATGAGGACGTGCGCGCCGAGGCGGGACTGGAGAACGTCGTAGCCGCGGACGGCGCAGGAGAGCGGTTCGATCAGGGCCGCGTCCTGGGTGCGGACGTGCTCGGGGAGCTTCACGCAGTTCGCGACCGGTGCGACCGCGTACTGGGCCGCGCCGCCCGCCGTCGTGACGCCGATGGCCGCCCAGCGTTCGCAGAGGTTGTTGTGGCCGGTGCGGCAGTAGCGGCACTCGTAGCAGTACAGGGAGGGGTCCACCGCGACCTGGTCGCCGACCGCCACCTCCGTGACCTGGGCGCCGACGCCGACCACCGCGCCCGCGAACTCGTGGCCCGGCACGATCGGCAGCTTGGGCGCGAACTCGCCCTGGAGGATGTGCAGGTCGGTGCCGCACAGGCCGCAGGCGGCGACCTCGACGACGACCTCGCGGGGACCCGGCGTCGGGTCCGGGACCTCGGTGACGACGGCGCGGCCCACGGACTCGATGACGGCGGCCTTCATTTCACGGCTCCCAACGACAGGCCCTGGACCAGTTTGTCCTGGGCGGCGAACCCCGCGGCGAGCACCGGCAGGGAGATGACGAGCGACGCGGCGCACACCTTGGCCAGGAAGAGGCCCTGGCTGGTGATGAAGCCGGTCAGGAAGACGGGGGCGGTCTCGGCGACCACGCCCGTCAGCACCCGGGCGAACAGCAGTTCGTTCCAGCTGAAGATGAAGCAGATCAGTGAGGTGGCGGCGATGCCGGGCAGGGCGATCGGGGCCACCACGCGGGTCAGGACGGTGGGCAGTCTCGCGCCGTCCACCCGGGCCGCCTCGATGATCGCGACGGGGACCTCGGCCAGGAAGGACTGCATCATCCAGACCGCGATCGGCAGGTTCATGGAGGTGTAGAGGATGACCAGCAGCCAGATGTTGTCCAGCATGTCGGTGTTCTTCGCGAACAGGTAGATCGGCAGCAGGCCCGCCACCACCGGCAGCATCTTGGTGGACAGGAAGAAGAACAGGACGTCCGTCCACTTCTTCACCGGGCGGATGGAGAGGGCGTACGCGGCGGGCAGGGCCAGGACCAGGACGAAGAGGGTCGAGGCGATCGACGCCACCGCCGAGTTGATCAGGGCGGGCCAGGGGCTGGCGCCGCCGCCCGCGCCGAAGAACTCGCGGTAGCCGTCCAGGGTCAGCGACGCCGCGAAGGACGGCGGGTTGGTGGCCGCGTCCGCCTCCGAGTGGAAGGAGGTCAGCGCCATCCACGCGATGGGCAGGAAGAAGACGATGCCGACCAGCCAGGCCACCAGGCCCAGACCGGCGCCGGCCTTGCGGCGGGTCCGTGCGGGCTTGGTGTCGGTGACGACGGGGCGTACGGCGGTGGCGCTCATGCGCGGCCGACCTCCTCGCGGAACAGGGACGACACCACGCGCAGCGCGAAGGTCGCGATGATGATCGAGCCGATGACGACCAGGACGCCCGCGGCCGAGGCGAGGCCGTTCTCGTGGGCCTGGTAGAAGCTCTGGTAGACGGTGTAGGGCAGGTTGGCGGTGCCCAGCCCGCCCGAGGTGATGGTGAAGACGGCGTCGAAGTTCTGGACGATGTAGATCGAGCCGAGCAGGGCGCCGAGTTCGAGGTAGCGGCGCAGGTGGGGCAGGGTGAGGTGGACGAAGATCTGCCAGTCGCTCGCGCCGTCCACCCGGGCGGCCTCGATCTGCTGCTGGTCCCGGCTCTGCAGGCCGGCCAGCAGGATGAGCATCATGAACGGCGTCCACTGCCACACCAGTGAGGCTTCGACCGCGAGCAGCGGGGTGTCCGAGATCCAGTCCGGCTGGGGGCCGCCGACGTAGTGCAGCAGGCCGTTGAGCAGGCCGTACTCGGGGTTGTAGAGGACGTGCTTCCAGAGCAGCGCCGCCGCCACCGGGACCACCAGGAACGGGGCGATGAGGAGAGTGCGGACCACGCCGCGCCCCTTGAACCTCCGGTCGAGGAGCAGGGCGAGGGCGAGGCCGAGGACCAGGCTGGCCAGGACGACCGCGACCGTCAGCAGGATGGTCGTCCACACCGACTTGCGCAGGGCGGCGTCGCCGAGGACGTCGCCGTAGTTGGCGAAGCCGGCGAAGCTGCGGGCGTCCGGGTAGAGGGCGTTCCAGTCGAAGAAGGAGATCACCAGCGTCGCCACGAAGGGCAGCTGGGTGACCACGATCATGAAGACCAGGGCGGGGAGGAGCGGGGCGCGGGTGGCCCAGGCGCGCAGCCGGTTGGACGGCGGGCGGACGGTGGGGCGGGTGTGGTCGGGTGCGGCCGAGGGGGCCGTGGTCGTGGCGGTCATCGTCCCTCGTACTCCTCGGAGATCTTCTCGGCGAGCTGCTGGGACTTCTTCAGGGCCTCCTCGACGGACTGGCGTCCGGCGATGGCCGCGCTGATCTCCTGGGAGACCTTGGTGCCGAGGTCGGTGAACTCGGGGATGCCGACGAACTGGATGCCGGGTGCCGGGCGGGGCTGCACCCCCGGGTCCTTGGGCTTCGCGCCCTCGATGGCCTTCCTGGTCATCTCCTGGAAGGCGGCGGCCTCCTTGACGTAGTCCGGGTTCTCGTACGTCGAGGCGCGCTTGCCGGCCGGGACGTTGGACCAGCCGAACTCGTCGCCGACCAGCTGCTCGTACTCCTTGCTGGACGCCCAGGAGACGAACTTCCACGCCTTGTCGGAGTTGCGGGAGGCCTTCTGGATGCCCCAGGCCCAGGTGTAGAGCCAGCCGGAGGAGTCCGTCTTCTCCACGGGGGCGGGCGCGTAGCCGACCGTGCCCTTGACCGGGGAGTCGGCGGCGTCCAGGGAGCCGGCCGCGGAGGTGGCGTCGTACCACATGGCGACCTTGCCCTGGGTCATGTTGTTCAGGCACTCGGCGAAGCCGGACTGGGCGGCGCCGGACTCGCCGTGCTCGCGGACGAGGTCGACATAGAACTTCGTCGCCTTCTCCCACTCGGGGGAGTCGAGCCGGGCCTGCCAGTCCTGGTCGAACCAGGTGCCGCCGAAGGTGTTCACGACCGTCGTCAGGGGCGCCATGATCTCGCCCCAGCCGGGCAGTCCGCGCAGGCAGATGCCCTTCATGCCGGGCTGGGACCCGTCGAGCTTCTCGGCGAAGGAGGCCACCTGGGTCCAGGTGGGATGCTCGGGCATGGTGATGCCCGCCTTGGCGAACAGGTCCTTGCGGTACATGAGGAAGGACGACTCGCCGTAGAAGGGCTGGCCGTAGAGCTTGCCGTCGTCGCCGGTGAGCGACTCGCGCATCGGGCCCAGGATGTCCTGCTCGTCGTAGCCCGGGTCCTCGGCGACGTAGGAGTCCATCGCGTGCAGCCAGTCGTTGCGGGCGTAGATCGGTATCTCGTAGTTGGAGAGGGTCGCCACGTCGTACTGGCCGGCCTGGTTGGCGAAGTCCTGGCTGATCTTGTCGCGGACGTCGTTCTCCGGCAGGACGGTGAAGTTCACCTTGATGCCGGTCTCTTCGGTGAAGTGGTCGGCGGTGAGCTTCTGCAACTCGACCATCTGCGGGTTGTTGACCATGAGGACGTTGATGGCGTTGCCGCCGGATCCGGCGCCGCCCGCCCCGACCCAGCAGCCGGTGAGCAGCGGGGCGAGCAGCGTCCCTGCGGCGGCCATGGCGAGCGTGGCTCGCGGCCTCCGTCGGCTCTGGGTTCGCATGGATCGCTCCTGAACGTATGGGGAGGTATGGGGAAACATCGGGAGGTAAAGGGTGGTGGAAGGTGTGGGTGTGCCGTGCGGGGACCGGGAATGACGGGGGCTCAGACGCGGATGACCTGCGGCCCGAGCAGCGAGTAGCGGTGGGCCTCCGCCGTGGGCAGCAGGGTGCTGGTGACGATGGCCTCCAGGGCGCCGACCTCCGCGAACCGGCAGAAGCTCACCGCCCCGAACTTGGTGTGCGCGCCGGCGAACACCGTGCGGCGGGCGGCCCGTATCGCCTGCGCCTTGACCTCGCTGACCGCGGGGTCGGGCGTGGTGAGGCCGTGCTCGCGGGAGATGCCGTTGGCGCCGATGTAGGCCAGGTCGACGACGAAGCCGGCCAGCATCTTCGTCGTCCAGTGGTCGACGGTGGCCAGGGTGCCCGAGCGGACCCGGCCGCCGAGCAGCAGGACGGAGGTGTCGCCGGCCTCGGCCAGGGCGCCGGCGACGGGCAGGGACGCGGTGACGACGGTCAGCGGACGGTCCCGGGGCAGCGCCTCGGCGATGAGCTGGGGGGTGAAGCCCTCGTCGACGAAGACCGTCTCCGCGTCGCCGAGCAACTCGACCGCGGCGGAGGCGATCCTTCGCTTCTCGGGGACGTGGCTGGTGGCGCGGAAGGCGAGCGTGGTCTCGAACCCGGCGCTCTCCACCGGGTAGGCGCCGCCGTGGGTGCGGCGGACCAGACCGTGGTCCTCCAGGGCGCGCAGGTCCCGTCGTACGGTCTCCTTGGCGACGCCCAGTTCGGCGGCGAGCGCGGTGACGTCGACCGAGCCGCTGGCGCGGGCGACCCGCACGATCTCGCGCTGGCGTTCCTCCGCCGTCCGCATGCCCATGCCGAACACCTGCCTCACCGCCTCGTCGCCGTGTGGTTGCCCGTTCGGGCCCGTGTGGCCCTTGGGGGAAGTTCTACAGCGGCCGTGCGGCACTGACCAGGCCTGTTGCGGACCCGATACTGCCCGGGTGGGCCCGTTTGCGGGGCCGGGTGCCCGTCTCGGACCTGGGATGCAGTGCGGGGCTGGGTGGGAACGGGCAGTGCGGATGCCCGTATACGGAAGCGGACGGGCCCGTTCGGTGCCCGTCCGCCTCTTCGACGGCCTCGCGCGGGCGTCTTCTGGTCAGTACGGCCAGATCGGGGGGTCGGTCACGAAGTGGCCGCCCAGGCGGGCGTGCGCGGGGTCGTCCGGGTCGAGGTCGCCCTGCTCGGCGAGGAGCTTGTCGGCGTACGGCTCGGAGTCGTCCCGCGGCTCGTAACCGAGCGCCCGCGCGGAGGTGAGGTCCCACCACAGGCGGGTGTTGGCGGAGGAGCCGTGGACGACGGTGTGCCCGACGTTCTCGGCGGTCAGGGCCGCGTGGAAGAGGCGGGCGCCGTCGGCGGGGCTCATCCACACCGACAGCATGCGCACGCTGGTCGGCTCGGGGAAGCAGGAGCCGATGCGGACGGAGACGGTCTCGATGCCGTGCTTGTCCCAGTAGAGCTGGGCCAGGTCCTCGCCGAAGCACTTGGACAGGCCGTAGAAGGTGTCCGGGCGGCGGGGCGTGTCGATCGGGATGAGGGGGTCGTCGCCGCGCGGGCGCGGGGTGTAGCCGACGGCGTGGTTGGAGGAGGCGAAGACGATGCGGCGCACGCCCTCCTCGCGGGCGGCCTCGTACAGGTTGTACGTGCCCTCGATGTTGGCCGCGAGGATCTTCTCGAAGGGGGCTTCCAGGGAGATGCCCGCGAGGTGGATGATCGCGTCGACGCCCCGGACCGCCTCGCGCAGGGCGTCCCGGTCGGCGAGGTCGGCGACGACCGCCTCAGGCTCGCCCTCGACCGGACGCAGGTCGAGCAGGCGCAGCCGGTAGCCGTGTTCGGGGAGCAGTTCCCGCATCAGGGTGCCGAGGCCGCCGGCGGCGCCGGTGAGCAGGACGGTGCGGGGAGCGGGCATCCTCGGGACTCCTAGGTCTGCTGAAACGGCGGCAGTCGTACGAATGCGTGCCTCGTGTTCATATGCGTGGACACGCTAAGGAGCGGAGAGGTGCGCGTCAAGAGGGGACCTGCTTGACGGTGTTCGCGGGGCGGCTTAGCGTGGTCGCGTTCAGAAATATAGACGTAGGTCATAGATATGGAATGGGGAGCGCCCGTGACCTCAGCCCCTCTCGCCGCCCGGCTCACCGCGCCCAGCGGGCCGCTGTTCTTCCCCGTCACGGCGTACGGACCCGACGGCGGACTCGACCTCGACGTCTACCGCACCCATGTGCGTCGCGGGGTCGAGGCGGGTGCCGCCGCCGTGTTCGCCTGCTGCGGCACCGGCGAGTTCCACGCCCTGACGCCAGAGGAGTTCGCGGCCTGTGTCCGCGCGGCCGTGGAGGAGACCGCGGGCCGGGTGCCCGTCCTCGCGGGCGCGGGCTACGGCACCGCCCTCGCGGTGCGCTACGCCCGCCTCGCCGAGGACGCCGGCGCCGACGGGCTGCTCGCCATGCCGCCCTACCTGGTGCACGCCGGGCAGGAGGGACTGGTGCGGCACTACCGGGAGGTGGCCGCCGCGACGCCGCTGCCCGTCATCGTCTACCAGCGCGACAACGCCGTGTTCACCCCGTCGAGCGTCGTGGAACTCGCCCGCACGGACGGCGTCGTCGGCCTCAAGGACGGGCTCGGCGACCTCGACCTGATGCAGCGGATCGTCAGCGCGGTGCGCACGGAGCTGCCCGGCGAGGAGTTCCTGTACTTCAACGGACTGCCGACCGCCGAACAGACCCAGCTCGCCTACCGCGCGCTGGGCGTCCCCCTGTACTCCTCCGCCGTGTTCTGCTTCGCCCCCGAGATCGCCGTCGCCTTCCACCGGGCGCTGCGCGAGGGCGACGACACCACCGTCCACCGCCTGCTGGACGGTTTCTACCGGCCGTTCGTCGACCTGCGCGACCAGGGCCGGGGGTACGCCGTCGCCCTGGTCAAGGCGGGCGTACGGCTGCGCGGCCTGGACGTGGGGGAGGTGCGGACGCCGCTGCGGGAGCCGCCCGAGGAGCATGTGAAGCAGCTCGCCCGGATCATCGAGCGGGGTCAGGAGCTGCTTGGGGAAGGGGCCGGCCGGTGAAGGCGTCGGCGTTCGTCTACCCCTGGGACGTCAACGGCGACCCGGAGGCCCCCGCGCGCGTCGCGGACCTCGGCGTGGCACAGGTGACCCTGGCCGCCGCCTACCACTCCACCCGCGCCCTCACCCCGCGCCACCCGCGCCACCGCGTCGTCACCGCCGAGCACGCGGCGGTCCTCTACCCGCCGGACGCCGCCCGCTGGCAGGGCCGCCCCCTCCGCCCGTACGAGTCCGGCGACTGGGCACCCGGCGACGCGTACGGCGAGGCCGCCGCCGCCCTCGCGGACGCGGGCCTTCACGTGCACACCTGGGTCGTCCTCGCCCACAACTCCCGCCTCGGCGCGGAGCACCCGAGCACCTCCGTCGTCAACGCCTACGGCGACCGCTACCCCTGGGCGCCCTGCATCGCGCAGCCCGCCACCCGCGCGTACCTCACCGACCTGGCCGCCGAGGCGGCGGTACGGCCCGGAGCGCGCGGCACGGAGCTGGAGTCCCTCGGCTGGTACGGCCTCGCCCACCTGCACGCCCACGACAAGACCGGCGGGGTGGGGCTCGGGGACGCCGGGCAGTACCTGATGTCGCTGTGCTTCTGCCCCGACTGCCGCGCCGGGTACGCCGGTCGGGGCCTCGACCCCGACGGACTCGCCACCGCCGTACGCACCGCCCTCGATCCGGTGTGGCGGGGCGCGGCGCCCTCGGACGGGGGCTGGACGGGCGTCGAGAAGCTCCTCGGAGCGGCGACGGCGAACGCCACGCGCGCGTGGCGCGACGACCGGGCCCGCACCCTTCAGGAGGCCGCGGTCGCGGCGGTCCGCGCCGCCGCACCCGACGGCTTCCAGGTCCTCCTGCACGCCGACCCGGTCTCCCACCACTGCGGCGCCAACGCCGGCGTCGACCCCGCGCACATCCTCTCCGTCGCGGACGGCGTGGTCGTCCCCTGCACGGGCGGCCCGGCCCTGTTGACCCCCTTCGCCGAGCAGGCCGGTGACGGGGCCGTCCTCGCCGCCAACCTCACGGTGGTCTCCGGCATGGGCGGCAGTCCCGGCACCCTCGCCGCGGACGCCGCTCGTGCGCGGGAGCTGGGGGCCACGGAACTGCGGCTGTATCACGCGGGGCTGGCGTCGGACCGGGACCTGGAGGGGGTGCGGGCGGGGCTGGGGGTGAGGTGAGGCCGGTCGGGTGGTGGCCGCGGGGCGGGCGACTGCCATAGGCAGGGAGCAGCACTGGGCGGGGTCCTTACCTCCCTTGGAGCGGGGATGGTCCCACCGGCGACCTCGAGCGCATCCGCGAGGGGACGCATTCACCGTGTGATCCGGCTCCGTGACGGGATGAGCGGCGCGCGAGGGGCACAACGTACTACGGCGACCGCAGCGCCGTCGCCGTGGCCAGCAGGACCGCGCCCACGGCCGGCAGCAGCAGCCACGGGCTCACCGTCTCGACCAGGGCCGCCCCCGCGGCCAGGCCGAGGACGTTCGGGGCGAGGACCAGGGAGTCGGCCGTCGCCGCGACCCGGCCCAGGATCGGCCCGGGCGTCTCGTGCTGGACGGCGGTCAGGGCGGCGATCAGCACCGTGGGCAGGCCCGCGCCGATCGCCGCGCTCGAGGCCAGGGCCAGCGCGTCGGACGGGACTGCTCGCGCTGCCACCGCCACCGCGAGCAGAGTGATCCCGGTGGCTGCGAAACGGCGTCCGCCCAGGCGTCGCACGGCCGGTCCGGCGAGCAGGCCCACCGCCACCGAGCCGGCGCCCTGGACGGCGTACAGCGTGCCGGCGTACGCGGGGGAGTGGCCGAGGGCGTCGACGACGGCGTAGACCGCGGCGCCGTTGACGCCCGCGCAGAGCATCGTGATGCCGCCCGCCAGGACGAGCGGGCGCAGCCCGGGGTGGCCCCACAGGTGCCGGGCGCCCTCGGCCGTCTGCCGCCGCCAGTTCGCCATGGGACGGCGCGGGGGTGCCTCACGCACCCGCAGGGCGGCGTACACGCCGGTGGCCAGCACGAACGTCGCCGCGTCCAGCAGCGCCACGCTCGGTCCGCCGTACGCCGCGTACAGGCCCGCACCGGCCAGCGGCGCCACGAGTTTCATGCCCTCGTTGGCCGTCGTGCGCAGGCCGTTGAAGTCGCCGAGCAGGTCCGGATCGACGGCGGCCGCCACCAGCGCCGACTCGGCCGCGTCGTGGACGACGCCCGCCGCGCCGTACACGAAGAGCACCGCGAAGAGCAGCCACAGCGAGTCCCGCGAGTCGACGGCGAAGAGCGTGAGCAGCAGGCAGGCCATCAGCAGGCTCGCGGTGATCAGCAGCGGCTTGCGGCGGACGCGGTCCGCCACGGTGCCCAGGAGCGGGCCCGCGAGCGTCGGCGTCCACATCGCGAGCACGCACAGCGCCGCGAGCCCGTCCGAGCCGGTGAGGTCCTTCACCCACACCCCGGAGGCCAGCCACAGCGCCGAGGTGCCGAAACCGGACACCACCACCCCGGCGAGATACAGGGCCGCGTCGCGGTCGCGCAGGACGCGGACGAGGGGCCGGCGTGCTTCCGGTCCCGCGGGGTTCTTCCTGTGTGCCTTCGTCATACCTGGTCAGCGTGGGGCTAAGGCCGGGGCGCGGGCATCGGGCGGATGACCTGGTACCGGCCGCCGCGGCCGATGAGTTTCGCGGGCGCGATGAGTCCACCTACCGAGAGAGACGGCCACGCACACCACGAGGAGCAGCCCATGACCGCCGACACCACCACCCTCGACCTCGGTCCGCAGACGCGGATCCTGGCCCGTCTCGCCGACGGCGTGTGCGAGGACCGGCTCACGGACCCGACGCCCTGCCCCGACCTGGCGGTGCGCAACCTGCTCGGCCACCTCACCGGCCTCGCCGTCGCCTTCCGCGACGCCGCCCGCAAGGACCTGGGGCCCACCACCGACACCAGCCCCGAGGCGTCCATGCCGGACATCGGGCCGAACTGGCGCCAGGAACTCGCCGCCGCGCTCGCCGCACTCGCCGAGGCGTGGCGCGAGCCCGACGCCTGGACCGGCGCGACCCGGGCCGGCGGCATCGACCTGCCCGGCGCGGTCGCGGGCGCCGTCGTCGCCGACGAACTGGTGATCCACGGCTGGGACCTCGCCCGCGCCACCGGCCAGGAGTACGCCCCCGACGCGGCCGCGGTCCGGGCGGCGTACGGGCTGCTCGCCGCCGCCGCGGACGAGTCCGACCGGGGCCAGGGCATGTTCGGGCCGGTCGTCGCCGTGCCCGCCGACGCGCCGCTGCTGGAGCGCGCGCTGGGGCTGAGCGGACGCGACCCGGGCTGGTCCCGCACCGCCTGACGCAGCCCTGACGCGGGAGGACACCCGACCCAACTTCCTTTGTCAGAAGCATTGACGTGGCCGCGCGCCCCTCTTACCTTCAACGCGTCGTACTCCGTACGTCATATATGAGACGCGATACGCGAGATCTGATGTCCGAGATCTGTCCGCGCATCCGACGCGAGATTCCGAGAGGCGCGCATGACCTCTGTGCCCACGCCGATCCCCTCCCGCACGCAGTACGTGCTCGAGGAGATCAAACGCCGCATCCTCACCGGCCGGCTGACGCCCGGCCAGGCTCTGGTCGAGACCGACCTCGCCGCACAGTTCGGGGTGTCCAAGACACCGGTGCGCGAGGCGCTCAAGACGCTGGCCGGTACCGGACTGGTCGTGATGAGCCAGTACAAGGGCGTCACGGTGCGCATGGTGGACGCGGACATGGCGCGCGAGGTCTACGACGTGCGGCTCCTCCTGGAGCCCGAGGCCCTCAAGCGCGCCGTGCGCCGCGGAGCGTCCCTGGACGCCGCCCGCGACGCGCTCACCACGGCCGACCGGGCCACGGACACCGCCGAACGGTCGCTGGCCAACCGCGAGTTCCACCGAGCCCTGTACGTGCCGTGCGGCAACCCGCTGCTCGGCCGGATGCTGGACGAGGTCCGCGACCAGGCGGCCCTCGTCTCCGCGGTCGCCTGGGCCGCCGACCCCTCCTGGGAACGGGAGGCGGGCGAGCACCAGGAGATCCTGCGCCTCGCCCTCGCCGGTGACGCCGACGGCGCGGCCCGCGCCCTCCACGCGCACATCGCGTCGTTCGTCGAGCGGGCCTTCCCCGAAGCGGGGACCGCGGCCCAGGAAGAGGACGGTCAGGCATGACAGCGACGTTCGAGACCCAGCGGGCGGCCCTGGCCGACGTGGTGGCGATCCCGGTGACCCCGTTCGCCGAGGACGGCACCGTCGACCCCGCCACCTACCGGGCCCTGCTGCGTCGTCTCCTCGACGGTGGCATCACGACCCTCACCCCGGGCGGCAACACCGGCGAGTTCTACGCCCTCGACCCGGCCGAGCGGCGCCTGGTCACCGAGCTGACCGTGGAGGAGGCAGGCGAGCGCGCGGACATCCTGGTCGGCGTCGGCCACGACGTGCCGACCGCGGTCGCCTCCGCCCGGCACGCCCGCGACCTGGGCGCCTCCATGGTGATGGTCCACCAGCCCGTCCACCCCTACGTCTCCCAGGGCGGCTGGGTCGACTACCACCGCGCCATCGCCGAGGCCGTGCCCGAACTGGGCGTCGTGCCCTACATCCGCAACGCCCAGCTCACCGGCGCCCGCCTCGCCGACCTCGCGGACACCTGCCCCAACGTCGTCGGCGTGAAGTACGCCGTGCCGGACGCCTCCAAGTTCGCCGCGTTCGCCCGCGACGCCGGCCTCGACCGCTTCGTCTGGATCGCGGGACTCGCCGAGCCGTACGCGCCCTCGTACTTCAGCGCGGGAGCCACCGGCTTCACCTCGGGCCTGGTGAACGTCGCCCCGGCCGTCTCGCGGAACATGATCGAAGCACTCCGCTCGGGCGACTACCCGGCCGCCATGAAGGTCTGGGAGCAGATCCGCCGCTTCGAGGAACTGCGCGCCGCCAACGGCTCCGCCAACAACGTCACCGTCGTCAAGGAGGCCCTCGCCTCGCTGGGCCTGTGCCGCCGGGAGGTCCGCCCGCCGAGCAAGCCGCTGCCCGAGAGCGAGCGCGCCGAGGTCGCCGCCATCGCCGCGGGGTGGTCCATATGACAGCCCCGAGCAGCCGGAAGGCGCCCGAACAGCTCCGCAGCCACCAGTGGTACGGCACGGACGGCCTGCGCTCCTTCAGCCACCGCGCCCGCACCCGCCAGCTCGGCTACCTGCCCGAGGAGCACCTCGGCAAGCCCGTCATCGCCATCCTCAACACCTGGTCCGACATCAACCCCTGCCACGTCCACCTGCGCGACCGCGCCCAGGCGGTCAAGCGCGGGGTGTGGCAGGCGGGCGGGTTCCCGCTGGAGTTCCCGGTCTCCACGCTCAGCGAGACCTTCCAGAAGCCGACCCCGATGCTCTACCGCAACCTCCTCGCCATGGAGACCGAGGAGCTGCTGCGCTCCTACCCGGTCGACGGCGCCGTCCTGATGGGCGGCTGCGACAAGTCCACGCCCGCCCTGCTCATGGGCGCCGCCAGCGTCGACCTGCCCGCCGTCTTCGTGCCCGCCGGGCCCATGCTGCCGGGGCACTGGCGCGGCGAGACCCTCGGCTCGGGCACCGACATGTGGAAGTACTGGGACGACAAGCGGGCCGGCCTCATCGGCGACTGCGAGATGCAGGAACTGGAGAGCGGCCTGGCCCGCTCGCCCGGCCACTGCATGACCATGGGCACCGCCTCCACGCTGACCGCGGCCGCCGAGGCGCTCGGCGTCACCGTCCCGGGCGCCTCCAGCATCCCGGCCGTCGACTCCGGGCACGACCGGATGGCCGCCGCCGCCGGACTGCGCATCGTCGAACTGGTCCACCGGGACCGGAAGCTGAGCGACATCCTCACCGCCGACGCCTTCGAGGACGCCGTCACCACCGTCCTCGGCCTCGGCGGTTCCACCAACGCCGTGATCCATCTGATCGCCATGGCGGGCCGGGCCGGAGTCACCCTCACGCTCGACGACTTCGACCGCGTCGCGCGCACCGTCCCGGTGCTCGCCAACGTCCGCCCCGGCGGACGGACCTACCTGATGGAGGACTTCCACTTCGCCGGCGGACTGCCCGGCTTCCTCTCCCGCATCACCGACCTGCTCCACCTGGACCGCCCCACCGTCTCCCACGACACCCTGCGGGAGCAGCTGGACGGCGCCCTCGTCCACCACGACGACGTCATCAGGACCCGCGACAACCCCGTCGCGAGCGAGGGCGGGGTCGCCGTACTGCGCGGCAACCTCTGCCCGGACGGCGCGGTCATCAAGCACATCGCCGCCGAACCGCACCTGCTCAAGCACACCGGGCCCGCCGTCGTCTTCGACGACTACCGGACCATGCAGCGCACCATCAACGACCCAGAGCTGGGCATCACCGCCGACACCGTGCTGGTGCTGCGGGGCTCCGGGCCCAAGGGCGGACCGGGCATGCCCGAGTACGGCATGCTGCCCATCCCCGACCACCTGCTCAAGCAGGGCGTGCGCGACATGGTCCGGATCTCCGACGCCCGGATGAGCGGCACCAGTTACGGCGCGTGCGTGCTGCACGTGGCCCCCGAGTCGCACGTCGGCGGACCGCTCGCCCTGGTGCGCACCGGCGACCCCATCACCCTCGACGTCGAGGCCCGCACCCTGCACCTGGGCGTGGACGACGAGGAGCTGGAGCGCCGCAGGGCCGCCTGGACCCCGCCGCCCGCCCGCTACGAGCGCGGCTACGGCGCGCTCTACAACGAACAGATCACCCAGGCCGACACCGGCTGCGACTTCGAGTTCCTGGCCCGCCCCGGCACGGTGCAGGACCCCTACGCGGGCTGAGCCCGCCGAACGGCGGAACCCCGCACACCCCTGCCCGGCGAGAAAGCGCTTCCTGTACGACCCCCGCACGCCGCACCAGAACGGAGAACTGTCATGGCCCAAGCCGCAGCCGTGGCGAAACCGCCCGCGCCACCCCGGCGGCGCCGTGCCTCGGCCACGCCGCGCAGGCTCCCGTACCTGCTGATCGGACCGGCCGCCCTGCTGATGCTGGGCTTCATCGCCTACCCGGTCATCAGCGTCTTCTACTACAGCCTCCAGGAGTACAACCCCACCAAACCATGGCGGAACGGCTTCGCCGGCTTCGACAACTTCGTCAAGATCTTCACCGACGACCCGGTCTTCTGGGACACCCTCGTCTTCAGCGCGAAGTGGGTCTTCGTCGAGGTCGGACTGCAACTGCTCTTCGGCCTGGCACTGGCCCTCATCGTCAACCAGACCTTCGTGGGCCGGGGCGTCGGGCGGGCCCTGGTCTTCTCCCCGTGGGCCGTCTCCGGCGTGCTGACCTCCGCGATCTGGGTCCTGCTCTACAACTCGCAGACCGGCGTGACCCGGTACCTCGCCGACATGGGCATCGGCTCGTACGGCACCAGTTGGCTCTCCGACACCTCGACCGTGTTCTCCGCGGCGGTCGTCGCCGACCTGTGGCGCGGCGTGCCCTTCTTCGCGATCCTCATCCTCGCCGACCTCCAGTCCGTCTCGAAGGACCTGTACGAGGCCGCCGAGGTCGACGGCGCCAGCCGGTTCAAGCAGTTCTGGCACATCACGCTGCCGCACCTGAAGGACGCCATCATCCTGTCCACGCTGCTGCGCGCGGTGTGGGAGTTCAACAACGTCGACCTGCTCTACACCCTGACGGGCGGCGGACCCGCGGGCGAGACCACGACGCTGCCCCTGTACATCGCCAACACCAGCGTCGACGCGCACGACTTCGGCTACGCGTCGGCCCTCACCACGGTCGCGTTCGTGATCCTGCTCTTCTGCTCGATCGTCTACCTGCGGCTGAGCAAGTTCGGAGGCGAGAACAAGTGATCACCAAAGAAGCCCCCGCGGCCGCCCCCGCCCCCACGCCGGTCGCCCCCGCGGCCTCGCGGCCCGGCAAGAAGCGCCCGGCCTGGGACGAGGTGCCCCGCTGGCAGATCTACCTGCCGCTCGGGATCTACCTGGTCTTCACCCTGATCCCGTTCTACTGGATCCTGCTCTTCGCGCTGCGCCCGGCCGGCTCGACCTCGCTCGTGCCCTGGCCGATGACCACCGAGCACTTCGAGAAGGTGTGGACCGACCGCGGCTTCGGCACCTACTTCGAGAACAGCGTGTACGTCGGGCTCGCGACCCTGGTGATGACCACCCTCGTCGCCCTGGCCGGCGGCTACGCCCTCGCCCGGTTCGACTTCAAAATCAAGCGGGGCTTCATGCTCGCCCTGCTCTGCTCCCAGTTCGTGCCCGGCGCGCTGCTCCTGGTGCCGCTGTTCGAGATCTTCGCCAAGCTCCAGATGATCAACTCGCTGGGCAGCGTCATCATCGCCGAGACGGTCTTCCAACTGCCGCTGTCGATCATCCTGATCAGCAACTTCATCAAGAACGTGCCGTACTCCCTGGAGGAGGCCGCCTGGGTCGACGGCTGCGGCCGGTTCCGGGCCTTCCGGATCGTCGTACTGCCGCTGCTGCGGCCGGGCCTGATCGCGGTGGGTTCCTTCGCCTTCGTGCACTCCTGGAACCACTTCCTGTTCGCCCTGATGTTCCTCAACAACCAGAGCAAGCAGACCATCCCGGTCGGCCTCAACTCCCTGATGAGCGCGGACAGCGTCGACCTCGGCGCGCTCGCCGCCGGCGGCATCGTCGCCGCCGTCCCCGTCGTGATCGTCTTCGCCTTCATCCAGAAGTGGCTGATCACCGGCTTCAGCGCGGGGGCGGTGAAGGGATGACCCCGGTCCCCGTCGTCCTCGCCGGCGCCCGCGGCCACGGCCGCTGGCACGTCGCCAACATCCGCCGCCTGGAGCGGGCGGGACTGGTCCGGCTGGCCGGCATCTGCGAGCTGACCCCGCTGACCGAGCAGGAGGCGGGCGGCGACCTCCCCGAGCAGTCCGCCGACTTCGGGGCACTCCTCGACTCCACCGGCGCCCGGATCGCCGTGATCTGCACGCCGATCCCCACCCACACCGACCTCGCGCTGACCGCCGCCCGGCGGGGCGTGCACCTGCTCCTGGAGAAGCCCCCGGCACCGTCGTACGCCGAGTTCCGGCGCATGGCCGACGGGGTCGCGGAAGCCGGGGTCGCCTGCCAGGTCGGGTTCCAGTCACTGGGCTCGCACGCGGTCCCCGCCATCCGGGAACTGGTGGCCGAGGGGGCGATCGGCGAGGTCGTGGGCATCGGCGGGGCCGGCGCCTGGGTGCGGGACGAGGCCTACTTCCGCCGGGCGCCCTGGTCCGGCAAGCGGCGGCTGAACGGCGCCGACGTCATCGACGGCGCGCTCACCAACCCGCTGGCCCACGCCGTCGCCACCGCCCTCGCGCTCGGCGGGACCGCCCGCGCCGAGGACGTCACCGGCATCGAGACCGAGCTGAGCCACGCCAACGACATCGAGGCCGACGACACCTCCTGCGTGCGGATCGCCACCGCGCGCGGGCACCGCGTCACCGTCGCCGCGACCCTGTGCGCCGAGCGGGCCGACGAGCCGTACGTGCTGGTGCACGGCACCGGCGGCCGCGTCACCTTCTGGTACAAGCAGGACCGCGTCCTGCTCCAGCGCGGCGGCCACGGCCCCGAGGAGTTCCACCACGACCGCACCGACCTGCTGGAGAACCTGGTCGACCACCTCACCACCGGCGTGCCGCTGCTGGTGCCGCCGGACGAGACGGGCGCGTTCATGCGGGTCGTCGAGGCGATCCGGCTGGCCCCCGACCCCGACCGGCTGCCCGAGGCCGCCTGGCGCCGCGTCCCCGGCGAGAGCCGCCGCGTCGTCCCCGGCATCGACGCACTCGTGGCCGCCGCCGCCGACACCCTCTCCCTGTACTCCGAGCTGGGCGCACCCTGGGCGCCGCGCACCGAGCACCCGCGCTACGAGGTGAGCACCCGATGACCGGCAACGACTCCCCGGTACTGCGCGTGGCGGGCCGCCCCGTCGCCCGCTACGTCACCCGGCCCGACCTGCCCCCCAGGCTCTCCCCGCGCCCCTGCCTGCACCCCGTCACCACCCTGGCCGGCACCGCCGTCACCGAGTTCAGCCCCGCCGACCACCTCCATCACCTCGGCGTCGGTGTCGCCGTTCCCGACGTCGAGGGGCACAACTTCTGGGGCGGACGCACCTACGTCCAGGGCCGGGGGCCGACCGAGCTGGACAACCACGGCACCCAGCGGCACACCGCCTTCCAGCTCAGCGACCCCGACGGCTTCGTCGAGGAGCTGCGCTGGACCGCGGCCGGCGCCGAGCTGCTGCGCGAGCGCCGCACGGTCGCGGCCACCGAACTCACCGCCACCGCCTGGGCGCTCGACTTCACCTTCTCCCTCACCAACATCACCGCGAACCCGCTCACCCTCGGCAGCCCCGCCACCAACGGACGCCCCGGCGCCGCGTACGGCGGCTTCTTCTGGCGTGCCCGCAAGGAGAGCGCGGCGCCCGGTGTCTTCACCGCCGACCGGGAGGGCGAGGACGAGGTGCACGGCACGAGCGCCGACTGGCTCGCCCTGACCGGGGACACCTGGTCGCTGGTGTTCGCCGGCGCCACCGAACGCACCCGGCGCGACCCGTGGTTCGTGCGCACCGCGCAGTACCCGGGGGTCGGGTCCTCGCTGGCCCACGACGAGCGGGTGGCCGTCGACCCCGGCGACACCCTGGTCCGGCGGATCGTCACCGTCGTCGCCGACGGCCGCCTCGACGCGGACGGCGCCGCCTCCCTCGTACGCAAGGCGGTGGGCCCGTGACCGCCGAGAGCGCCGCCGGGGCCGCCCTCCGGAGTGCGGGGACGTACACCAACCCCGTCCTGAACGCCGACTGGTCCGACCCGGACGCCGTCCGCGTCGGCGACGACTTCTACCTCACCGCCTCCAGCTTCGGCCGCGTCCCCGGACTGCCGCTGCTGCACTCCCGGAACCTGGTCGACTGGACCCTCGTCGGGCACGCCCTGGACCGCCTGGAGCCCGAGCGGGAGTTCACGAGGCCCCGTCACGACTGCGGCGTCTGGGCTCCGTCCCTGCGCCACCACGCTGACCGCTTCTGGATCTTCTGGGGCGACCCCGACCAGGGCGTCTTCCAGGTCAACGCGCCCGAGATCAGGGGCCCGTGGACCGCGCCCCTGCTGGTGAAGGCGGGCAGGGGGCTGATCGATCCGTGCCCCCTGTGGGACGAGGAGAGCGGCGAGGCGTACCTCGTGCACGCCTGGGCCCGCTCCCGCTCCGGCGTCAAGAACCGGCTCACCGGTCACCGCATGCGCCCCGACGGCACCGGACTCCTCGACGACGGCAAGGTGATCGTCGACGGCGACGGCCTGCCCGGCTGGTTCACCCTGGAGGGCCCCAAGCTCTACCGCCACGACGGCTGGTTCTGGATCCTGGCGCCCGCCGGCTCGGTGGAGACCGGCTGGCAGGGCGCCTTCCGCTCCCGCGACTTCTTCGGGCCGTACGAGGAGAGGGTCGTCCTCGAACAGAAGGACACCGACGTCAACGGCCCCCACCAGGGCGGCTGGGTGCGCACGGCGTCCGGCGAGGACTGGTTCCTGCACTTCCAGCAGCGCGGCGCGTACGGCAGGGTGGTCCACCTCCAGCCGATGCGGTGGACGCGGGACGGCTGGCCGGTGCTGGGCGACGACGGCGCCCCCGTCACCGAGCACGCCCGTCCCGCGCTGCCCCCGCAGCCGCCCGCCGCGCCAGCGACCGACGACGACTTCCCCGGCGGACGGTACGGCCGCCAGTGGTCGTGGACGGCCAACCCCCGTGACGGCTGGGCCACCCGGCACTCCGGGGACGGACTGCGCCTCGCCTGCGTCCGCTCGTCCGACGCGCACGACCTGCGCCTGCTGCCGAGCGTCCTCACCCAGAGGTTCCCCGGCGTCCCCGCGCTGATCGAGGTCGACCTGCGGCTGGACAGCGCGGAACCCGGCGCGCGGGCGGGACTCGCGGTCCTCGGCGACGCCTACCGCTGGATCGGGCTCCAGCGGGACCCGGACGGCACGGTGCGGCTGGTGCACCGGTTCGCCGAGTCGGTGGCCGAGGCCGAGCGGGACGCCGACCGTCCGCGCCCGGCGCCCGGGGGACGGGCACGGCTGCGGATCGAGACCGTCTCCGGGGCGCGCTGCCGCTTCTCCTACGACCTCGGCGACGGCCCGCGGCCCGTCGGCCGGGAGTTCGCCGCCGCCCCCTGGCGCTGGGTCGGCGCGCTGCTCGGCCTGTTCGCACTCGCCCCCGACGGCCGGGGACCCGCCGGCACCGCCGCCTTCACCCGGTTCCGCGTCGGGCCCCACTGACCCCCACGTTGTCGTTCCACCGCTTTGTTGGATCCAGAAGAAGAGAGCCGACCGATGAGGATCAACATGCTCAGCAGCAGAGACAAAGGCACAGCCAGGCGCCGGACGTCCGCCGCCGTGGCCCTGGGGGCCGTGCTCGCGCTCACCGCCACCGCCTGCGGTGACGACGGCAGCGGGTCGGGCGGCGGCAAGGGCGCCGAGGGCAGCGGCACGGGGAAGATCACCTTCTGGGACAACAACGGCGGTATCCGCACGGCCGTCTGGAAGGAGATCATCGCCGCCTTCGAGAAGGCGAACCCGGACATCGACGTCGAGTACGTCGGCATCGCCGCCACCGAGTACCAGTCCAAGGTCGACACCGCCATCCAGGGCGGCGGACTGCCGGACGTCGGCGGCGTCACGGCCTCGATGCTCGCGGGCTTCTCCGCCCAGGGGGCGCTGGAGCCGCTGGACGACCGGCTCGCCGAGTCCGCCCTGAGCGGCGAGCTCAACAAGGACATGGTCGAGTCCCTGAAGGCCGCCGGCGGCGGCGACGGCACCCTGTACTCGGTGCCGACCTCCGCCAACAACGGCGTCCTCTACTACCGCACCGACCTGTTCGAGAAGGCCGGTCTCGACGCGCCGACGACGTGGGACAAGTTCTACGACGCCGCCGAGAAGCTGACCGACACGGGCAAGAACGAGTTCGGCTACACCATCCGCGGCGGCTCCGGCTCCATCGCCCAGGCGCTCGACGCGATGTACGGGCAGTCCGGCATCACCTCGTTCTGGGACGCCGGCAAGAAGAAGACCACCGTCAACGACCCGAAGAACGTGGAGGCGCTGGAGAAGTACGCCGCCCTCTACAAGAAGGTCACGCCGGCCGCCGACGTCAACAACGACTTCGCGAAGATGACCGCCCAGTGGGACACCGGCACCATCGGCATGCTGAACCACAACCTGGGCTCGTACCAGGACCACGTGAAGGCGCTCGGGGCCGGGAAGTTCCGCGGCATACCGCAGCCGGTCGGCCCCTCCGGCAAGCGGGTCCAGGTGTCCAACCCGGTCGACGGGCTCGGCATGTTCAAGAGCGGCAAGAACAAGGAGGCCGCCTGGAAGTTCATCGAGTTCGCCACCTCGAAGGAGCAGAACTCGAAGTTCAACGCCTCGGCCGGGCAGGTGCCGTCCAACACCGGTGCCGCGAACGACGCGTGGATCCAGAAGGCCGAGCCGACGAAGCTGGCGGCGCAGGCGCTGAACGACGGGTCCACGACCATCATCCAGCTGCCGTACTACCTGCCGGACTGGAACACCATCTCCAAGGCGGACAACGAGCCGAACTTCCAGAAGGTGCTGCTCGGGAAGATGAGCGCGAAGGCGTTCCTGGACACGGTGGCCGAGCAGCTGAACGAGGCGCAGGCCGAGTGGACGGAGCAGATGGGTTAGTCGGCGGTCTCGGTTTCGCCGTGGGCGGTCCGTGGTTCGTTGCGGGCTGCGGGCCGTCCGTGGTTGATCGCGCCCACGCGGCGCAGCCGCACATCGGTACAGCCCCGCGCCCCTGAGTTTCTATCCCAGCCCCTCGTTGAAAGGTAGCCCGCGTGTCACTCAGCCGAAGGCAGGTCGCTGCCGCTGCCGTCACCTCCATCCCTCTGGCGTTCGCTGCCGCCCAGACCGCCCAGGCCGGCGGACACCGCCGCCCTCGCAGCCTCTACATCGCCGGGGACTCCACCGCCGCGCAGAAGTACGCCGACGCCGCGCCCGAGACCGGGTGGGGCATGGCGCTGCCCTTCTTCCTCAGCGGGGACCTCGGTGTCGCCAACCACGCCGTGAACGGGCGGAGTTCCAAGAGCTTCGTCGACGAGGGACGGCTCGACGTCGTCCTCGGCGCGATCCGGCCCGGCGACTTCCTCCTGATCCAGTTCGCGCACAACGACGAGAAGGACGAGGACCCCACCCGCTACACCGAGCCCTGGACGACGTACCAGCGGTATCTGCGGATGTACGTCGACGGGGCGCGGGCCCGCGGGGCGCGGCCGGTGCTGGCCACGCCCGTCGAGCGGCGCCGGTTCGACGCGGAGGGCGACGCCGTGCCGAGCCACGGGGAGTACCCGGCCGCGATGCGGGCGCTCGCGCGCCGGGAGGGCGTGGCACTGCTCGACGCGCAGGCGCTGTCGCTCGCCCTGTGGCAGCGGCTCGGCGCCGAGGGGACCAAGGCGTACTTCAACTGGACCGCCACCGAGCAGGACAACACCCACTTCAACCCGCCGGGTGCGATCGCGGTCGCCCGGCTCGTCACCCGGGAACTGCTGCGCGGGCGGGTGCTGGCGCACCGGGACGTGCGCCGACTGGACGAGGAGATCCCCGAGTCCTGGATCAGCTGGCCGGACCCGGCCACCGCGTAACACTGCGCACACCACCCCGAGCAACCCCGAGAAACCCCGAGAAACCCCGAGAACCAGGGAGAGCCGCACCATGAGCACCCAGAGATGGCATGGGCATGCCATGAAGAGCGCCGCCGCACTCGTCGGCTGCACCGCCCTCGTCCTGAGCCTGACCGCCGCCACGGCCGAGGCCCGCCCCGGCCACCACCATCCCCGCGACACCGCCCGGCAGACGCTGCCCGCGAACGACGGCTGGGCCGCGCAGGGCGCCGGCACCACCGGCGGCGCCGCCGCCGACGCCGAGCACGTGTACACCGTCTCCACCTGGGCCGAGTTCAGGGCCGCGCTCGCCGCCGACGGCACCGCGCCCAGGATCATCAAGGTCAAGGGCACCGTCGACGCCGTCTCCGAGGGCTGCGAGGCCTTCGCCGCACCCGGCTACGACTTCGACGCCTACCTGGAGAAGTACGCGCCCGAGAACTGGGGCATGGACACCGACCTGAGCGCCGAGCCCGACGACAGCCCCGAGGGCCTGCGCCGCACCTCCGCCGCCCAGCAGGACCGGTCCATCAAGGCGAACGTCCCCTCCCACACCACCATCATCGGCGTCGGCCGGGGCGCCGCGCTCAAGGGCGCCAGCCTCCAGATCAAGGACGTCGACAACGTCATCGTCCGCAACCTGACCTTCGAGAGCCCCGTCGACTGCTTCCCCCAGTGGGACCCGACCGACGGGGACCGGGGCAACTGGAACTCCGAGTACGACAGCGCCGTCGTGTACGGCTCCACCCACGTCTGGCTCGACCACAGCACGTTCACCGACGGCGAGCACCCCGACAGCGCGGCGCCCACCTACTTCGGCATGCTCTACCAGCAGCACGACGGCCAGCTGGACATCGTCAAGGGCGCCGACTACGTCACCGCGTCCTGGAACGTCTTCACCGAGCACGACAAGACGATCCTGATCGGCAACAGCGACAGCGAGTCCACCGCGGCCGTCGACCGCGGGCACCTGCGGGCCACCTTCCACCACAACCTGTTCAAGAACCTCGTCGAGCGCGCACCCCGGGTCCGCTTCGGCCAGGTCGACGTCTACAACAACCACTTCGTGGGCTCCGACGACTACGCCTACAGCTTCGGCGTCGGCAAGGAGTCCGCCCTCGTCGCCGAGCACAACGCCTTCACCCTGCCGGCCGGGGTCAGCCCCGCGAAGGTGCTCAAGCGCTGGAACGACTCGCCGCTCAGCGCCGCCCACAACCGCGTCAACGGCCGCACCGTCGACCTGATCGCCGCGCACAACGCCGCGAACCCGGACGCGGCCCTCCGCTCCGGCGCGGGCTGGACGCCGACGCTGCGCACCAAGGTCCTCCCGTCCCGGGCGGTCCCCTTCGTCGTCGACCACGGCGCGGGCGCCGGCCGTCTGCGCTGACGGCCGTCCATGAACCGGGCCGGGGCGCCCGCACCGCCCCGGCCCACCCCTCCCGCCCCTCCTCGCCCCGTCCGCCCCGAAGGAGCACCCGCATGCACCGACCCGCCCCCTCCCGCAGAGGCTTCCTGCTGGCGACCGCCGGCGCGGGCACCGCCCTCGGCCTCGCGGCAGCCGGCCCCGCCGTCGCCGGCACCCGGTCCCGCCCGCACCCGCGTCCCTTCGGCCGGTACGGCTCGCCCGCCGCCCGCCCCACCCCCAAGACCCTGTACGTCGACCCGCACGGCCGCGGCGACTTCACCTCCGTCCAGGCCGCCGTCGACGCCGCCGCGGGCGACGGCTGGACACTGGTCCTCGCCCCTGGCACCTACCGCGAGACGGTCTCCGTCGACGCCTCGCGCACCGGGGCGACCTGGATCGGCGCCTCCGGGGACCCGCGCGACGCCGTCATCGTCTTCGACAACGCGGCCGGCACGCCCAGGCCGGACGGCTCCGGCACCTACGGCACCAGCGGGTCGGCCACCACCACCGTGCGCGCCGACGGCTTCACCGCCCGCGCGATCACCTTCGCCAACGACTGGCTGCGCGCCGACCAGCCCGGCTGGACCGGCACCCAGGCGGTCGCGATCAAGGCCATGGGCGACCGGTCCGCCTTCCACGACTGCCGCTTCCTCGGCCACCAGGACACCCTCTACGCCGACACCCGAGACCTCTCCCTCTTCGCCCGCCAGTACTACGAGCGCTGCCACGTCGAGGGCGACGTCGACTTCGTCTTCGGCCGGGCGACCGCCGTGTACGAGCACTGCCACTTCCGCACCCTGGTCCGCCCCGACCTCGACGCCGCCCCGTACGGCTTCGTCTTCGCACCGTCCACGGCGGGCGCCAACCCGCGGGGCTACCTGGTGATCCGCGGCCGCGTCAGCAGCGAGGCCCCCGACGGCTACTACAAGCTGGCCCGCCCCTGGGTGCCCAGCTCCGACACCACCGCCCGCCCGATGCTCACCGTGCGCGAGACCCACCTGGGCGCGGGCATCGACGCGGTGGCGCCCTACGCGAACATGCGGGACGACTCCCCCTGGCAGGAGCAGCGGTTCGCCGAGTACCGCAACACCGGGCCCGGCGCCGCGGTCACCGTCCCGGAGAACCGGCCCCGGCTCACCCGCGCCGAGGCCGCCGCGCACACCCGGGAGGCGTACCTCGGCGACTGGCGGCCCTACGACCGGCGGCCCCACCACGGACGGCACTGAACGGGCCGACCGGGCCGTCGCGGCCGGTACTTGACCTGCTTGACGCGATCTTTGCCAGATACGGGGGCGCGAATCCGGCCACGGGTCTCGCGCTCACCCGAGTGACGCGCGTAGAAACATGTGCCATGCATAAACCACTGCGGATCGCGACCGTCACCGCCGCCTGTGCCGTCGCCGGTGCCGTCCTGTACGGCACGGGCGCCGCCACCGCCGACCAGTCGACGGCCAACTCCACCCACGAGCCGTACAACATCGGGGTGCTGGCCAAGGACATCGACGCCTACTACGGCACCACACTCGACGACGACGGCGTCTACCAGGCATCCCCGGACAGCCCCTACGCCGACGACCTCGCCCGCGTCGACGCCGCCGCGAGGAAGCAGATCGACCGGGCGGCCCGCACCGCCCACCACAAGCACACCAGGCCCGCGGTCGTCTTCGACATCGACGACACGCTGCTGCTCAGCCTCGACTACGAGAAGAAGAACGACTACGGCTACGACGGCGCCACCTGGGCCGCCTACGTCGACCGGGCCGACCGCCCCGCCGTCCCCGGCAGCCCCGAACTGGCCATGTACGCGCAGAAGAAGGGCGTCGAGGTCTTCTACAACTCGGGGCTCGGCGAGGCGCAGCGTGCCGCCGCCGTCGAGAACCTGAAGAAGGTCGGCGCCGACGTCAACCTCGACACCGCCCACATCTTCCTCAAGGACAAGGCGAACCCGCCGTCCTACCTGGCCCACTGCGCCACCCCGGGCACCTGGAAGTGCACCACCGTCCAGTACAAGGCGGGCACCCGCCGGCACATCGAACGGGACCTCGGCTACGACATCGTCGCCAACTTCGGCGACCAGTACTCCGACCTCCAGGGCGGCTACGCGGACCGCACCTACAAGCTGCCCAACCCGACGTACTTCGTCGAGTAGCGTGCCGCCCGCTCAGCCGCCGCGGGTGAAGCCGCCCTCGACCGAGAGGCGCCCGGACGCGGCGGTGGCCGTCGCGGTGTAGCGGTCGCCGCGGGCGTCCCGGCCGCCCCGCACGTGGTTGTACTGCCCGGCGAAGATCCACTCGCCCGCCGGGACCGTGCGGCCCCGCCTGAGCGTCCACCGGTAGACGAGGAAGCCGTCCCGCTCGGCGACCGCGAACGCGAAGTCGTCCTCCGGCAGCGACCGCCAGGCACCGGTGGAGGTCACCGAGCCGGTCTGCGCCACCCGCAGCTCGACGGTGAGCGCGGTCAGGGGAGCGCGCGTTCGCAGGGTGAGGTTGCTCTGCGCCCAGAACTCGTTGCTGTGCGGGTCCACCGCCCCCTGCGAGGACAGCGGGCCCGCCTGCCACGACTCGGGCCGCCGGGACTCGGACCGCCGGGACTCGGGCTCCCGGGCCCCCGGCGAGGCGGCGACCGAGTGCCGTACGCCGGTGTCGTCCCGCACCGCCGAGGCGACGATGTAGCCGCCGGCGACCAGGACGGCCGCCACGGCCACCGTCGCACCGGTCACCCGTGCCCAGCCCGCCAGCGGCGGCCGGGCCGGGCTCCGGTCCCCGGCCGCCATGCCGCGCTCGACCCGGGCCAGCATCCGGGCCCGGTCCGGCCGGTGCGCCCCGGCCGGACCGGGCAGCCGGGCGCGCAGCCCGTCGCGCGGTTCGCCGTCCCCGTCCCCGTCCCGCCGCGATCCGGTCATCGGGCCCCTCCCGCGGCTTCACCGCTGTGCGCGATCGCCGTGCGCACCTGCCGGGGAGCGCGGGGAGCCGCCCGGGTGCCGAGCAGCCGCTGGAGTTCGGCCACTCCCTTCGACGTCTGGCTCTTGACCGTGCCCACCGAGACGCCCAGGGCGAGCGCCGTGTCCCGCTCGGAGAGGTCGAACGCGTGCCGCAGCACCACGCACGCCCGCTTGCGGAACGGCAGCCGGCGCAGCGCCTCCCGCACGTCCACCACGCCCGCGACGTCCGGGTTCTCCGTCCGCTCCTCGCGCTGCGACCAGAACAGGGCGACGCGTCGGCGCTCGCGCACGGCGCTGCGGACGCGGGTGCGGGCGAGGTTGGCGACGACCCCGCGCGCGTACGCCACCGGACGGTCGGCCGCGCGGACCCGGTCCCAGCGGTGCCACAGGGCGAGCAGGGCGTCCGCCGCGAGGTCGTCGGCGGCGTCCGGCTCGCCCGTCAGCAGGTGGGCGAGCCGGGCCAGTTCCGCGTAGTGGCGCTCGAAGAAGGCGCGGAACTCGGCGGAGGCGGCGTCGTCGACGACTGTCCTCACGGCGGACTCTCCTCGCAGCGGCTTCCCGGGTGCCGAACACCGTACGGCAGAGCGAACCCGCGTGGACCCGGGAAAGTCAGCCCTTGAGCGCGGCCTCCATCATCGCCTTGGCCACCGGGGCCGCCAGGCCGTTGCCGCTGACCTCGCTGCGGGCCGCGTCGGACTGCTCGACGATGACCGCCACCGCCACCTCCTTGTCCGAGGTGTCGGACTTGGCGTACGAGGTGAACCAGGCGTACGGCGTCTTGCTGTTGTTCTCGCCGTGCTGGGCCGTGCCCGTCTTGCCGCCCACCGTCGCGCCGGCGATCTGCGCGTTCGAGCCGGTGCCGTCGTCGACGACGGTCCGCATCGCCGACCGCAGCTGCTCGGCGGTGGAGGCGCTGACGATCCGCCTGGTGTCCGGGTCGGTGTGGTCCTCCAGGACGTCGCCGCCGCTGTCGGTGACCTGCGACACCATGTGCGGGGAGACCAGCTCGCCGCCGTTGGCCAGGGCCGCGGAGACCATCGCCATCTGCAGCGGGGTCGCCGTCACGTCGAACTGGCCGATGCCCGTCAGCGCCGTCGACGACCGGTTCATGTCCTTCGGGTACACGCTGGTGTACGCCCGGACCGGCACGTCCTGCGACGTGTCGTTGAAGCCGAACTTCTCGGCCGTGGCGCGCAGCTCGTCCTGGCCGAGGTCGACGGCCATCTTCGCGAAGACGTTGTTGCAGGAGTACTGCAGCGCGGTGCGGATCGTGGCGTTCTCGCAGGGCGCGTTCGGGTTCTCGTTGCTCAGGTCTGTCGTGGTGCCCGGGAGGGTGTAGGGGTCGGGGCTGTCGGTCCTCACGTCCACCGAGTCGTACAGTCCGTTCTCCAGCGCGGCCGCCGCCACGACCAGCTTGAACGTCGAGCCCGGTGGCAGCGGCTGGCGCAGCGCGCGGTTGGTCAGCGGCTTGTCGGGGTCGCCGGTGAGCTTCTCCCAGGCCTCACCCGCGGTGTTGGCGTCGGTCAGCGACGTCGGGTCGTAGGAGGGGGTCGACACGACCGACAGGATCCTGCCCGTCCCGGGGTCGATCGCCACGGCGGCGCCCTTCTTGTCGCCCAGCGCCTCCAGCCCGGCCTTCTGCACGGCCGGGTCGATCGTCGTCACCACGTTGCCCGGCTCCGCGCGCGTGCCGGTGACCGTGTCCATCACGGTCCTCAGCCGCGGATCGGTGCCGTTGAGCACGTCCTGGTAGATCCCCTCCAGCTGCGTCGGCGCGTACGCCTGCGAGGCGTAGCCCGTCACCGCCGCGTACAGCTTCCCGTTCTCGTACGTGCGTTTGTACGCGAGGTCGCCGCCCTTCGTCGGCGCCGAACCGGTGACCGAACGTCCGGCCACGATGATGTTCCCGAGCGGCTCCGCATAGGTCTCTATGGCGTTGCGCCGGTTGTCCTTGCTGTCCGCGAGCGCCTGGCCCTCGTAGAACTGCACCCAGGTCGCCCTGATCAGCAGAGCGAACACCAGGAGCAGCGTGAGGACCGATGCGCGCCTGATCGTCTTGTTCATCCCGACGACAGGACGAACGGGCGGGCGGCCATCGTTCCCATGTGCCCCGTTTTCTCATCTTTCTCATCCTTCTCAGCGGCCGTTCACGAAGCCCGCCTCATACGCCCGGATCACCGCCTGGGTGCGGTCCCCGGCGCCGGTCTTCGCCAGTACCGCCGCCACATGGGTCTTCGCCGTGGCCGGTCCCACCCCCGGCCGCCCGGCGATCTCCGCGTTGGTCAGCCCGGTCGCCACCAGCCGCACCGCCCCTACGAGGGTGTCGGCGTCGGCACGCTTGAGCAGGAAACCGGCGGCACCGGCGCGCAGGGCGTCATAGACGTAGGAGTCGTTCTCGAAGGTGGTCACGACGACGATGCGGGGCGGCTCGGGGAGCGTGGCGAGGATCCACTCGGTGGCGCGGGTGCCGTCGGCCTCGGGGCGGGCCCGTAGGCGAGCCCGTCGGCCTCCACGCCGCACAGCCACCGCACCACACCGGACTCCAGGGGGCGGGTCGGCGGGAACGGCGACGTGACGGCGGCGAGCGGCAACCCGAGTGCGAACGACAGCAGTTGGAGGCGGAACGGGCCGAAGGCGTTCGCGCCCCCGGCGACCGGCCCGACGACGGCCGAGCCGACGAGGACGTACGGCACGGCGAGCGCGCCGCCGAGGACCAGGTGGATCCATCGGAGGCGGGCCCACCGGCCGAACAGCGACCGGGCCGCGCGGCGGAGACGGGACCCTCCGCGGGGCATCGCCCGGGATGCCGCCCGGGGCACCGTGCGGGTCACTCCGCGAGGTGCAGGACGACCTCGTCGATCTCCTCGCCGCGGGCCGTCGCGAACCCGCGCGCCCGCGCGCTGGTCTCGAAGCCGCACTTCTCCAGCACGCGCCGCGACCCCGTGTTGTCGGCCGCCGCGCGTGCGTACAGCGGGCGGTCCCGCACCTCGGCGAGCAGGGCCCGCAGCGCGGACGTCGCCACGCCCCGCCCCCAGTACGCGCGGTCGACCCAGTACGTCACCTCGCGCTCACCCGGCTCCCCGTACACCGCCGTGCTGCCGACCACGTCACCGTCGCCGAGGATGGTCCGCACGACGTCGCGGGAGGCGCGGATCTTCCCCCAGTGCGTCGCGAACGCGTCCCAGTCGGCCGGGTCCTTCGGGGTGAAGGCCGCCATGCGCAGGGCCTCCGGATCGTTCATCTGCCGGAAGAAGACGGGCAGATCGCTGTCGTGAACCTCGCGCAGGGCGATATGCATGGGTCAGAGCCTACGCGTGGCCAGTGTCAGCCGGTCCCGCGCGTCGAACAGCGCGTCCTTCACCATCTGTTCGTGCGCGGGCGTCAGCCGCGCCACCGGCACCGAGCAGCTGATCGCGTCCCGCGCGGGGGTGCGGTACGGGACCGCCACACCGAAGCAGCGCAGCCCCAGCGTGTTCTCCTCGCGGTCCACGGCGAAGCCCTGCTCCCGCACCTGGTGCAGCTCCTCGATGAGCTTCTCCCGGTCGGTGAGGGTGTGTTCGGTGAGCGCGGGCAGCGTCTCCGGGAGCAGCTTGCGCACCTGCTCGTCGCTGTACGTGCTCAGCAGCGCCTTGCCCAGCGAGGTCGAGTGCGCGGGCAGCCGGCGGCCCACCCGGGTGAACGGCCGCAGGTAGTGCTGCGACTGCCGGGTGGCCAGGTAGACCACGTTCGTGCCGTCCAGCCGCGCGAGGTGGATGGTCTCCGTCGTGTCGTCGGAGAGCCGGTCCAGCGTCGGCCGGGCCGCCGCGACCACCTCGTCGCCGTCGATGTACGAGGTGCCGACCAGCAGGGCCCGTACGCCGATGCCGTACCGCGTGCCCGTCGCGTCCGTCTCCACCCAGCCCAGCTCCACCAGGGTGCGCAGCAGCATGTACAGGCTGGACTTCGGGTAGCCGACGGCCTCCTGGACCGACGCGAGTGAGTGCATACCGGGGCGTCCGGCGAAGTACTCGAGCAGCTCAACCGTCCGCACCGCGGACTTGACCTGCGCTCCGCCCCCCGTCTCGACAGCCGACATCGCCCTTGACCCCTTCGTTCGACGGGAAGCTGAAGATATAGTCTCGAACAGCATATTCATCAGTAGAGACAGCGTTCAGTATATCGAACGAGTTCTGTGGACAGCACGTGGAGGGACCCGCGGTGGCAGCAGCACCAGTCTGGAGTGTCGACCCCCGTACCGGGAAGCAGCGTGAGCAGGTCGCCGTGGAAGCCACGGCCCAGGAGGTGGACGCCGCCGTCCGCGCCGCGCACGCCGCCCGGGACGCCCTCGCCGACCGCGCCGTCCGCGCGGCCTTCCTGCGCAGCGCCGCCGACGAGCTGAAGGCGGCGGAGGGCACCCTGGTCGAGGCCGCCGACGCGGAGACCGCGCTGGGCCCGGTCCGGCTCACCGGCGAACTCGCCCGCACCTGCTACCAGTTGCGGGCCTTCGCCGACATCGTCGACGAGGGCGAGTTCCTCGGCGTGGTCGTCAACCACCCCGACGACACCGCCACCCCGCCCATCCCCGACCTGCGCCGCTACAAGGTGCCGCTCGGCGTCGTCGCCGTCTACTCCGCCTCCAACTTCCCCTTCGCCTTCTCCGTCCCCGGCGGCGACACCGCCAGCGCGCTGGCGGCCGGCTGCCCGGTCGTCGTCAAGGCCCACCCCGACCACCCGGCCCTGTCCGAGCTGGTCGCCAAGGTGCTGCGCCGGGCCGCGGCCCGCCACGACATCCCGGACGGCGTCCTCGGTCTGGTGCACGGCTTCGAGGCGGGCGTCGAACTGATCAAGCACCCGCTGGTGGCCGCGGCCGGCTTCACCGGCTCCGTCCGCGGCGGGCGCGCGCTGTTCGACGCGGCGGCGGCGCGTCCGGTGCCGATCCCCTTCCACGGCGAGCTGGGCTCGCTGAACCCCGTCGTCGTCACGGAGGCGGCGGTCACCGAACGGGCGGAGGCGATCGGCGCGGGGCTGGCCGGTTCGATGACGCTGGGCGTCGGCCAGTTCTGCGTGAAGCCCGGCCTGGTCCTCGTGCCGGCCGGTGACGTCGGTGACGGCCTGGTCAAGTCCCTCACCGACGCGGTCAGCGCCACCGGCGCCGGTGTGCTCCTCGACCACCGCATGCGGGACAACTTCGTCGCGGGCGTCGCCGAGCGCGCCGCGCTGCCCGACGTGGACTCCCCGGTGACCCCGGGCGCGGGCGGCGAGCACACCGTCAGCGCCGGGTTCCTCACCGTGCCGGCCGGGCGGCTGGCGGAGGAGGGCGAACACGACCTGCTCCTGGAGGAGTGCTTCGGGCCGGTCACCGTGGTGGCCCGCTACCAGGACGAGGGGGAGGTGCGGGGGGTGCTGTCGCGGCTGCCGGGAAATCTGACGGCTACCGTGCAGCTCTCCGCCGAGGAGGCGGCGGGTCAGGGACGCGGGGCGTCCATCCTCGCGGAGCTTGTGCCGTTGGCGGGGCGGGTGCTGGTCAACGGCTGGCCGACCGGGGTTGCGGTGGCCGCGGCCCAGCAGCACGGGGGGCCCTACCCGGCCACCACTTCGACGTCCACGTCGGTGGGAGGGACGGCTGTCGAGCGGTGGCTGCGGCCTGTCGCTTATCAGGGGACGCCTGAGGCGCTGCTTCCTGCGGAGCTTCGGGACGACAATCCGCTGGGGCTGCCGCGGCGGTTCAACGGGGTGCTTGAGCGGTAGCGCTCCGCGGACGCGTCGTAGGGGTGCGGGTCGTTCGGCGGGTCACGCGCCGTCGTGGCTTGTCGCGCCCACGAGGCGGAGCCGCAAACCGATACAGCCCCGCGCCCCTCAGGTACGTGCCCCGGCCCTGCGATGATCAGTGCATGACTCTTGAACTTCCCGAACTGCCGTTCCCTCTCCGCCCCTACGGGCCCGACGGCCGTTGGTCCTACGCCGACGGTGTGCTCACCGGAGTCGCCGGGCCCCGGCAGGACCGGTTCGTGCCGCCCACGGGGGAGGCACTGGAGTCCGTGTCCGACGCGCCGCGGCTGCTGGGGGCGCCGGACGGCGACTTCCAGCTGATCGCCCGGGTGTCCGTCGGGTTCCGCGGTGCCTTCGACGCCGGGGTGCTCTACGTGCACGTGGGGGAGCGGGCCTGGGCCAAGCTGTGCCTGGAGTACTCCCCGGACGCGCCCACCGTCTGCACGGTGGTCACCCGGGGGCACTCCGACGACTGCAACTCCTTCACCGTCGAGGGGGACTCCGTCTGGTTCCGGGTCAGCCGGAGCGGGCGGGCCTTCGCCTTCCACGCCTCCCTCGACGGGGAGCGCTGGACCTTCGTACGGCTCTTCACACTGGGCGACGAGGCGGAGACCGGAGCGGCCCTGGTCGGCTTCCTGGCCCAGGCGCCGACGGGGGAGGGCTGCACGGTGACGTACGACCACCTGGAGTTCCGGCCGGGCTGGCCCGCGGATCTGCGGGACGGCAGCTGAGGGCGGGGCGGGAATGAGCGCGGCTGGTTGAAGGTTCACGTAGGGGGCGGAGAGGGTCTCCGCCACCGTACGAGCTGGAGAAGAGCCGAGACATGCGCGTCGAGATCTGGAGCGACATCGCCTGCCCGTGGTGCTACGTGGGCAAGGCCCGCTTCGAGAAGGCGCTCGCGGCCTTCCCGCACCGTGACGGGGTCGAGGTGGTCCACCGGTCGTTCGAACTCGACCCCGGGCGGGCCAAGGACGACGTGCAGCCGGTGCTGACGATGCTCACCGCCAAGTACGGCATGAGCGAGGCGCAGGCGCGGGCCGGCGAGGACAACCTCGGCGCCCAGGCCGCCGCCGAGGGCCTCGACTACCGCACCCGGGACCGCGACCACGGCAGCACCTTCGACATGCACCGCCTGCTGCACCTCGCCAAGGCGCGCGGGCGGCACGAGGCCCTGCTCGACGCGTTCTACCGGGGCAACTTCGCCGAGGAGCGCTCGGTGTTCAACGACGACGGGCGACTCCTCGAACTGGCCGTCGGCGCCGGACTCGACGCCGAGGAGGTCCGCGCGGTGCTCGCCGACCCCGGCGCCTACGCCGACGAGGTGCGCGCCGACGAGCGCGAGGCCGCCCAGCTCGGGGCCACCGGAGTGCCGTTCTTCGTGCTCGACCGGGCCTACGGCGTCTCGGGCGCCCAGCCCGCCGAGGTCTTCTCCCAGGCGCTGACCCAGGCGTGGGGCGAGCGCACACCGCTCAAGCTGATCGACGACGGCGGCGCGGAGGCCTGCGGCCCGGACGGGTGCGCGGTGCCACAGAAGTGAAGCGTCACGCGAAACCCCAGGTGAGCGGCCGTACATAAGCGTTGCTTGGAGAAACCGGGTAGAAACACGCGATGGACGGGGAGGTCCGGGGGCCGCACAGTGGTGCCATGGGAAGCTTCGAGAACCTCGTCCGTACCGAGTTCGCCCCGAAGACCACGTACCTGAACACCGCCAGCACCGGACTGCTCCCCGCCCGGACCCTCGTCGCGATGCGTGACGCGGCGGCCTTTGCGGCGGACGGGCAGCCGCTCGACATGTTCGCCGACGTCGAGGCGGCCCGGGCCGCGTACGCCCGTCTCGTGGGAGTGCCCGCCACCCGGGTCGCGACCGGCGCGTCCGTCGCCACGTTCAGCGGGCTCGTCGCCGCGTCGCTGCCTCCGGGCGCCGAAGTCCTCACCGCGGAGGGCGACTTCAGCTCCCTGGTGAACCCGCTGTACACGCGGGGCGATCTGAAGGTGCGCAGCGTGCCGCTGGAACTGCTCGCCGAGTCGGTGGGCCCCGACACCGCGCTCGTGGCGGTCAGCTCCGTGCAGTCCGCCGACGGGCGGGTCGCCGACCTCGCCGCACTGCGGGACGCCGCCCGGGCGCACGGGGCGCGGACGCTGATCGACGTCTCCCAGGCGAACGGCTGGCTGCCGACGGCCGCGGACGACTTCGACTACGTGACCGCCGTCGGCTACAAGTGGGTGCTCTGCCCGCGCGGCGTCGCCTTCCTCGTCGTCCCGCAGGACCTGGGAGCGGCGGCCGGGCTGACGCCCCTGTTCGCAGGGTGGGCGACCGGTGAGCACCCCTGGGACAGCTGCTACGGCCCCGTCGGGGAACTCGCGCGCTCCGCCCGGCGGTTCGACGAGAGCCCCGCCCTGTTCTCGTACACGGGCGCCCGGCACTCCCTGGCGCTGATCGAGGAACTGGGCGTGGACGCGGTGCACGCCCACGACACCGCGCTCGCCGACCGGTTCCGCGCGGGAGCGCGCTCGCTCGGCCACGAGCCGGTGCCCGCGCCGGGCTCCGCGATCGTGTCCGTGCCGGGGCTCGGCCACCGGCAGGGCGAGCTGGCCGGGGCGGGCGTCCAGGTGTCCGACCGGGCGGGCAATCTGCGCGCCGCCTTCCACCTGTACAACACCGCGGCCGACGTGGACCGGCTGCTCGACGTGCTGGCGGGCTGAGAGAAGGATCCGGGGACAGCACCGGGCAGGGGCCTCCCGTCCCACACGAGAAGGCCCCTGCCCGAGATCAGATGCGGATCACCGCACCGGCGTGAAGTCCCGCGCGCCGACGAAGTCCGGCCGCCGGATCGGTGCCGCGAACGGCTCCACGGCCGTGTTCTCCACGCTGTTGAACACGATGAACACGTTGCTGCGCGGGAACGGCGTGATGTTGTCGCCCGACCCGTGCATGCAGTTGCAGTCGAACCACGTCGCCGAGCCGGCCTTGCCGGTGAACAGCTTGATGCCGTACTCCGAGGCCAGCTTCGTCAGGCCCTCGTCGGACGGTGTCCCCGCGTCCTGCATCTGCAGGGACTTCTTGTAGTTGTCCTTCGGCGTGGCCCCCGCGCACCCGAGGAACGTCTTGTGCGACCCCGGCATGATCATCAGACCGCCATTGGTGTCGTAGTTCTCGGTGAGCGCGATCGAGACCGAGATCGTCCGCATGTTCGGCAGGCCGTCCTCGGCGTGCCAGGTCTCGAAGTCCGAGTGCCAGTAGAAGCCGCTGGCACCGAATCCCGGCTTGACGTTGATCCGCGACTGGTGGACGTAGACGTCCGAGCCGAGGATCTGCCGGGCCCGCCCGACCACGCGCTCGTCGCGCACAAGCTTCGCGAACACCTCGCTGATCTTGTGCACCTCGAAGACCGAACGGATCTCCTTGGACTGCGGCTCGACGATCGAGCGCTCGTCCGCGCGGATGGCCGGGTCGCCGACCAGGCGCTCCAGCTCGCGCTGGTAGACGCCGACCTCGTCCGGACCGATGAGCTGGTCGATGGCGAGGAAGCCGTCGCGGTCCAGGGACTGCAGGTCACCCGCCGAGACGGGACCGGGCGTGTCCGGGGAGCCCCAGACGACCGGGTCCTGCCGAGGGGTGGCCACCTCGGTGGCGCCGCGGGTGGGATAGAGATCAGTGACGTTCGTGGTCGTGGTGGTCACGGTGACTCACACCTCCTCGGTGAGCAGCGGGTAGACGCCGTTCTCGTCGTGATCCTCCCGTCCGGTGACGGGCGGGTTGAAGACACAGATGCAGTGGAAGTCCTCCTTGACCTTGAGCGTGTGCCGCTCATGGCCGTTGAGGAGGTACATCGTGCCCGGCGTGATGTGGTAAGTCTTCCCCGTCTCGCGGTCGGTCAACTCGGCGTCGCCCTTGGTGCAGACGACGGCCTCGATGTGGTTCGCGTACCACATCGACGTCTCCGTACCCGCGTACAGGATCGTCTCGTGGACGGAGAAGCCGACCTTCTCCTTGGCGAGGACGATCCGCGTGCTCTCCCATGTGCCGGACGCGCTCTTCACGTGCCGGTCGGTGCCTTCGAACTCCTTGAACGAACGGACGATCACGGTGTTGCGATGCCTCCTAGGTGAAGGGTGTGCAAGGGTCCCCGGCGCCCTCGGCCGCGCGGGCCGAAGGCGCCGGGAGTATGGGTGGTGCCGTGCGGGTCAGGCCGTCTCGCGCACGGCCCGGGCGAGGGTCTTCATGCCCTCGTCCAGCTCGTCGGGCGTGATGGTGAGCGCCGGCAGCAGCTTGACGACCTCGCTCTCCGGCCCGGACGTCTCGATGAGCAGCCCCAGCTCGAAGGCGCGCTTGGCGACCCGGCCCGCGCGGCCCTTGTCGTGGAACTCCAGGCCCCAGACCAGGCCGCGGCCGCGGTACTCCTTGACGTCGGCGAGGTTCTCCTCGGTGATGGCGATCATGTGCTGCTCGACCTGCTCGCCGCGCTTGCGGGTCTGCTTCTCCATCGCCGACCCGTCGGCCCAGTAGGCCTCCAGCGTGGCGGTCGCCGTGACGAAGGCCGGGTTGTTGCCGCGGAAGGTGCCGTTGTGCTCGCCCGGCTCCCACACGTCCAGCTCCGGCTTGAACAGGGTCAGCGCCATCGGCAGGCCGTAGCCGCTGATCGACTTGGAGACGGTGACGATGTCCGGCGTGATGCCCGCCTCCTCGAAGGAGAAGAAGGCGCCGGTCCGGCCGCAGCCCATCTGGATGTCGTCGACGATGAGCAGCATGTCCTGGCGCTCGCACAGCTCGGCCAGGGCGCGCAGCCACTCGGCGCGGGCGACGTTGATCCCGCCCTCGCCCTGCACGGTCTCGACGATCACGGCGGCCGGCTTGTTCAGACCGGAACCCTGGTCCTCGAGCAGCCGCTCGAACCAGATGAAGTCCTCGACGGTGCCGTCGAAGTAGTTGTCGAACGGCATGGGCGTGCCGTGCACCAGCGGGACGCCGGCGCCGGCCCGCTTGAAGGCGTTGCCGGTCACCGCCAGCGAGCCCAGCGACATGCCGTGGAAGGCGTTGGTGAACGACACGATCGACTCGCGCCCCTTCACCTTGCGCGCCAGCTTCAGCGCGGACTCCACGGCGTTGGTGCCCGTCGGGCCCGGGAACATGACCTTGTAGGGCAGGTCGCGCGGCCGCAGGACGGTGTTCTGGAACGTCTCCAGGAAGCGGCGCTTGGCGGTGGTCGACATGTCGAGCCCGTGCGTGACGCCGTCCCGCTCCAGGTAGTCGATCAGCGCCCGTTTCAGGACGGCGTTGTTGTGCCCGTAGTTGAGCGAGCCCGCTCCGGCGAAGAAGTCGAGGTACTCGTGGCCGTCCTCGTCGTACATGCGGCTGCCGACCGCACGGTCGAAGACGGTGGGCCAGCCGCGGCAGTAGCTGCGCACCTCGGACTCGACGGTCTCGAAGACGCTGAGGTCGGGCTGGGTGATGGTCACGACGAATCGCTCCTCGTGGGGTGAGGGTGGGAGAGGAAGGTCGTACGGATCCGGGGACCGGTGCGGTCCGCGGGAAGTCTCTGGGGCCGGACTGGCACGGGGTGCCGGGCCGTCCGGACGGCCGGTCAGCCGGTTGCGGTCAGGGGACCTATGCGGTAGAGGACCTCGGGCTCGTGCGGACCGTCGGGGAACACGTCCGTGTCGAACAGCACCTCGCGCTCCAGCCGGGCGCCACGACGCTCGGCGAACGAGGTGAACAGCCGCTGGGAGGCCGTGTTGTCGGGGGAGATGGTGGTCTCCAGCGTGGTCAGACCGCGTTCCGCGACGGTCCGCTCGGCCAGCCCGTCGAGCAGGGAGGCGGCGAGCCGGCGCCCGCGGTACGCCGCGTCCACCGCCACCTGCCACACGAGCAGGGTGTCCGGACGGTCCGGACGTACGTATCCGGTGACGAAGCCGACCGGCTCACCGCGCTCGTCGCGGGCGACGGCCGACGTGGCGGCGAAGTCCCGGCACCAGAGCAGATAGCTGTAGGACGAGTTCAGGTCGAGGACCTCGGAATCCCTCGCTATCCGCCACAGGGCGGCCCCGTCGGCCACTCTCGGACGATCGATTTGCAGGTCTGCTTGCGCGGCAGTCATGCAAATTGAATTTACCCAGGGAAATTCGAAATTGCATCGCCGGATGGGGTTACGAATGGACGCCCCATGTGTTATCACGCGGGCGCGTGCTGCCGCGCGAGACGGCGGCGTTATGAGAGGTTTTGTGCGGGATACATGCCGCAAAACGGGCAGCATGTGGATCGGGTCACAATCGCGTAACCCGTGCGAGACGTGTCCGAAATGTGAAGATCGGGACTCGTGAAATCTTTGTGTTTAGGTCCGGGGAAAGCGGGCAGAAGAATACGGGAAGCTGCGCTGAGTGGAATTCCTAAATTCTGCTTGTGTGAGCTTCGGGAATTCCCTCGAATTCATCCTTCCGAAAGGCCGGTGCCGGCCGGCCGCTCCCACGCCTCCTCGACGGCCCGCCGAGCGGCCTCCAGGTCGGCCTTCAGCCCCCGCTCGGCCAGCGCGGCACCCAGTGCCGCCAGGCAGCCCTGCACCGCCCCGCGCGTCGCGTCCGGACCGTAGTGGTTGACCCGGATCATCTCGCCCGCCAGCGCGCCCCCGCCCGCCGCCAGCGGCAGCGCCGGGTCGGACTCCAGGGCCCGGGCCACCAGCGCGGACGCGTCGACGTCCGACGGCGTCCGCAGCGTCGTCGCGACCGGCGCCGCGTCCCTCGCCTCGTACACGTACGGCTCCAGGCCGCCCAGCGCGAGCGCGCCCGCCCGGGTCGCCGCCGCGGCCGACGCGTGCCGCGCCATCACCGTGCCGGCGCCCTCCGCCTCGAAGCGCTCCACGCACGCCTGAAGCGCGAGCATCTCCAACTGCGCCGGCGCGTGCGGCAGCGCCTTGCGCCCGCCGTCGATCCAGCGCTCCTTCCAGTCGAGGAGCGACAGGTACGACCGGCGCGGGGCGTTCGGGTTCGCCGCCATCCGCGCCCACGCCCGCTCGCTCACCGACACCGCCGACACCCCGGCCGGGCCGCCCATCGCCTTCTGCGCGCCGATCACGCACAGGTCCACGCCCCACGCGTCCGGCAGCACCGGCTCCGCGCCCACGGAGGCCACCGCGTCCAGGTAGAACAGCGCGCCGTGCGCCCGCACCACCTCGCCGACCTCCGCGACCGGGTTGGTGTTGCCGGTCGCCGCCTCGGCGTGCACCAGCGACACGAAGTCGATCTCCGGGTGCTCGGCGAACGCCCGGCGGACCTGCTCGGCGGAGACGGCCGCGTGGAACGGCACGGCGAGGTCGTGCACGGTCGCGCCGCAGTCCCGCAGCCAGTTCCCGAAGGTCTGCCCGTAGGGCCCCGTGACGATGTTCAGCGCGACGGTGCCCGGACCTGCGGCGGCGCGGATCGCGCCCTCCAGCGGCAGCAGCGCCTCGCCCTGCATGACCACCACGTCCTGCGCGGTGCCCAGCAGACGCGCGACCCGGTCCTCGATCGCGGCGAAACGGCCGGCGCTCAGCGGGGCGAGATCCAGGAAGGGATGGGTCACGGCGGTGCTCTCTTCAGTAACGGCAGGTGCGCGGCGCGGGTACGTCGCGTATGGAGTCGAGAGTAACCACGGCCCCCGCCGTCACTCGCGCCGGAGGGCTTCCGTTGCGACACCCCCACGCCCGGAATTGTGGCTTCCGCCACAGCCGGGTGGGTGCCGGACTGATGGACTTGCGCCCGTGCCCGCTCTGCTGCTGCTCGTCCTCGTCGCGCTGGTGACGGCCGTCGTCCTGCGCCGGGGCGCCGGCACCTACCCCCGCCGCCCCGTCGCGGCGGTCCCGGCGGCGGCCGTCGCCGGGCCGCGCGGACCGGGGGCGCCCTTCCGGATCCTCGCCGGGGCCGCCGGCGGCGCCGCCGTCCTGCTGTACCTCTGGGGCGCGCTGTGCGTCGGGCTCGCGGTCATGCAGGCCGAGGACGGCGGCGCGGGCTCCTCGCCCCCGCTGCCCTGCCGCGCCGGGGTGTCCCCGGAGCTGTCCGGGACGGTCGTCGGCCATTCCGCCTCCTACCTGCCCTTCGGCTTCCGCTGCGAGACCCTCGACGGCGACGGCTACGCGTCCGCCGACATCCCCGGCTACCTCAACCCCGGCGTCGCGGTCCTGGCGCTCACCGCCGTCGGCGGCGCCGTGGCGGCCGGGTTCGCGACCGAGCGGCAGGCCCGCGCCGCGGCCCGCGGTGACGGCCGGTGACCGGGCCGCGAAGAGCCCCGGGCCCCGGTCTAGGGTGCGGGGCATGAGCGATCGCGCGGTGCTGCACGTGAGGGGACGGGTGCTCGTCGGGCCGGAGGAGGTCCGGGACGAGTTGTGGGTGGTCGACGGCCGGATCTCGTACGACCGCCCCGCGGGCGCCGCCGACGTCCGCACCGTCGAGGGGTGGGCGCTGCCCGGCCTGGTCGACGCGCACTGCCACGTCGGCCTGGACCAGCACGGGGCCGTCCCCGAGGACGTCGCCGAGAAGCAGGCGCTGACCGACCGGGAGGCGGGCACCCTCCTCGTCCGCGACGCGGGCTCGCCCTCCGACACCCGCTGGATCGACGACCGCGAGGACCTCCCGAAGATCATCCGGGCCGGCCGGCACATCGCCCGCACCCGCCGCTACATCCGCAACTACGCCTGGGAGATCGAGCCCGAGGACCTCGTCGCGTACGTCGCCCAGGAGGCCCGGCGCGGCGACGGCTGGGTGAAACTCGTCGGCGACTGGATCGACCGCGACCTAGGCGACCTGTCGGCCTGCTGGCCGCGCGGCGCCGTCGAGAAGGCCATCGCGGAGGCCCACCGCCTCGGCGCCCGCGTCACCGCGCACTGCTTCGCCGAGGACTCCCTGCGCGACCTGGTCGAGGCCGGGATCGACTGCGTCGAGCACGCCACGGGGCTCACGGACGACACGATCCCGCTCTTCGCCGAACGCGGCGTCGCCATCGTGCCCACCCTCGTCAACATCGCCACCTTCCCCACGCTGGCCGCCGGTGGCGAGACCCGGTTCCCGCGCTGGTCCGCCCACATGCGCCGGCTCCACGAACGCCGCTACGACACCGTTCGGGACGCCTACGACGCGGGTGTCCCCGTCTTCGTCGGCACGGACGCGGGCGGCGCCCTGGCGCACGGGCTCGCCGGGGCCGAGGTCGCGGAGCTGGTCACCGCGGGCATCCCGCCCGTCGAGGCCCTCGCCGCGACGACCTGGGCCGCCCGGCGCTGGCTCGGCCGTCCCGGCCTGGACGAGGGGGCGCCCGCGGACCTGGTGGTGTACGACGAGGACCCGCGCGCGGACGTGCGCGTGCTCGGCGCTCCGCGCCGGGTGGTGCTGAACGGACGGGTCGTCGGTTAGCCGACAGGAGTGACGTCGGGGAACGTCCGTGCGAGAGGAATCGAAAGGGTTCGCCAAAACCTCACGAAGGGGTGAAGTGCCCCGGGTTCGCTGACGGTTCGGCGGGTGCGGGGACATTCTGTGCGGGTCCCGAGCACATCGCTCATGCGTGCCCCGCACGCATGTCTCACTGGGGGTCCCACCACCTTGAACGGCAACACCTTCCGCATGCCCGCACGCCGTCTCGCCACCGTCGCGGCGGCCACGGCACTGGCCGCGGGCCCCGCGACGCTGGCCGGCGCGGGCTCGGCCCACGCGACCGGCGACCACGGCCGTGCGAGCGCCACCGTCCTGCGTACCGGGCTCGACGTCTCCCTGCTCAACAAGACCGTGAACGTCCCGCTCGCGGTCACCCTCAACGAGGTGCAGGCACCCGAGAGCGCCGAGAAGACCGCGCTCACCGCCCGGCTGGACGGCGTCGACGGCGGGAAGCCCTTCAGCGTCCTGCGCGCCGACGTCGCCGAGGCGAAGGCGACGGCCACCGCCGAGAGGAGCGAGGGCTCGACCACGCTGGCCCGCGCCCGGCTCCACGTTCCCGGGCTGCCGCTGCTGTCGGTGATCGAGGTCCAGGAGGTCACCTCCACGGCGACCTGCGAGGCGGGGAAGCAGCCCGTCGCCGACGCCAACCTGCTGGGCCCGGTGACGGTCCTCGGCAAGAAGGTCACGCTCACCACCGGCGGGACGACGGACGTGAAGGTGCCCGGCGTCGGCGAGGTGCGGCTCGACCTCTCGAAGGAGAAGACCACCTCCCGCACGGCCGCCGCGACGGCGCTCGAACTCAAGGTCTCCGTCAACCCCCTCGACCTGAACGTCGCCGAGGTCGAGGGCACCGTGACCCTGGCCGGGGCGACGTGCGAGTCCCCGGCCGCCCCCGCGGACGAGGCCGGGCAGCCCCCGGCGAAGGCCGACGCGCCCCCGGCCGACCAGGATGCCGAACCCGCCGCCGGACCCGCGGCCGACGTGAAGGCCCAGGGTGCCCGCACCGGGACCGACCTGGCCGAGACCGGCGGCAGCTCGTCGACCCCGTACCTCGCGGCCGGTGCCGCGGCCCTGGTCCTGGCGGGCGGCGGGGCACTGCTCCTGACCCGCCGCAGGCGAGGCTGACGGGGCAGCCGGCCGGAGGGGAGTTTCCGGACGGGGAGCCTGCCGGAGAGAGCCAGCCGGGCGGGATGCCGATTGGAGGCAGCCGCCCGGAGGGGGAGCGCGGCCGAGGGGGCTGGAGGGGGCCGGCTGGAGGCAGAGTTTCCGGACGGGAAGCCGTCCGGAGGGGAGCGAGGGGGACCGCCCGGACGGGAAGCCGTCCGGAGACGGTGTCGGCCGGAGGGAGCCGTCCGGAGGCGGAGCCGTACGGATGGGGAGCCGTGCGGAGGATGAGCCGTGCGGATGGGGAGCCGTGCGGAGGATGAGCCGTGCGGAGGGGAGGCCGTGCGGAGGGGGAGCGAGGGGGACCGCCCGGACGGGAAGCCGTCCGGAGACGGTGTCGGCCGGGGAGGGAGCCGTCCGGAGACGGTGGCGGCCGGAGAGGGAGCCGTGCGGAGGAGGAACCGCCCGGACGGGGAGCGGCCGAGGGCGGCCGGGGGGACCCGCGCCCTCAGGCCGCCAGGCCGCCTGGTCGGGCGGCCGGTTCCGTCACCGCACCGCCCGCTCCAGCGCCCGCAGGAAGCCGTCCGTCGTCGCCCGGTCCCGCACCGCCAGGCGCAGCCAGTCCGCGCCCAGCCCCGGGAACGTGTCCCCGCGCCGCACCGCGTACCCGAGGCCGCGCAACCGGTGCCGTACGGCGGCGCCGTCCGGAACGCGGAGCAGGACGAAGGGACCCTCGGCCGGTGCGACGACCCGGAGCCCGGCGTCGGCGAAGCCCGCCAGCCCGGCGACGAGACGGTCCCGGTCGGCGGCGACGCGGTGGGCGGCGTGGGCGGCCTCCGCCAGCGCCCGCGGCGCCACGCACGCCTCGGCGGCCGCCAGCGCGGGCGTGGACACCGGCCACAGCGGCTGGGCGCGCTCCAGTTCACCGATCGTCCCCGGGTCCGCCAGGACGTACCCGATGCGCAGCCCCGCCAGCCCCCACGTCTTGGTGAGGCTGCGCAGGACGACCAGGCCGGGCACGTCCGTCCGCCCGGCCAGCGCCTCCCGCTCACCCGGCACCGCGTCCATGAACGCCTCGTCCACGACCAGCGTCCGCCCCGGCCGGGCCAGCGACGCGAGTACGCCCGCCGGGTGCAGCACCGAGGTCGGGTTCGTCGGGTTGCCGACCACCACCAGGTCGGCGTCCCGGGGCACGGCCGCCGGGTCGAGCCGGAAACCGTCCGCCTCCCGCAGCAGCACCCGGTCGACCGTGTGCCCCGCGTCCCGCAGCGCCGCCTCCGGCTCGGTGAACTGCGGGTGCACCACGACCGGCCGGCGTACCTTCAGCGCCCGCGCCAGCAGCACGAACGCCTCCGCCGCGCCCGCCGTGAGCAGCACCCGTTCCACCGGCAGCCCGTGCCGCGCCGCCACCGCCGCCCGCGCGGCCCGCCCGTCCGGGTAGGCGGCGAGCGAGCCGAGCGAGGCGGCGACGTGCTCGCGCAGCCAGGCCGGGGGAGTGTCCGCGCGGACGTTCACCGCGAGGTCCACCAGCGCCGAACCGTCGTCGCGCACCTCGGCGTCCCCGTGGTGTCGCAGATCGGGTCCCCGCGGCTCGGCGTGCGGCCCCTGGGCCTCAGCGGGCGGGGGAGTGTGCGTGTCCATGCCCGTGATGGTGCCCGTGGTGGTGGTCGCCGTCGTCGTCGGGGTGGAAGTGCGGCTGCTGCGGCAGCCCCACCTTGTCCTCGAACCCCGGCAGCGCGATCCGGTACACGCAGCTGTCGCAGTTCATCCGCAGGTCGCCGCCGACGGCCTCCTCGTACCGCTCCCACACCAGGTCGAGCAGCTCCGGCTCGGGGCCGATGACGTCCGCCGACCGCACCTCGGTCTCCGGGTGCGCGGCCGCCCACTCCTCGGTCTGGTGCCGGACCCGGTCCGGAAGGATCCCGGTGAACAGGAAGTACGGCAGCACGACCACCCGCCGGGCGCCCAGCCGCACGCACCGCTCCAGACCGCCTGGCACGTCCGGCTGCGCCAGCGACACGAACGCCGTCTCCACGGCCGCGTACCCGCGCCCCTCCCACATCAGCCGCGCCGCCTTGAACACCTCGGCGTTGGCGTCCGGATCCGTCGACCCGCGCCCGACCAGCAGCACGGTCACCTCCGCCGGGTCCCAGGCCGGATCGACCGCCGCCGCCAGACGCCGCTCCAGCACCCGCAGCAGCGCCGGGTGCGGGCCCAGCGGGCGTCCGTAGGTGTACGTGATGCCGGGGTGGCGCTCCCGCTCGCGGGACAGCGCCGCCGGTATGTCGCCCTTGGCATGCCCGGCCGACACCAGCATCAGCGGCACCGCGGCGAACCGGCGCACACCGCGCTCCACCAGTTCGGCGACCGCGTCGCCCAGCGGCGGCGGGGACAGCTCGATGAAGCCGCCCGCGACGGGCAGTTCGGGGTGGCGTCGGCCCAGCTCGCGCACGAAGTCGCGGAACGCCTCGGCTCCGGCCTCGTCCCGGGTGCCGTGTCCGGCGATGAGCAGGGCGGGCGGGGTCCTCACAGGGTCTCCTCGGGTTGCTCGGATGCGAACGTCCCGGACCCCGAGGCCCGGGAGGAAGGGGCAGGGGAGCGGCGGGTCGCCGGGTCCTCCTGCCAGCGGTAGCCGCGCGGTGTCACCATGCGCCCGGAGATCTCCCGGGTCGCGGTGTTGCCCACCGTCACGACGGTCATCATGTCGACGGTCGCCGGATCGAGCGCGGCGAGCGTGGACAGGCGGCTGGACTCGTCGGCGCGCGACGCGTTGCGCACCACACCCACCGGAGTCGACGGTTCCCGGTGCTCCGCGAGGATCGCCAGGGCCTTGGGCAACTGCCAGTCCCGGCCCCGGCTGCGCGGGTTGTAGAACGTCACGACGAGATCCGCCTCGGCCGCCGCCCGCACCCGCCGCTCGATGACCTCCCACGGCGTGTGCAGGTCGGACAGGCTGATCGACACGTGGTCGTGGCCCAGCGGTGCGCCCAGGATCGCCCCGGCCGCCAGGGCCGCCGTCACGCCCGGCACCCCGACCACGTCGATGTCGTCGGACGCCTCGGCCAGCGCGGGCGAGGCCATCGCGTACACCCCGGCGTCCCCGCTGCCGATCAGCGCCACGGCATGCCCGCGCCGCGCCTGTTCGACCGCCGTCCGGGCCCGCTCCTCCTCCGCGCCGAGCCCCGACTCCAGCACCCGCGTGCCGGGCCGCAGCAGATCGCGGATCTGGTCGACGTACTGGTCGAGACCGACCAGCACCGACGCCCGCCGCAGCTCCGCCCGCGCCCGCGGCGTCACCAGGTCCCGGGCACCGGGCCCGAGCCCGACCACCGCGAGCCGCCCGCGCCCCGGACGCCGTACGACCGCGCAGGTCGCCCTCGCGGGCGCCGCCGCCGACTTCCGCTTGGGCACCAGGAGTTCACCCCCGCCCACCAGCGCCGCCGCCTCCGCGACCGACGGGGTGCCCACGGCCGCGAGCGGCGCGTCGGAGGGGTTGGGCACCTCCACGCCCGCCAACGCGTCGGCCGGGTACGTCACCAGGGGCACGCCCAGCCGCTCGGCGGCCCCGACGATCCCCGGCTCCTCCGCCTTGGCGTCCACGGTGGCCAGTTCGGCGACCGACGCGGCGGACAGTCCCGCCTCGCGCAGGGTGTCCCGGACCAGCCCGAGCACCTCCCCGACCGGCGCCCCCCGGGAGGCGCCGACCCCGACGACCAGGGACGGCGGACGCAGGACGACCTCGCCCCCGGCCGGCTCCACCGCGCGGTCCGTCACCCGGACCGCGTACGCCGCGTCGGCCCCCTCCCGCGCCACCCGCAGCGGCGGCAGCGGCCACGCCACCTCGGCGCGCAGGGCCACCGGCACGCCGTCCAGCAGCGCCCGCGACACCCCGGCGACGTCGCCCTCCACGGGCAGTCCGAGCGTGTCCAGGCCGGCCAGCCCGACGGCGTCGGTCGCCGTCGTCACCACCGGCTCCGCGCCCAGCACCTCGCCGACCGCACGCGCGAGTCCGTTGGCGCCGCCGCCGTGCCCGCCGACCAGCGACACGGCGAACCGGCCGCCCTCGTCGACGCACACCACACCCGGGTCGGTGCGCTTGTCGTCCAGCAGCGGCGCCACGAGCCGGACCACGGCGCCCGTGGCCAGGAAGCACACGATCCGGTCGCACTCGGCGAACGCGGTCCGTACGGCGTCCGCGACGGGACCCCCGTACACCCGCGTGCGGTCCGGCCACGCCGCGGCCAGCCGGTCCCGCGCCGCCGCTCCCGCCGCCGTGGCGGAGATGAGGCCGATCAAGGGGAAACTCCTTCGGTACGGCCGTGCGGCCTGACGCCCCACAGCAGGAAGACGGGATTGGCGGCCGCCAGCCGGGTCACGTCCCCCGGCAGCGGCGCCAGCCGCGACGACTGCAGCAGCACCCCGTCGCACACGAGCCCGGCGCCGAGCAGCGCCTCGCGGGCCGCCGGCACCCGGTCGAGCGCGGCCACGGCGACGACCACGACGCGCCGGGCCCGCCGCGCACACGCGGCGACGATCGCGGGCAGCTCGCGCCCGCCACCGCCCACGAACACGGCGTCGGGGTCGTCCCCGAGGCCGGACAGGACCGCGGGCGCCGCCCCGTGCACCACCCGCACGTCGACGCCGTGCGCGGCGGCGTTGGCGCGGACCCGCCCGACCCCGTCCGGCGTCTTCTCGACGGCGGTGACGGCGGCACCCAGCCGCGCACACTCCACGGCCACCGACCCGGAGCCCGCGCCGACGTCCCACACCAGGTCGCCGGGGCGCGGCCCGAGCCGCGCCAGCGCCAGCGCCCGCACCTCGAACTTGGTGATCATGGAGTCGCGGTGGGCGAACTCCGCCTCGTCCAGCGCCCACCCCGCGGGCCCCGGCCGCGGCCCCGCCACCGCCCGCACCGGCCCCAGCGCCCGCGCCTCGTCCAGGCACAGCACCACGCTCACCGCCGCACCCCAGTCGCGTACGGCCGCCTCGGCGGGCGTCACCCGCTCCACCCGCTCCTCGGCCGAACCCAGCGCGGAGGCGACGACGAACACCCGCCCGTCGGACCCGAGCGCGTCCCCCAGCTCCGCGGGACCGGCCCCGGGACCGGTCAGCACGGCGACCTTCGGGTGCGCCCGGCACAGGTTCACCGCCCTCCGCAGGTCCCGCCCGTGCGCGCTGGCCACCACGGCGTCGTCCCACGGCAACCCGGCCCGCGCGAAGGCCGCCGCGACGGACGACACCCCGGGCCGCACGTCCAGCCGCTCCCGACCGAACCGCTCCGCCAGCACCCGCACGATCCCGAAGAACCCCGGATCACCGGAAGCCAGCACGGTCACCGGCCGCCCCTTCGCGACGTACTCCGCGACCGTGTCCAGCGCGGGCGCCAACGCCCCCAGGACGACCGTCCCGGCCCCTGCCGGCAGCCGTACGGCGTCCAGGTGCCGCCGCCCGCCGACGACCAGCTCCGCACCGTCGGCCACGTCCTCGGGCAGCGGGGAGCCGGTCCCCGCCCCGACCACGGTGATCACGTGCTCGCACCCCGCGAGCGCAACTCACGGCGTGCCTCGGGGTCGGCCTTGCGATAGCCGTGGAAGTGCCCCGGGTGGTACAGGTGCGAGCGGGTGCCGTGCGCGTCGAGCGCCGGGCCGACCAGGAACAGGGTGTGCTTCCAGAGCCGGTGCTCCTTGACCGTCTCCTCCAGCGTGCCGATCGTGCACCGCACGACCAGCTCCTCCGGCCAGGTGGCCTGGTAGGCGACGACGACCGGCGTCTCGGTCGGGTAGCCGCCCTCCAGCAGCTCCCGCACCAACTGGCCGCTGCGCGCCGCCGACAGGAAGACCGCCATGGTCGTGCCGTGCTTCGCGAACTCGCGGACCTCCTCCCCGGGCGGCATCGGCGTCTTGCCCCCGCCGAGCCGGGTGAGGATCACGGACTGCGCGACCTCGGGAATCGTCAGCTCCCGCCCGGCGAGCGCCGCGACCGCGGAGAACGCGGAGACACCGGGCACGATCTCGGTCGCCACGCCGATCTCCGCGCATCGGTCGAGCTGCTCCTGCGTCCCGCCCCACAGCGCCGGGTCCCCGGAGTGGATGCGGGCCACCCGCAGCCCCTCCGCCCGCGCCCGCCGGTAGACGGCGACCACGTCCTCCAGCGACAACGTCGCCGAGTCCAGCACCTCGGCACCCTCCCGCGCGTGCTGGAGCACCTCCGCCTGGACCAGGCTCGCCGCCCAGATCACCACGTCCGCCTCGGCGATGGCACGCGCCGCACGGAACGTCAGTAGATCGGCGGCGCCGGGACCGGCACCGACGAAGGTCACCTTGGCCTCGGAATCCATCGTTTTCGGTCCTCTCCTGTGCATCCTGCGCATATTTACTGCGGTTGCTGCTGTCGTACGCGCGTGAACGCGGGGTGATCGGATACCAAGGGCCCATGGCGGTCTTCGTCGCGCTCGGCGCGTTCCTGATGACGCTGGCCGGCGGCTGGACGGCGCAGCGCGTGACCGACCGGCGCCACCTGGTCCTGGGCCTGGCCGGCGGCCTCATGCTGGGCGTCGTCGGCCTCGACCTGCTGCCCGAGGCCCTGGAGGCGGCGGGCGACGAGGTGTTCGGCGTGCCGGCCGCACTGCTGCTCTTCGTCGCCGGATTCCTGCTCGCGCACCTCGTGGAACGCCTGCTGGCGGCCCGCCGCGCCGCACACGGCGGCGACGAGCACGGCGGGCGCTCGCCCGAGGTGGGCCTGACGGCCGCCGCCGCGATGGTCGGGCACAGCGCGATGGACGGCGTGGCGATCGGCGCGGCCTTCCAGGTCGGCGGCGGCATGGGCGCGGCGGTGGCGATGGCCGTGATCGCCCACGACTTCGCGGACGGCTTCAACACCTACACACTGACCAGCCTGTACGGCAACGCCCGCCGCCGCGCCATCGCGATGCTGGTCGCCGACGCGATCGCCCCCGTCCTCGGCGCGGCCTCCACCCTGCTCTTCACCATCCCCGAGGGCGCGCTCGGCGCCTATCTCGGTCTCTTCGGCGGCGTGCTCCTCTACCTCGCCGCGGCCGAGATCCTGCCCGAGGCCCACCACGAGCACCCCGCCCGCTCGACCCTGCTGTGCACGGTCGCGGGTGCGGCGTTCATCTGGCTGGTGGTCGGCATCGCCGACTGAGCGCCGCGAGCCGCACCCGTCGTCACGGGCGCTCACAGCTTCCCGCCCCGCCCGCCCTCGCGCCGGGCGGGTGCGATCAGCGTCGACAGATACGGCAGCGGCGCCCCGTCCAGCTCGCCGGCCGGCCGCACCGACTCCTCCGGCAGCCCCAGCGCCGACCCCCACACCGCGTCGTCCAGCCGCCCGCTCTCCCGCAGCGCCTCGGCCACCTCGGCGGCCTGCCGGCCGAACTTGTACGCGACGACCGTGCCGGGCCCGTGCAGCGCCTCCTTGAGCACCGCGGACCCCGCGGTGACCGGCACCAGCGTCAACGGCTCGGTGCCCTCCGTCAGCACGGCCCCCGACCGCGCCGCGAGATCCTGCATCGCGGTGATCCCCGGCACGGTCTCCACGACCGTCCCCGGCACGAGCGCGCCGACGGTCTGCGCGAGGTAGGTGAAGGTCGAGTACACGTTGGGATCCCCGATGGTCGCGAAGGCGACGGCGGCATGCTCCCGCAGCAGCCCGGCCACCCGCTCCCCGGCCGCGTCCCAGGCCGCCTCGCGCCGCGCCCGGTCGGCGCGCTCGTTCAGCGCGAACACCACCCGTACGACCTTCTCCGCGCCCACGTAGTGCAGCACGGTCGCCTCGGCGCGGCCGCGCTCGCCGCCGTCCCTCCCATCGGGTGCGGCCATCACCGGCACGACCACCGCGTCGGCGTCCCGCAGCGCGTTGACGCCCTTCACGGTCACCAGCTCGGGGTCCCCGGGCCCGACTCCCACCCCGATCAGCCTGCTGCTCATGACGTCCGGCACCTCTCCACGAACCGACGGGCGACACCGGGCTCGGCCGCCCAGTGCGTGTGCAGATAGCTCGCGTGCACACCGCGCTCCACGAATCCCTCGACGCGCCGCTCCGGCGCCCGCATCCCCCAGGCCGGCGCCGCCCCGGCCCCCGGCTCCACGACCGTCCGGTGGAACTCGTGCCCCCGCATCCGCGTCCCCGCGACGGCCAGCGAACTGTCGGACACGGCCACGGCGTCCCGGTAGCCCAGCGTCAGCCGCTCCGACATCCGCGCGGAGGCGTCCAGCACCCCGCACATCGGCAACCCGTCCAACTCCCGGCACAGGTACAGCAGCCCCGCACACTCGGCGGCGACGGGAGCCCCGCTCAGCGCCAGCTCGGCGACGGACTTCCGCAGCCCCTCGTTGGCGGACAGCTCGGAGGCGTACACCTCCGGGAACCCGCCCCCGATGACGAGCCCCGCGGTCCCCTCGGGCAACTCCTCGTCCCGCAACGGATCGAACGGCACGACCTCGGCCCCGGCGGCGGCGAGCAGCTCGGTGTGCTCGGCGTAGGAGAACGTGAAGGCGGGCCCACCGGCCATGGCGACCTTCACACCCCGGCCGGCGCCCTCCGGCCCGCCCGGCGCTTGAGGACCAGGCCGTCCAGGCCGAGGGCGGGGGTCTGGGGGCGCTGCCCCCGGGGACGGGACGGGAAGGCGCGGCGGGGGCGAGGAAACCAAGGCCTCACCCGCATCCCAAGCCGCACAACCCAAGGGCCCCGCACTCCGCGCCAGCCGGACCAACGCCTCCAGATCGCACCCGCCCGCGACCTGCGCCGCCATCGCGTCAACGGCGTCCACCGCCGCACCGCGCCGCTCCGCAACCGGCACCAGGCCCAGATGCCGCGACGGCACGTCGACCCGCGGCGCCCGCCGCAACACCCCGAGGACCGGCACCCCGACGGAGTCCACCGCCTCCCGCAGCAGCGCCTCGTGCCGGTCCGACGCGACCTTGTTCAGGATCACGCCCCCGATCCGCACCTCCGGGTCCCAGGACACGAACCCGTGCACCAGCGCCGCCACCGACCGCGACTGCGACGACGCGTCCACGACCAGTACCACCGGCGCCCGCAGCAGCTTGGCGACCTGCGCGGTGGAGGCGAGTTCCCCCTCGCCCGCCGCCCCGTCGTACAGCCCCATCACACCCTCGACGACGGCGAGGTCGCACCCGCGCGCCCCGTGCAGGAACAGCGGCCCGACCAGCTCGGGCCCGCACAGATACGCGTCGAGGTTCCGCCCCACCCGCCCGGTGGCGAGCGCGTGGTAGCCGGGGTCGATGTAGTCGGGCCCGACCTTGTGCGGGGACACGGTGAGCCCGCGCGCCGTGAGCGCGGCCATCAACCCGGTGGCGACGGCGGTCTTGCCGCTGCCGGACGAAGGCGCGGCGACGACCAGCCGGGGAACGGCCGAGCCGGCGGGACCGACGGAGCCAGCAGGACCGACGGAGCCGGAGGACGTCACCACTCGATGCCCCTCTGCCCCTTCTGCCCCGCGTCCATCGGATGCTTGACCTTGGACATGTCGGTGACGAGATCGGCGCACTCCACCAGCGCCCCGGGCGCGTTCCGCCCGGTGATCACGACATGCTGGGTCCCGGGCCGCTCGCGCAGCACGGACACCACCTCGTCGGTGTCGACCCACCCCCAGTGCATCGGATAGGCGAACTCGTCCAGCACGTACAGCTTGTACGTCTCGGCGGCCAGGTCCCGCTTGACCTGCTCCCAGCCCTCGCGGGCCTTCTCCTCGTTGTCCAGCTGCGCGTCGCGCTGGACCCAGGACCAGCCCTCGCCCATCTTGTGCCAGGCGACGGACCCGCCCTCGCCGCTGGCGCCCAGCACCCGCAGGGCGTTCTCCTCGCCGACCTTCCACTTGGCCGACTTGACGAACTGGAACACCCCGATCGGCCACCCCTGGTTCCAGGCGCGCAGCGCCAGCCCGAACGCGGCGGTGGACTTGCCCTTCCCGACGCCCGTGTGCACCACGACCAACGGACGGTTGCGCCGCTGACGGGTCGTCAGCCCGTCGTCCGGTACGACACTCGGCTTGCCCTGCGGCATTACGCGGCCCTCCTGCTGCCCTGCACGTCCTTCACGAGACCGGCGATCGAGTCCGCCCGCAGCTCGTCCAGCGTCACCGCCGTACCGCCCAGCTCACCCGCCAGCCGCCCGGCGAGCCCGAGCCGCACGGGACCCGACTCGCAGTCCACGACCACCGAGGCGACCCCGTCGGCGGCGAACAGCCGCGCCGCGCGCCCCGCCAGCGCGACGGGCTCGGGGCCGCCGGTGGCCCGCCCGTCCGTCACCACCACGACCAGCGCCCGCCGGGCCGGATCCCGCAACCGCTCCACCCGCAGCACCTCGTGGGCGCGCAGCAGCCCGGCGGCCAGCGGCGTACGCCCCCCGGTCGGCAGCGACTCCAGCCGCACCGCCGCCGCGTCGACCGACGACGTCGGCGGCAGCGCCACATCGGCCGCCGAACCCCGGAAGGTCACCAGCCCCACCTTGTCCCGCCGTTGGTACGCGTCCAGCAGCAGCGACAGCACGGCACCCTTGACGGCACTCATCCGCTGCCGCGCGGCCATCGACCCGGAGGCGTCGACGACGAACAGCACGAGATTCCCCTCACGCCCCTCCCTCGTCGCCTGCCGCAGGTCGTCCCGGCGCACCACGAGCCCGGGCCCGCTGCGGCCCCGCGCCCGCTGGTGCGGCGCGGCGGCCTGCACGGTCGCGGCCAGGTGCAGCTTCGTCAGCGCGCCCGCGGCCGCCGGGCGCCCGTCGTACGCCCGTGCTCGGTCCGCGCCCGTGAACGCCTCCCGGCGGCACCCTGACCCAGCCCCGGCACGCTCAGCACCTTGGTGCGGAACGGCTCGGCGGCACGCGCGGGGGACTGCTCACCGGCGCCGCCGGAAGGCTGCGGCTCGCCGCCCTCCCCGGCCTCGGGACGCGCGGCGGCATCCCCGTCGCCCTGCGGTGCGTCGTCGGGCTCCGGCTGCCCACCGGGACCGCCGTCGGGACCCGGATCGGGGTCGTCGTCCCCGTCCTCGCCCTGACCGTCCTGCCCGCCGAACTCCTCGAGCGTCTCGTCCAGTTTGTCCTCGTCAAGGCCCGGCGCGTCGAACGGATTGCGCCGCCGCCGGTGCGGCAGCGCCAGCAACGCCGCCTGTCGTACGTCCTCCGCGAGGACCTCCGTCCGCCCGGCCCACGCCGCCAGCGCGGTCGCCGTCCGCGCCATCACGATGTCGGCCCGCATGCCGTCCACATCGAAGGCCGCACAGGTCGCCGCGATCTGCCGCAGCGCCCCGTCGCCCAGCCGCACCGTCGGCAGCAGCTCCCGCGCCGCCACGATCCGCGCCCGTACGGCGGCCTCCTCGTCGGCCCAGCGCTCGGCGAAACCGGCCGGGTCGTCGTCGTACGCCAGCCGGCGCCGGACGACCTCCACCCGCTGCTCGGGCTCGCGCGAGGCGGCGACCTCGACGGTGAGTCCGAAGCGGTCCAGCAGTTGGGGACGCAGTTCACCTTCCTCGGGATTCATGGTCCCGACCAGCAGGAACCGCGCGGCGTGCCGCACGGAGACGCCCTCGCGCTCGACGTAGGAGGCGCCCATCGCGGCGGCGTCCAGCAACAGGTCCACGAGGTGGTCGTGGAGCAGGTTGACCTCGTCGACGTAGAGGATCCCGCGGTGCGCGTCGGCGAGCAGGCCGGGCTCGAACGCCTTCACGCCCTCCGCCAGCGCCCGCTCGATGTCGAGGGCGCCCACCAGCCGGTCCTCGGAGGCCCCGACGGGCAGCTCGACCATCCGCGCCGGACGCGAGGCGAAGGCGCCCGGCTCGTGCGGGCCGTCCGGGCAGGCGGGGTCGGGGGAGTCGGGGTCGCAGGAGAAACGGCACCCAGAGACGACGTCCACCTCCGGCATCAGTGCCGACAGCGCCCGCACGGCCGTGCTCTTGGCGGTGCCCTTCTCACCGCGCACCAGCACACCGCCGACGCTCGGTGAGACGGCGTTCAGCAACAGCGCGAGCCGCAGGTCGTCCTGGCCCACGACGGCCGTGAACGGGAACGGGGTACTCACTTGTCGTCGCCCTCCAAGTCGCCTTCGAGCTCCAGATAGGTGGTGCGCAGCCGCTCCAGCGTCTCCGCGTCCGGCTCCGCCCACAGCCCCCGGTCGGCGGCCTCCAGGAGCCGCTCGGTGATGCCGCGCAGGGCCCAGGGATTGGACTTCTTCATGAAGTCCCGGTTCTCCGCGTCGAAGACGTACTCCGCGCTGAGCTTCTCGTACATCCAGTCGTCCACCACCCCTGCCGTGGCGTCGTAGCCGAAGAGGTAGTCCACGGTGGCCGCCATCTCGAAGGCGCCCTTGTAGCCGTGCCGCCGCATCGCCGCCATCCAGCGCGGGTTGACCACCCGCGCCCGGAAGACTCTGTGCGTCTCCTCGCTCAACGTCCGCGTCTTCACCTGGTCGGGGGTGGCGGAGTCGCCCACGTACGCCTCCGGGCTCTCGCCCGTCAGATGGCGCACCATGGCGACCATGCCGCCGTGATACTGGAAGTAGTCGTCCGCATCGGCGATGTCATGTTCACGCGTATCGACATTCTTCGCCGCCACCGCGATCCGCCGGAACGCCGTCTCCATGTCCCCGCGCGCCGCCCGCCCGTCGAGCCCCCGCCCGTAGGCGTAGCCGCCCCACACCGCGTACACCTCGGCCAGGTCCGCGTCGCTGCGCCAGTTGCGGGCGTCGATCAGCGGCAGCAGACCCGCCCCGTACGCGCCCGGCTTGGAGCCGAAGATGCGGGACGTCGCCCGGCGCCGGTCGCCGTGCTCGGCGGTGTCCTCGTCGGCGTGCGCCTTCACGAAGTTGGACGACGCGGGCTCGTCCAGCTCCGCCACCGCCCGCACCGCGTCGTCGATCAACCCCACCACGTGCGGGAACGCGTCCCGGAAGAACCCGGAGATGCGCACCGTGACGTCCACGCGCGGCCGGCCCAGCTCCGCCACCGGCACCACCTCGAAGCCCGTCACCCGGCGCGACGCGTCGTCCCACACCGGGCGGCAGCCCAGCAGCGCCAGGATCTCGGCGATGTCGTCGCCCTGGGTACGCATCGCGGACGTGCCCCACACCGTGAGGCCGACCGACCTCGGGTACTCGCCCGTGTCGTTCAGGTACCGCTGGATCAGCGAGTCCGCCAGCGACTGGCCGACCTCCCAGCTCAGCCGGGACGGGATCGCCTTCGGGTCGACGGAGTAGAAGTTCCGGCCGGTCGGCAGGACGTTGACCAGGCCGCGGGTCGGGGAGCCCGACGGCCCGGCCGGGACGTAACCGCCGTCCAGGGCCCGCAGGATGTGTCCGATCTCGTCCGTGGTCCGGGCGAGGCGCGGTACGACCTCGGTGCAGGCGAACTCCAGCACCGCGACCGCGTCGGACAGTTCGGTGCCGAGCACGTCGCGGACCAGACCCGGGACGGCCACCGCGTCCCACGCCCGCAGCTCCATGCCCTCCGCGAACCGCCGGCACAGCTGCTCCAGCAGATCGATCGCGTCGGCCGCCGACCGCGCAGGGCCGTCCACCAGGTCCGTCAGCTCCACCGGCACCTTCACGGGGGCGCCGGGTTCGGCCAGCAGCTCCTTCTCCACCAGCCCGAAGCGCTCGGCCAGCGACGCCCTGAGGCCCGGCAGCGCGTTCGCCTGCCCGCCCCACACCTGCGAGGCGCGCAGCACCGCGAGGACGAGGTTGACGCGCGGCTCGCCGACCGGGCCGCCGCCCAGGATGTGCAGGCCGTCGCGGATCTGCACGTCCTTGATCTCGCACAGGTAGCCGTCGATGTGCATGACGAAGGAGTCGAAGGCGTCGTCGTCCGGCTGGTCGTCCACGTGCAGGTCGTGGTGGAGCTCGGCCGCCTTGACCAGCGTCCAGATCTGCGCGCGGACCGCGGGCGCCTTCGTCGGGTCCAGGTCGGAGACGAGGGCGTACTCGTCGAGCAGCTGCTCCAGCTTGGCCAGGTCGCCGTAGGTGTCCGCGCGCGCCATCGGCGGGACGAGGTGGTCGACGACGGTGGCGTGGCCGCGCCGCTTGGCCTGGGTGCCCTCGCCGGGGTCGTTGACGATGAACGGGTAGATCAGCGGCAGGTCGCCGAGGACGGCGTCCGGTGCGCAGCCCGAGCTCGACCCCAGGCCCTTGCCCGGCAGCCACTCCAACGTGCCGTGCTTGCCCATGTGCACGATCGCGTCGGCGCCGAAGCTGTTCTCCAGCCAGCGGTAGGCCGCCATGTAGTGGTGCGAGGGCGGCATGTCCGGGTCGTGGTAGATCGCGATCGGGTTCTCCCCGAAGCCGCGCGGCGGCTGGATCATCACCACGACGTTCCCGAACCGGAGCGAGGCCAGCACGATGTCGTCGCCGTCGACGTACAGCGAACCCGGCGGCTCGCCCCACGCCTCCCGCATGCCGTCCCGCAGCTCCGGGTCCAGCTTCTCGAACCAGGCCCGGTAGTCGGCCAGCGGCACCCGCGCGGGAGCGGCGGCCAGCTGGTCCTCCGTCAGCCACTCCACGTCGTGGCCGCCGGCCTCGATCAGCCGGTGGATCAACTCGTCGCCCTCGGACGGGTATCCGGTGACCCCGTACCCCGCGTCCCTGAGCGCGTCCAGGACCCGCACGGCCGACGCCGGGGTGTCGAGACCGACGGCGTTGCCGACGCGGGAGTGCTTGGTCGGGTACGCCGTGAAGACCAGCGCGACCCTCTTGTCGGCGTTCGCCTTGTGGCCGAGCGCCGCGTGCCGTACGGCGATCCCGGCGACCCGCCCCGCCCGCTCCGGGTCGGCGACGTAGACCGGGACCTCGTCCGGCCCCTGCTCCTTGAAGGAGAAGGGCACGGTGACCAGCCGCCCGTCGAACTCCGGGATCGCGACCTGCATCGCCGCGTCCATGGGGGAGAGCGCGGCGTCCGACGCCTCCCAGGCGGCCCGGGAGGAGGTCAGGCAGAGCCCTTGCAGCACCGGCACGTTCAGGTCGGCCAGCGCGCCGATGTCCCAGGCCTCCTCGTCACCGCCCGCCGAGGCCTGCGAGGCGTGCGTGCCGCCGGCCGCGAGGACCGTGGCGACCAGGGCGTCGGCCCGGCCCAGCAGCCCGTACAGCCCGGGGTCCGCGTCGCGCAGCGAACCGCAGTACACCGGCAGGGCGTTGGCGCCGCGTGCCTCGATCGCGTCGCACAGCGTGTCGACGAACGCGGTGTTGCCGCTCAGCTGGTGGGCCCGGTAGAAGAGCACGCCGACCGTGGGGCGGCCCTCGGTGAAGAGGCGCTCGCCGTGGACGCCGTACTCCGGCATCTTCTCCGGCTCGTCGAAGCCCTCGCCGGTCAGCAGCACCGTGTCCGACAGGAAGCGGGCGAGTTGGGTGAGGTTGTCCGGGCCGCCCTCGACCAGGTAGCGCAGCGCCTCGGCCACCACCCCGGCCGGGACCGACGACTCGGCCATCAGCTCCGCGTCCGGCACGCTCTCGCCGCCCAGCAGGACGGTCGGGATCCCGGCGGCCCTGAGCGCGGCGAGCCCGTCCTCCCAGGCGCGCTTGCCGCCGAGCAGGCGGACGACGGCGAGGTCCGCGCCCTCGACCAGGCCCGGCAGCTCCTCGCGGACGTCGACCCGGGTCGGGTTGCCGATCCGGTAGGCGGCGTCCGACGCGCGGGCCGCCAGCAGGTCCGTGTCGGCGGTCGACAACAACAGCACTGTGCTCATGCGGGCGCTCCCGGTGGAATGAAGGGCAGTCCTTGCGGCGCGCCGGACTCGATGAGCCGCCACAGCGCGTCCGTGTCCGCGTGGTGTTCGATCAGGTCGCCGAGCCGGTCGAGCTGCTCCTCGCGCAGCGCGGCGAACGAGGTGTCGGGAGCCGGCACGAAGCGGCGGCCCGCGGCGGCGGCCACCTCGCGCAGGAACGCCCGCCGGAAGCCGTCCGACTCCAGCGAGCCGTGCCAGTGCGTGCCCCAGGTCTGGCCGACCCGGCAGCCGTCCAGGAAGGGTGTGCCGCCGGTCACCTCGGCCACCCCGTGGTGGATCTCGTACCCCTCGACGCGCTCGCCGAGGGCCTCGCCCACCGGCCGGGTGAGGGTCTTCTCGCGGGCGAACCGCACCCGCACGGGCAGCAGTCCGAGGCCGTCCACGTGCCCGGCGCGGGACTCGACCTCGTCCTCGATGTGCTCGCCGAGGACCTGGAAGCCGCCGCAGATGCCGAGCACGGGCCGCCGCTCGGCCACCCTGCGCGCGATGGCGTCCGCGAGCCCCCGCTCCCGCAGCCACTCCAGGGCCCGTACCGTCCCGCGCGTCCCCGGCACGATCACCAGGTCGGCGTCGGCCAGTTCCTCCGGACGGTCCACGAACCGCACCACGACACCGGGTTCGGCGGCCAGCGCGTCCACGTCCGTGAAGTTGGACATGAGCGGGACCGCGCAGACGGCGACCCGCAGCACGTCCTCGCCGACCGGCGGCGCGACGACCGACTCCCGCACCGTCCCGCGCAGGGAGACCCGCAGCCCGTCCTCCTCGTCGATGCCGAGCCCGTGCCGGAAGGGCAGTACGCCGTACGTCCGCCGCCCGGTGAGACCGTGCAGCATCTCCAACCCGGGCTCCAGGAGCGAGACATCACCCCGGAACTTGTTCACCAGGAACCCGGCGACCAGTGCCTGGTCCTCGGGCGCCAGCAGCGCCACCGTGCCGAAGAAGGAGGCGAAGACGCCCCCGCGGTCGATGTCGCCGACGACCAGGACGGGGAGTCCGGCGCCCCGGGCGATCCCCATGTTGACGATGTCGGTGCGGCGCAGGTTGATCTCGGCCGGGCTGCCCGCCCCCTCGCAGATCACCGCGTCGTACGTGCCGCGCAGTGCGGCGAGCGAGTCGAGCACCGTGCCGAGCAGCCGCTCCTGGCGCCCGCCGTGGTAGCCGCGGGCGCTCATCTCGCCGACCGGCCTGCCGAGCAGCACGACCTGGCTGCTGCGCTCCCCGCCGGGCTTGAGCAGCACCGGGTTCATGTGCGCGGTCGGCTCCACCCGGCACGCCTGGGCCTGCATGGCCTGGGCCCGGCCGATCTCGGCACCCTCGCGGGTCACGAAGGAGTTCAGCGACATGTTCTGCGCCTTGAAGGGCGCGACCTTGACGCCCTGGCGCACCAGCCAGCGGCAGATCCCGGCGGTGACGACGCTCTTGCCCGCGTCGGAGGTGGTACCGGCGACGAGCAGGCCACCGTTCACGACGTACGTCCCTTCCCGGCGATGCCGTGCGCGAGCAGCCGCGCGCCCGCGCACACGCCCAGCGCCAGCCAGCCCACGCGCCGCGAGAGGCGCACGGCCCGGTCGATGTCGCCGGAACCGGCCCGGACGGCGCGTCCCGCCGCCCCGTTGAGGACGGGCCGGTGCTCCACCCGCCCGCCGTAGGAGAGCGTCCCGCCGAGCCGCACGCCGAGCGCGCCCGCGAACGACGCCTCCACGGGCCCGGCGTTGGGGCTCGGATGCCGCCCGGCGTCCGCACGCCAGGCGCGTACGGCGCCCCGCGGATCGCCACCGGCCGCGGTGGTCAGTACGGCGGTCAGACGGGCGCCCGGCCAGCCCGCGAGGTCGTCCAGGCGGGCCGAGGCCCAGCCGTAGCGGCGGTACCTGGCGGACTTGTGGCCGACCATGGCGTCCAGCGTGTTCACGGCCCGGAAACCGAGCAGTCCCGGGACTCCGGCCACGGCGCCCCACACCAGGGCGCCCACGACCGCGTCCGAGGTGTTCTCGGCGACGGACTCCACGACGGCCCGGGCGATCCCGTCGGCGTCCAGCGCCTGCGGGTCCCGCCCGCACAGGTGCGGCAGCCGCGCCCGCGCCGCCTCGACGTCCCCCGCCTCCAGGGCCCGCCCGATCGCACCGGCCTCCCGGGCGAGCGACGTGCCGCCGACCACCGCCCAGGTGGCCGCGCCCGTCAGTACGACGGAGACGGCGGGAGAGCGGCGTACGGCCCGCGCGGCGGCCGAGCCGAGCGCGGCGGCGCCACCGGCGCACACGACGGTGTGCAGCGCGCCCCACCCCCGGTGGTCCCGCCACAGCACCTGTTCCACGGCACCCGCGGCACGGCCGAACGCGGCGACCGGGTGTCCGCGGCGTGGATCGCCGAGGAGGAGGTCACCGAGAAGACCGGCGGCGGCGCCGTACGCGAAGACGCGTCCGGCACGCACGGCTCAACCGGCCGTGGGAAGGGAGAGTCGAAGCGTGTCGCTGATGAGCCTGGAACGGCAGCCGCGCATGGCGATATGTCCTCACTCAGGGTGTCCGCGCCCTGGTTCGAAGAGCACGGCGGCGAGAGTTCCTGGCTCCCGGGAATCCTGACCCCCGGTCACAGTGGCGGGACCGCGCCGGATTCGCACCGGGCTTCCTCTCCTGCCGCCGTAGATGGCCCCGGAAGTCCACCACGGCCCGCGAACACCCGTCAACCTGGCGTTGACCTGCGGCGCCGGGTGTGCTGAGGCCCACACCGTCGAAAGCTCGCCAGGTCCACGACATCGACGCTTTCTGGGCTCTTCCCCGGTGGGCAGGCTGGGAAGACTGGAGGGGACGGAAGCGCGTGTACGCGGGCGGGGGACAGCGGTGGGGCGGCGAGTGATGGTGCCGAGGCCGCGTGACGGCCGGTGGGCCGGAGGAGGTGGGTGCGATCGAAAGCGAACGGTCAGGGCACGCGTGGTTCAAGAGCAGCTATTCCACCGACGGGGGTGAGGCATGCGTCGAGATGGCCGTCGGGGGCGGACGCGTACTGGTACGTGACTCGAAGCAACGTCGACACGCTGTGCTCGCCTTTCGTCACGCGTCGTGGTGTGGTTTTCTGGCGGGGCTTGTGGACCCGGATTCGCGCGGTGTCTGACCGCCGCGCGGGGGGACGGGAGGTACACGCATGGCAGACCGAATCAAAGGGACCGCTTCCGCGCGCCCGGGGTGGCCCGGTACGCGTGGAGACCGGATGACCGGGGCGGCGCCGTTGGCGCTCTACTGCTCGGTGGTGGGGGTCCTCGCCGTCGGGCTGGGCGCGCTGGTCGCGTTCCTGGCCCCGGGCGGTGCCGCCCGGGGCATGGTGTGGCTGGTGGTGACCGCGGCGGTGGCCGTGGGCGCGGGGCTGTGGTGGGGGCTCACTCCTGTCACGGACCGCCTCCGCGTTCTGAACCGCGCTCTGACGGCCGTGGAGCCTCGGCGGCGCCACCACTGACGGGCTGGGCGGGCGCCGACGCGGCCCGGCCGCGCAGCGCCCTGCCGATTCCGGCACCCAGGGCGGCGAGGAGGGCCGCGCCGAAAGCGCCGATGGCGGCAGTGGTGAGGGGGGACGCGGAGCCGTGCGGAAGGCTGGGCGCGACCCGCGTGGCGAGGGCGATGCTGAACAGCAGGATGCTCCCGCACGCCGTGCCCAGCAGGAGACGGGCGGAAATCAGCCGGATCTCTCCGGCCACCCGGGCGTTCTCCACGTCGATGAGCGCCTCGGCCCACTCGCGGCGCTGCATGGCGTACGCCTTGAGCGCGCAGTCGTCGACCGGAGGAGGCCCCTGCTCCGTGTCGCCGGATCCCCCCGGCGGGTCGGTGGCGGGGCCGGTGCGGACCGGCGCGCGCCACCGCTGCCACCACGCTCGTACTCCGAAGACCGTCATGGGGCCTCCCCCGTCTCGTGCCGGGCCGTCCCAGCCCGGATTCAGCTGTCGGCCAGGCTCTCCCTGACCTTGTCGAGCAACTCGATCACCCGAGCGCCGTCGTACGCCCTGTCGCTGATGTCCTCGAAGCACTCCTGGTAGCGGGCGGTGAGTCCGAGGTCGTCACGGCTGGACAGACCGCCGCCCGGGCCTTCGAGGTACAGCAGATCGTCGTCGTCCTTGAACTCGAGCAGGATGAAGGACGTCGAGACGCTGAAGTGAGCGCCGGCGGAGAACGGCAGGACGCGGACGGTGAGCCTGGGGTGTTCCGTCAGCGACTGGAGATGGTCCAGCTGCCGCCGCATCACCGCCGGGCCCCCGATCTGGCGCCGCAGGGCGGCCTCGTCCAGGACGATGTCGATCTCCGGGCCGTCGTCGCTGTCGAAGAACCGCTCCTGACGAGTGATGCGCAGGTCCACCTGTGGGCGCACCCGTGCTTCTTCCGTCAGCGTGGACATCAGCGCCGTGGCGTAGTCCTCCGTCTGCACCAGACCGGGCAGCACCACCGGGTTGTACATGCGGATCGTGTCCGCAGAGCCCTCGTAGCCCAGGTACAGGGCGTACGGGGGCGTCACGACCTCGCTGTACTGCACCCACCACGACACTCCCTTCGAGCCGCGGGCGGCCTCCTCCAGCTCCTCGACCTGAGCGGGGTCGGCCACCCCGTACAGCTGGAGCAGAGCCCTCAGGTCGGTGACGCTGAGGCTGACCGTGCCCTTCTCGATCCGGATCAGTTTGGAAAGTGACCATTCCAGCTGCTGCACGGCATCCCGTTGGGTCAGACCGGCCTGATCGCGGGCTTTGCGCAGCTCGATTCGCAGCCTTCGTCGGTTCAGGCTCGGATCGATGTCCCTGGCCATGGTGCTCCCTGCCACATGTCGTCGTTGACTGGTCGGGTCGCCACCGTCGAATGAATAACTCTCGTTGAGGATAGGTTAGTTCGACACGTGCGACCAGCGTTGGTCAGTATGACATGTGTCTTTTGGGCGAGGTCGCCTTGCTAGCCTGAATGGTGAGGAAACCGCTCGAAACACATCGAAAGGGATGTGATCGCTGAGGGGAAAGTTGCTCGTGTGACAGAACGGCAGCAGTGAGTTCTCCAGCGATTCCTGGAAGTCGGCGAAAATTCACAAGCGGAGGGTGCCGCATGCGGTGGGCGGTGGAATTCCCTCCGCAGGGGTTGCCGGAGCCGTGAGGTGCGCCCGCCGTCGGCGTGGCACGAGGGAAGAGAACCGCCCCGCCCGTGCCCGGTGGGAACCGGGCACGGGCGGGGCGGACGAGAGGTGCGGCGGGGTCAGGCGACGATCAGATAGATCCCGTACGCCACCGCCGCCGTGCAGGCCGCGAAGCACGCGTACGCGCCGGTGACCGCGAGGGTCGCGGAGCCGCCCTGGGCGGCCGCCCGTTCCTGGCGGGAGAGGCCGACGATGCCGAGGGTGAACAGGCCCACCAGGGCCACCGTGACCACGAGGCTGACGCCGAAGACGGAGCCGAGGGCTGCCCAGTCGATGCTCATGGAGGTTCGCTTCCTTCGTACCCGGGACGCGGGTTCAGACGGTGGTGGCGGCCGACGGGGCCTTGGGATCGGCGGTGGGGGCCGGGGCCGGGACGGTGACCGCCAGGTCCTCGGTCACGCCCGCCGGAGGCGGCGACACGGCGGCCATCGCCGTGGTGACCACACCGGCGGGCTCGGCGGACCCGGGCTCCTCCGCGTCGATGACGTTGGTGTGGTCGACGACCTCGCGGCGGGAGATCCGCCAGATCGCGAAGCTGGAGGCGACCAGGAACACCGCGACCAGGGCCGTGCCCCAGTCGCCCGCGCGGCAGACCCACTCGGCGAGCGCGGCGACCAGGGCCGCGGCCGGCAGCGTCAGGCCCCAGGCGACGAACATCCGGGTGGCCGTGGACCAGCGGACCACGCCGCCCTTGCGGCCGAGGCCCGCGCCCATCACCGCGCCGGAGACCGAGTGCGTGGTGGACAGGGAGAAGCCGAGGTGGGAGGAGGCCAGGATGACCGTCGCGGCACTGGTCTGGGCGGCGAAGCCCTGCTGCGGCTGGAGGTCGGTCAGCCCCTTGCCCATGGTGCGGATGATGCGCCAGCCGCCCAGGTAGGTGCCGAGCGCGATGGCCAGGCCCGCGCCCAGGATGACCCACACCGGCGGGTCGGAGTCGGGGGCGAGCGCGCCGCCCGCGATCAGGGCGAGGGTGATGATGCCCATGGTCTTCTGGGCGTCGTTGGTGCCGTGGGCCAGCGAGACCAGACCGGCGGAGGCGATCTGCCCCGCGCGGTAGCCCTTCCTGGCGGCCTGGCCGTCGGCCTTGCGGCCCAGCGAGTACGTCATCCGGGACGCGAGCATCGCCGCGACACCGGCCACGATCGGGGCGGCGATCGCGGGGAGGAGCACCTTGGTGACGAGCACGTCGCCGTTGACCGCGCCGAGGCCGGCCGAGGCGACGGCGGCGCCGATCAGACCGCCCATCAGGGCGTGCGAGGAACTGGAGGGGAGTCCGACCAGCCAGGTCAGCAGGTTCCAGAGGATCGCGCCGACCAGGGCGGCGAAGATGACCTCGGGACGGATGCCGGTCTCGTCGACGAGACCCTTGGAGATCGTGTTGGCGACCTCCACCGAGAGGAAGGCGCCTACAAGGTTGAGGACGGCGGACATCGCCACCGCCACCTTGGGCTTGAGCGCACCGGTCGAAATGGTCGTCGCCATCGCGTTCGCGGTGTCGTGGAAACCGTTCGTGAAATCAAACGCGAGTGCGGTTACCACCACAATCGCGAGGATCAGCGAGAAGCTTTCCATTTACCCAGGCAATCGTTCGAGGTCGTTGGCGCGACGAACGTAGGTAACCAGGGTGAACGGAAGATGAACTGGACAGGGCGTCACGGTGACCGCAAGCGGTGCCGGCGCCTCCCTCTGCGTGCCCGCTCCGCTGCTCTCCGGAGACGTCCCTGGCAGGATCACCGCGAGCCCGTTCGGCGACGGGACGTGCGGGGCGCCCGGGCGCCCGGGAGGAGACGGTGACTGTGACGTATTCGCGGGACGGACGGGCGAACGGGGTCCGGGAGCGGGCCTGGGCGGAACTCGTCGCGACGGCCCGGCGCACGGTGGCCGACGGGCTCGTGGTCGGCACCTCGGGCAACGTCTCGGTACGCGTCGGCGACACGGTCCTGGTCACCCCGTCGGGTGTGCCCTACGACCGGCTGACCCCGGACGACGCGACCGGCGTCGACCTGGACGGACGGCAGGTGCTCGGCACGCTGGTCCCCACCAGCGAACTGCCCATGCACCTGGCCGTGTACCGCGCCGACGCCGACGCCCGGGCCGTCGTCCACACCCACGCCGTGCACGCGACGGCCGTCTCCCTGCTCGTCCCCGAACTCCCGCCGGTCCACTACATGACCGCCGCGCTCGGCGGCCCCGTCCGCGTCGCCCCGTACGCGGCCTACGGCACCGACGAACTCGCCCGCTCCATGCTCGACGCCCTCGCCGACCGCACCGGCTGCCTGCTCCGCAACCACGGCACGATCACCTACGGCACCTCCCTCGACCAGGCCTACGACCGCACCGCCCAGCTCGAGTGGATGTGCCGGCTCTGGTTGACGGCCTCCTCGGTGCCGGGCCGGACGCCGTCGCTGCTGAGCCCGGCCCAGCTGGCCGAGGCGACACAACGGCTGCGGGGCTACGGGCAGCCGGGCTGACACGGTGTGCGTGCCGGGCGGGTTCGGGGGTACCGGCTACGGGACACGAGGGCGTGGTCACCCCCTGTCACCCGTCCACTGGCCGCCCGAGGACTCCACCAGGAGACTGGCCCCATGCGCACTGTCACCGCAACGGCAGCCGCCGTCACCGCAGCTCTGGCGGCCTCAGTGGCGAGCGTCGCCGCCGGCCGGCTCGCCAGCGACGCCGCGCTGAAGGCGCCCCCCGGCCGGCCCCTGCCCACCGAGCCCCGGCTCACCGTGCACGGCACCGCCGCCGGGCAGATCACCCTCACCCGGGACCTGGCCGCACTGCGCCCCGGCCGGTACGGGCTCGCCGGGGACGGCTCCCACGCCGTCGTCGGCCCGGTCCTCGGCACCGTCGAACACGGCGCCGACACCGTCGTACGCCGTCTGGAACGCGTCACCCACGGCACCCTCGAAGCCGGTGACCGGGCGTGGTTCACCCCCAACCTGTACGTGGGGAACCCGGGCACCGCCCTCGGCCTGGAGTACGCCGACGTCGACGTCCCCGGCGAACTCGGCCCCCTCCCGGCCTGGTTCCTGCCCGGCGCCCGCCCGACCTGGATCATCGCCGTGCACGGCCTGGCCGCCACCCGCGAGCACGCCCTCAACCTGGTCGCCCCCCTGCACCGCCGCAACGTCCCGGTACTCGCCCTCTCCTACCGCGGCGACGTCGGCGCCCCCTCCTCGCCCGACGGCCTGCACCACTTCGGCGAGACCGAATGGCGCGACGTCGACGCGGCCGTCCGCTACGCCCTCGACCACGGCGCCCGCCAGGTCGTCCTGCTGGGCTGGTCCACCGGCGCCACCATGGCCCTGCGCACCGCCGCGCTCTCCGGCGTGCGCGAGCGCATCGCGGGGCTCGTCCTGGACTCCCCGGTCCTCAGCTGGGAGACCACGCTGCGCGCCCTGGCCGCCGCCCGCCGCACCCCCGGCCCGCTCCTGCCGCTCGCCGTCCGCGCCGCGCAGGGCCGCGCCGGGCTGCACGCCGACCGGGACGCCGGTACGGCGGGCCTGCACCGCCCGGCGGTCCCCACCCTGCTCTTCCACGGCCCCGGCGACGCGGTGGCCCCCTGGCGCCTCTCCCGCCGCCTCGCCGACACCCACCCGCGCCTGGTCGCCCTGCACACCGTCCCGGACGCCCCGCACGGCGCCATGTGGAACGCCGACCCCGAGGACTACGAGGAGACCCTGCGCCGCTTCATGACCCCCCTGGTGTGACCCGCAGCGGCCCGCTCCAGCGCGCGCCGCTCCGGTTCCGGTTGGCGCCGTACCACTGGCCGGTTCCGATGCCCGGACGCCCTGCGCGGCCCCCGCGCCCGCCGTCCCAGGAGGCCGCCGGGGCATTCCGTTTGGGTTTTCGGACCGTCAACCGGAAGACTGCACCCGTGACGTCCCGTATCCCGCGCGACTCCAGGCTTCGACTCGTCCGCCCGCGACCCCTGGCCGCCGCCCCCCAAGCGATGAATCAGCGGCGTCCGCGCCGCCCCGCGCCGCGCCCTCCGGAGGGCACACCGGCCCGGTCGGAGCTGGCCGGAATGGCGCGCTCCGTCCTTGCCGACGCGGCCCGCGTCGCCCGCTGGGCCGACTCCGCCCTCGGCCCCGGCCGCGGCAGTGCGACCGCCGACGGCAAGGCCACCCTGTCCGACGCGACCGCCGACCACGCGGCGCTCGAACTGGGCCTGACCGCCGCCCAGGTCCGCGCCGACTGGGACACCGCCCGCCTCGCCGGACTGGTCGAGGTGCACGGCGACACCGCCCGCCCCGGCTGGCGGCTGCGCGCCTGGAACCGCGACGACAGCGCCGTGCTGCGCGGCTGGGTGGCCCTCTTCGACGCCTGGTCGCTGGCCCACCCCGAGCCCGCCGAGGAGCCCGCGGTCGTCGCCGAGGTCGTCTCCGCGATGCCCCAGGTGCTCTCCTTCCTGCAGTTGTCCGCCGGGCCCGTCCCCGTGGCGCAGCTTCTGGATCTGCTGGAGCAGCGCGTCACCGAACTGCGCACCGAACGCTGCGAGGTCCCCTACGGTCCCCGGCTGGAGCCCGGCACCGCGGGAGCGGTCCCGCCCGCCCCGGACCCCGCCGACGACACCCCGCTCGCCCCGCTCCTCGACTGGGCCCTGCACGCCCTCGCCGCCGTCAGCGCGCTCACCTGCGGCGACGGGCACGCCACGCTCACCCCGCTCGGCAGCTGGGCGGTCTGGGTCAAGCTGGAGCAGATCTGCGTCGCCGCGCAGAGTCCCGCGGGCAACATCGAGCAGTCGGCCGAGGGCATGCTCCGCGGCTGCGCCCGGCTCCGCCCCAACGCCGCCCGCGCCGAGTACCGCGCCTGGCTCGCCGCCCGCCCCGTCGGCAGCGCCGTCGCCGAGCTGCTCGGCGCCGCCCGCGGCGAGGACGCCCTCCTGCGCGGCCTCGCCTTCGAGGCGCTGCGCGTCGTCGGCGCCCCGGCCGAACCCGACGTCCGCGGCGTCGCCGACGAGCCGACCCTGCGGCCGTACGCCCTGCTGTGGCTGGCCGAGCACGACGGCGCGGACCCCGAGGACGCCCACGAGGTCCTCACCCGCCGCGAGGCCACCTGGCTGTGGGTGGACACCGCGGCGGCCGTCGCCGACCACGGGGAGGCCCCGCTGCTCGTGCGGCACCTGGAGTCGGCGGTGCAGGCCACCGTCCCCGCCCTGCTCGACGAGGTCCGCGCGGTCGGCCACCCCCGCACCGTGCAGGTCCTGGTCGCACTCGCCGCCGCGCACCCCGACCCCGCCCTGGCCAAGGCCGTACGCCGGGCGGCCTTCCAGGTCCACACCGGGGGCAGCTGAGCGCCGCGGCCCCCCGCGGACGCGCCGCCGGAGGCTACCCGCGCACCTCCGGCGCGTACGTCCCGAAGCTCCACACGTTGCCCTCCAGATCGCGGGCCATGTAGTCCCGCGAGCCGTAGTCCTGGTCGGTCGGGGGCATCAGGATCTCCGCGCCGTGCTCCACGGCCCGCCGGTGATGGGCGTCGACGTCCGCCACCACGACGTACACCCCCGTCGGCCCGGCCAGCTTCATCGCCTCGTCGAAGCGGCTGCCGGTGCCCTTCGAGCCCAGCATCACCACGCCGTTGCCCTGGGCCAGCTCGGCGTGGGCCACCGAGCCGTCCTCGCCCTCGTACACCGCCAGTTCGGTGAAGCCGAAGGCCCGGGTGAGCTGCCGGACGGCCGCCCGGGCGTCCGCGTACAGCAGCGTCGGGCAGATGTCCGGGCGCCCGTTCTCGTCGCCTGCCATGCCGATCACTCCCTCGTGAACCGGTGGTCCGCACGTCGTTTCGGACCCGTTCGCCCAGTCTCGCACCGGCCACTGACAGCGGAACCGGGGAAAAGTGGTTGCACGGCCCCGTTAGACTGGCCCCCATGGCCATTCTCCTCGTGCATTAGAGCGGCGGGAACCTCCACAGCCGCCCATCCCGCCAACCACCCGCCCAGGAGTCTGACCGTGATCTCCGCCTCCGGCATCGAGCTGCGCGCCGGTGCCCGCGTCCTCATCGAGAGCGCCACCTTCCGCGTCGCCAAGGGCGACCGCATCGGCCTGGTCGGCCGCAACGGCGCCGGCAAGACCACCCTCACCAAGGTCCTGGCCGGCGAGGGCCAGCCCGCCGCCGGTGCCGTCACCCGCTCCGGAGAGGTCGGCTACCTCCCGCAGGACCCGCGCACCGGCGACCTCGACGTGCTCGCCCGCGACCGCATCCTGTCCGCGCGCGGTCTGGACACCCTGATCCGCAAGATGCGCGAGAACGAACAGCGCATCGCGAGCGGCCAGGGCAGCACCCGCGAGAAGGCACTGCGGCAGTACGAGCGCCAGGAGACCGAGTTCCTCACCAAGGGCGGTTACGCCGCCGAGGCCGAGGCCGCCACCATCGCCGCCGCGCTCAACCTGCCTGACCGGGTGCTCGGCCAGCCCCTGCACACGCTCTCCGGCGGTCAGCGCCGCCGTATCGAGCTGGCCCGGATCCTGTTCTCGGACGCGGACACCCTGCTCCTCGACGAGCCGACCAACCACCTCGACGCCGACTCGATCGTCTGGCTGCGCGACTACCTGAAGACCTACCGCGGCGGCTTCATCGTGATCTCCCACGACGTCGACCTGGTCGAGACGGTCGTCAACAAGGTGTTCTACCTGGACGCCAACCGGTCCCAGATCGACGTCTACAACATGGGCTGGAAGCTCTACCAGCAGCAGCGCGAGGCCGACGAGAAGCGCCGCAAGCGCGAGCGGCAGAACGCCGAGAAGAAGGCGTCCGCGCTGCATTCGCAGGCCGACAAGATGCGCGCCAAGGCCACCAAGACCGTCGCCGCGCAGAACATGGCCCGCCGGGCCGACAAGCTGCTGGCCGGCCTGGAGGCCGAGCGGAAGTCCGACAAGGTGGCCAAGCTGCGCTTCCCCGAGCCGTCCCCGTGCGGCAAGACCCCGCTCATGGCCGAGGGGCTGTCGAAGTCGTACGGGTCCCTGGAGATCTTCACCGACGTCGACCTGGCCATCGACAAGGGCTCGCGCGTCGTCATCCTCGGCCTCAACGGTGCGGGCAAGACGACCCTGCTCCGTCTCCTCGGCGGCGCCGAGAAACCCGACACCGGCGAGGTCATCGAGGGCCACGGTCTCAAGCTCGGCTACTACGCCCAGGAGCACGAGACCCTCGACCCCGAGCGGACCGTCCTGGAGAACATGCGCTCGGCCAACCCGGACCTGGACCTGGTCGAGGTCCGCAAGACGCTGGGCTCGTTCCTGTTCTCCGGCGACGACGTCGACAAGCCCGCCGGTGTCCTCTCCGGCGGCGAGAAGACCCGTCTGGCCCTGGCCACCCTCGTGGTGTCCTCGGCGAACGTGCTGCTCCTCGACGAGCCCACCAACAACCTCGACCCGGCCAGCCGCGAGGAGATCCTCGGCGCGCTGCGCACCTACAAGGGCGCCGTCGTCCTCGTCACCCACGACGAGGGCGCCGTCGAGGCGCTCCAGCCGGAGCGGATCATCCTGCTTCCGGACGGCGTCGAGGACCTGTGGGGCGCCGACTACGCGGATCTCGTCGCCCTCGCTTGATCGAACGGATGATCCACTGGTGATGGATCATTCGGCCGATCCGTGATCCACCATCTGTGTGAGATCTCCTCATCAAGAGGTGCGTCCTACAACGAATTCACGGCCGGACCCCCGTGTGTCGGGGCTCCGGCCGTGACGCCTTTCTGACCTGGAAGTTCACCGGGAAACCCGTTCGGCGGTACGGGCGCGATTCTCTGGAATTCCGGATTCCGTATGTGGGGACCGGCTCCTGTCGTCACATCCTTGTCTCATCGACCTTGCCGAATGGGTGGCCATGAGGGCCTGGAGGGGTGATCATGAGGAGACCAGAGCGCACTTCCCATGAGGAGGCACGGGTGGCCGAGACTCTGAAGAAGGGCAGCCGGGTTACCGGCGCCGCGCGCGACAAGCTCGCGGCAGACCTGAAGAAGAAGTACGACGCCGGTGCGAGCATCCGGGCGTTGGCCGAGGAAACCGGCCGCTCGTATGGCTTCGTGCACCGCATGCTCAGCGAGTCGGGCGTCACGCTCCGTGGGCGTGGCGGGGCTACCCGGGGCAAAAAGGCCACATCGGCCTGACGTCCCGGGCGACCCCTCGGCTCCGAAAGTGAAGGTGGTCACCCGGTCGGTCTCCAGACCGTCCGGGTGGTTACTGTGCAGTCACTTAGCTCTGCCGCGGTACGGCCTCCCGGTCGGCGCGCGGCGGGGACGACGACCGCACCTTTCGGAGGCGCCCCATGGCTTCGCCCGCCCACGACCCCGGTCCCGCACTCGACCAGGACGGCGTGCGGCTCACCGTCGACGACGCGATCGCCACGGTGACGCTGACCAACCCGGCCAAGCGCAACGCGCAGAGCCCCGCTCTGTGGCGGGCGCTGGCCGAGGCCGGCCGGCTGCTGCCGGGCTCCGTCCGGGTGGTGGTGCTGCGGGCCGAGGGCAAGTCCTTCTCGGCCGGACTCGACCGGCAGGCGTTCACGCCCGAGGGCTTCGACGGCGAACCGTCGTTCATCGACCTCGCGCGGGGCGGCGACACCGAACTGGACGCGGCCATCGCCGAGTACCAGGAGGCGTTCACCTGGTGGCGGCGCAGCGACCTCGTGTCGGTCGCCGCCGTCCAGGGGCACGCCATCGGGGCGGGCTTCCAGCTGGCCCTCGCCTGTGACCTGCGGGTCGTCGCGGACGACGTGCAGTTCGCCATGCGCGAGACCAGCCTGGGCCTCGTTCCGGACCTGACCGGCACGCATCCCCTGGTGTCCCTGGTGGGATACGCCCGCGCGCTGGAGATCTGCGCGACCGGGCGCTTCGTCACGGCCGAGGAGGCCGTGAGCACCGGCCTGGCCAACCTCGCCGTGCCCGGGGACCAGCTCGACCCTACCGTGCGCGACCTGGTGTCCGCGGTCCTGGCCGCCCCGCGCGACGCGGTCGTCGAGACCAAGGCGCTGCTCCAGGGCGCCACGGCCCGGGACTACGAGGCCCAGCGCATCGCCGAACGCGCCGCACAGGGGCGTCGGCTCCGCGACCTGGCCGGGCTGGGGGAGTAGGGGCGGGACCCGCGGGCGGCCGCACGGGCGCGGGCGGGGGCGCACACCCGGGCTCGGGAGGGGTTCCTCAGCCCACCGCCGTTACCACCACCGCCACCGACGGGTGGTCCGCGAGCGCCTCCGACACCGCCGCCCGGACCCGCAGGGCCACCTCGTCCGCCCGGTGGTCCGCGTCCACGGCCAGCTCGACCCGGACGTGACGGCGCGGCAGCGCCGCCCGCTCGTCCGACGACGGATCCGTCATGTGCACCGGCCGGCCCAGTACGCCCGTCAGCCGGGCAACGCCGGGCACCGCCAGCGCGGCCCCGGCGACGCGCCCCTCGTCCCCGTCGCCCGCCGCGGGGACATCGGCGCCTCCCTGCTCCGGCTCCGCCCCCGGCTCCGCTCCGGCACCCGGTCCCCGGTCGGAGGCCGGGCCCGTGGCGGTGTCGAGGTCGAGCAGGCCGGTCACCCGCAGGTCCACGTCCACCGCCGCGAGACCGAGCCGCGCGTTCGCCGCGTCCGCCAGCGCGGCACGCAGCCGTGCGGCCGTCTCCGGCAGCGGCTCCGCGGCCGCCGCGGTCGGCCCCACCGCCGCCGCGAACTCGGCCGTCACCCGCAGCGGGCCGGGCGGCAGCGCACCCGGAGGAGGCGTCACGACCGGCTCGGGCGCGTCGTCCGGGTCCGCGAGCCCGACCCGCAGATCACCCGGACGTACGCCCGCCACGCCCCGGGCGGCGCCCAGCAGCACCTCGCGCGCCGCACGCTCGGCGATCCACGCGCCGTCCAGTGGCCCGCCCAGCGGCAGCAGCCTGCCGAGCCCCAGCCGTTCCCGTACCGCCCGTGTCCACCCGTCCGCCGTCGTCATTCCTCCAGCCTGCCGTATCCGTGGCGCGCGGTCCCGCAACCCGACCTAACGTGGACACAGGACCCCGAGTCGAGAGGGACGTACGGCGATGAGCGACATGGAGAGCCAGCGGACCGGGCAGGACACGATCGAGTCCACCGGAACGGGCAAGGGCCAGACGATGCGGCGCGGCGGCGGAGACCCCGGCACCCGGGGACGGACCACCATCGCCGACGGAGTCGTGGAGAAGATCACCGGAATGGCGGCACGCGACGTCGCCGGTGTGCACGCGATGGGCAGCGGAATGTCCCGCACCTTCGGCGCCGTCCGGGACCGGGTGCCCGGCGGCGGGACCAAGTCCGGCGTGACGCGCGGAGTGAAGGCCGAGGTCGGTGAGAAGCAGACCGCCCTCGACCTGGAGATCGTCGTCGAGTACGGCGTGTCGATCGCGGACGTCGCCCGGGACGTGCGGGAGAACGTGGTGGCAGCGGTGGAGCGGATGACCGGTCTGGAGGTCGTCGAGGTCAACATCGCGGTCAGCGACGTGAAGCTCCCGGACGAGGAGGACGAGGAGCCGGAGCCCAGGATCAAATGACGCGGACGGTGACGGGGAAGAGGGCTGAACGGGTGGATATGGGGAGCGCACCATGAACATGGCCGTGGTCGGCATGATCGCCGGCATGGCACTGGGCTTCGCCGGGTATTTCGGCGGGTTCGGCGCCTTCCTGCTGGTGGCGGCCCTGGGGGCCGTCGGGTTCGTCGTCGGCCGCTTCCTGGAGGGGGACATGGAACTCGGTGACTTCTTCCGCACCCGCGACGACCGGCGGCGGTGACAGGCGTGAGCGGTGGGGCCGGTGAGCTGCTGGAACCCCTGGCCGCCGTGGAGCCGGGCGATCGCGGTGCCACGCGGATCGCCGACCGGGTCGTGGCCAAGGTCGCCGCCCGGGCGGCGCGCGAGGCGGTCGGCCCGCTCCACCCGGACGCGGCCCGCCCCTATGCCACCGTCGTCGTCCACCACGACGCCGCCCGCGTCAGCGTCCACCTGGAGCTCGACTACCCGTGCGACATCGGGGCCCGCTGCGGCCAGGTGCGTCACCAAGTCGTCCAGCGGGTACGGGCGTTGGTGGGCATGTCGGTGCCGGAGGTCGCCGTCCGGGTGGAGCGGCTGCATCTGGCGGCGGAGTACGGCGCGAGGCACGGGAGGACGCGATGAGCGAGCCCGGGAGAGCCGGGACGGGCGAGGGCGGGGCGCTCTCCACGGAGAAACCCGGACCCGACACGTCCCACACGTCCGACACATCCGGCACCTTCGACGGGTCAGACCCCTCCGGCGTCTCCGGCGGCGGCCGGGCCGGTCGCTTCTGGTCCGCGCGCCGCGTCCCCGCGGGCATCGTCGCGCTGCTGCTCCTGCTCCTCGCTGGGGTCTTCCTCTACGACATCGTCGCCGTGCGCGCCGGCCGGTCCGCCCTCGGATGGCGCCGCGACCTGGCCCGGCAACTCGCCGAACGGCCCGTCGACGACACGTGGGTGCTGGTCGGCGCGGGAGTCGCCGCGGCCCTGGGGCTCTGGCTGCTCCTGCTGGCCCTCACCCCCGGCCTGCGCCGAGTGCTGCCGATGCGGCGCACCCACCCGGACGTACGCGCCGGGCTGCACCGGGACGCCGCCGCCACCGCGCTGCGCGACCGGGCCATGGAGGTCTCCGGGGTGCGGTCGGCACGGGTGCGGATGCGCCGCCGGAAGGTCCGGGTGCGCGCGCGGTCGCACTTCCGCGACATGGACGACGTACGGGCGGATCTCGACGGCGTGCTCGACGACGCGGTGCGCGGCCTGGGGCTGGCCCGGCCGCCCGCCGTGTCGCTGCGGGTGGCGCGACCCGGACGGAAGGGATGAGCACGTGCTCAGGACCGTGAACCGTGTGCTGACCGGGCTGGTGGGACTGATCCTGCTCGCCGTCGGCGGCGCGGTGCTCGCCATCGGGTTCGACGCGCCCGCGCCCTCCTGGTGGGTCCACCAGGGGCCGCACGACGTGCTGCTCAGCGACGTCGAGCGGACCCGGTGGCGGGACGCCGGCTGGTGGTGGCCGGTCGTCATCGCCGCACTGGCCGTCCTGCTGCTCCTCGCCCTGTGGTGGCTGGTCGCGGTGGTGCGCCGCCGCAGGCTCACCGAGGTCCTCGTCGACACCGGGGACGGCGAGGGCGCCGCACTGCGCGGCAGGGCGTTCGAGGACGTCCTGGCCGGTCAGGCGGAGCGCGTCGACGGGGTCGAGCGGGCCAGGGTCCGGCTCACCGGCCGCCGGGACGCCCCGGCGACCCGCGTCCGGCTGCTCCTGGCCCCGCACGTGGACCCCGGCACCGCCCTCCACGACCTCACCACCGACGCCCTGGCCCGCGCCCGCACCTCGGCGGACCTCACGTCCCTCCCGGCGGAGGTCCAGCTCCGCGGGGTCAAGCACGGGGCCGAGCGGGTCAGCTGACGAGCACCGGGCCCGGGCCGTGCCGGGGCCCGGGTCACCGGCGCCCCCGCTCCGGACCGTGGCCGAACGGCGTCAGAACCCGTGCCGTACGCCGCCGTCCACCGGCAGCATCACGCCCGTGACGTAGGACGCCGCGGGGGAGAGGAGGAACGCCGCCGCGCGGCCGAACTCCTCCGGGGCGCCGTAGCGGCGCAGCGGGATGCGGGACTCGGCGGCCGTCCTGGTCGCCCCGGGGTCGGCGGACAGGCCGTCCAGCTCACGCACCCGGTCGGTGTCGATCCGCCCCGGCAGCAGACCGACGACGCGGATGCCGTGCGGGCCCAGCTCGTCGGCGAGGGACTTGGCGAAGCCGGCCAGCCCGGGCCGCAGACCGTTGGAGATGGTCAGGCCGGGGATCGGCTCGTGCACCGAGCCCGACAGCACGAAGCCCACCACCCCGCCCTCGCCCAGCTCGGCCGCCGCAGTCCGGGCCAGCCGCACCGCACCCAGGAACACCGACTCGAACGCCGACTGCCACTGCTCGTCCGTGTTGTCGCCGACGAACCCGGGCGGCGGTCCGCCCACACTGATCAGTACGCCGTCGAAGCGGCCGAAACGCTCCCGGGCCGTCGCGACCAGCCGCGCGGCGGCGGCCGGGTCGGCGTTGTCCGCGGCCACCCCCACCACGTCCGGGCCCAGTGCCGCCGCGGCGTCCGCGACGCTCTTCTCGTCCCGGCCGGTGACGACCACCTTCGCCCCGTCGGCGACCAGCTCGCGCGCGGCGGCGTTGCCCAGGCCCCGGGTGGCCCCCGTGACGACGTACACCCGGTCCTTCAGTCCAAGATCCATGCCCCCTATCCTGCCCCCTCCTCCCCGAACAGGGCGAGGGCCGTGTTCACCAGGCCGACATGGCTGAAGGCCTGCGGGAAGTTGCCCAGCTGGCGTCCGGCCACCGGGTCGTACTCCTCCGCCAGCAGCCCCACGTCGTTGCCGAGGCCCACCAGCCGCTCGAAGAGGTCCCGCGCCTCCTTCGTCCGGCCGATCGCGTGCAGCGCGTCCGCGTACCAGAACGAGCACACCAGGAACGTCCCCTCGCCACCCGGCAGCCCGTCCACCGGCGGGCCCTCGGTGCTGTAGCGGCGCACCAGGCCGTCCCGGGTCAGCTCCGCGCCGATCGCGTCGACCGTGCCGACCACCCGCGGGTCGTCCGGCGGCAGGAATCCCACACGAGGGACGAGCAGCAGCGAGGCGTCCAGCTCGCGTGAGCCGTAGTACTGGGTGAAGGTGTCGCGCTCCGGGTCGTACCCCTTCTCGCACACCTCTCGGTGCACCTCGTCACGCAGCGCGCGCCAGCCGTCGAGGTCTCCGCCGCCCAGTTCGGGGTGCGCCTCCAGCGTGCGCACCGCCCGGTCCAGCGCCACCCACGTCATCACCTTCGAGTGCACGAACTGCCGGCGCCCGCCGCGCACCTCCCACAGCCCCTCGTCGGGCTCCCGCCACGCGGTGGCCAGGAACTCCATCAGGGCGCACTGCAGCTCCCACATCTGCGGCCGCGGCCGCATGCCCGCCAGCCGGGCCAGCGACAGGGAGTCCATGACCTCGCCGTACACGTCCAGCTGGAGCTGGTTGACCGCGTCGTTGCCGATGCGTACGGGAGTGGACCCGGCGAAGCCGGACAGCCACGGCAGCTCGAACTCGGGCAGCCGGCGCTCGCCCGCGACGCCGTACATGATCTGCAGGTCCGCCGGGTTGCCCGCGACCGCGCGCAGCAGCCAGTCGCGCCACGCCTCGGCCTCCTCCAGGTACCCGGCCGACAGCAGGGCGCCCAGGGTGAGGGTGGAGTCGCGCAGCCAGCAGAAGCGGTAGTCCCAGTTGCGCACGCCGCCCGGCTCCTCGGGCAGCGAGGCGCTGGGCGCGGCCACGATGCCGCCGGTCGGCTTGTAGGTGAGCGCCTTCAACGTGATCAGGGAGCGCACGACGGCGTCCCGGTGCGGGCCCTCGTAACGGCAGCGCGCGGCCCACTCGCGCCAGTCCTCGACACTGTGCTCCAGCGACATGTACGGGTCGACCAGCGGCGGGCGGGGCTCGTGCGAGGGGTGCCAGGTGAGTACGAACGCGACCTTCTCGCCCGCGGCGACGGTGAACTCCGCGTGCGTCCCGAAGTCCTGGCCCCAGCTGTGCACCTCCGGCTCGCTGCGCAGCCACGCCGAGTCCGGTCCGGCGACCGCCACCCGGTGGCCGTCGGCCCGGCGCACCCACGGGACGACCGAGCCGTAGTCGAAGCGCAGCCGGAGCACGCTGTGCATGGTGACCTCGCCGCTCAGGCCCTCCACCACCCGGACGAGGTCGGGGGCGCGGTCGCGCTGCGGCATCAGGTCGGTGACCCGGACCGCACCGTCCTCGGTCTCCCACTCGGTGTCCAGGACGAGGGTGTCCGGTCGGTAGGCGCGTCGCGTGCAGCGTTCGGCGCCCTTGGGGGCGATGCGCCAGTGGCCGTTGTCGTCGTCGCCCAGCAGCCTGGCGAAGCAGGCGGCCGAGTCGAAGCGGGGCAGGCACAGCCAGTCCACGGAGCCGTCCGTGCCGACCAGGGCGGCGGTCTGCTGGTCGCCGATGAGCGCGTAGTCCTCGATATGGGGGTGCACGGGGTCTCGTCTTCCCGACCGGCGGCGGAGCAATCGGATCCGCTCGCGCGCCCCCTAGACCGCGGCGGGTTCCGTCCGCGTCGGCTCCACGTTCTCGGCGGCCTCCCGGTCGCGCTGCTCGCGGCGGACCAGGAACCACCAGCCGACCGGTACGGCCGCGGCGAACAGCCACCACTGGATGGCGTACGCGAAGTTCAGCGCGGCGTTCTCGTTGCCCGGCCTGCCGATCGGCTCCGGCGTGTCGCCCTTCGGCTCCGGCGTCTTCAGGACGACGTAACCGCCGAGCACCGGGGCGCCCAGGCGCTCGGCCTGCTGCTCGCTGCTGATGAGCATGATCTGCCGGTCCGGCAGGCCCTCGAGGTCCTTGATGCCGCTCGCCTCGGTCGTCTCGTCGGGCATCAGCCGGCCGGTGACGGTGATCTCGCCGCGGGGCGGCGCGGGGACGTCCGGGTACTCCGTCTGGCTCGGGCCGTCCGCGGGGATCCAGCCCCGGTTGACCAGCATCACCTTGCCGTCGTCCAGCACGAACGGGGTCAGTACGTGGTAGCCGATGTTGTCGTCGGCGTCGGTGCGGCGGCGGACGACGACCTCGTGGTCCGTGTCGAAACGGCCCTTCGCGGTCACGGTCCGGTACCGCTCACGCGTGGTGATCTTCTCGCCGGGAGCGGTCAGCGACTCCGCGGCCACCGGCGCCGCCTCGAGCGCTCGCGCGACCAGGTCGTTGCGGGCCGTGCGTTCCTCGTAGCGGTGCATCTGCCAGAAGCCCAGCCAGATCATCGTGGGGATGAGCAGCACGGCGAGCAGCGTGAGGATCACCCACTGGCGGGACAAGAGGAAGCGGTACACGCGTCGACGGTACCTTGGCCGGGATCGGCCCTCGCGGGGAGGTCCCCGCGAAGGCCGTGACCCCGCGTCGGTGAACCGGCGGTCGCGCGCAGCGCTCAGACCTTGTCGACGACGCCCGCCCTCCCCTCCGCGCGGGCGCAGTGGGCGCCGCAGAACCAGTGCCCCTCGACCTCCACGCCCTGGCCGATGATCTGCACCCGGCAGTGCTCGCAGATCGGGGCCATGCGGTGGATCGCGCAGGAGAAGCAGTCGAAGACGTGCACCGCTCCCTGGGCGTGGACCTCGAAGGACATTCCGTAGTTGTTGCCGCAGACTTCACATGTCGCCATGCGCCACAGGGTGGGCCGTCGGCGCGGCGTCGGCGAGCGGGCGGCGGGCGAGTCGCCCGGAATCACCCGTCCGTACGGCTCGCCGCCCCGGGGCCGCTCAGGCTTCCGCGGCCCGGGTCCTCACGCCTCGGCGTCCGCGGGCTCGACGTCGCCGAGGAGTTGACCGAACGCCGCCTCGTCCACCACCGGTGTGCCGAACTGGCGGGCCTTGACCACCTTGGAGGTGCCCGAGTCCGGGTCGTTGGTGACCAGCAGGCTGGTCAGCCGGGACAGGCTGGTGGCGACGTGCAGCCCGGCCTCGGTCGCGCGGTCCTCCAGGAGGTCCCGCTCGACCGAGGTGTCACCCGAGAAGGCGACCCGCATGCCCTGCTTGAGGCGTTTGCCCGCTTCGTACCGTCCCGGATTGGGATGGGGGCATGCGGGCCTTTTGCGGGAGGGTCGCCAACTGTTCGGCCGGTAGCCGCCGTAGCCCGCCTGCTGTCCGATCCGGGGCGCGGGCCGGTCCGCCCACTCGGTCAGCGGCCGGCACTCGTGCAGCGGCAGCCGCACCTCGCCGGCCGCGGCGGCGAGCAGGCTCGGCCGGAACGCCTCCGCCAGCACCCGCGCGTCGTCCAGCGCGTGGTGCGCGCGCTGCTGTACGACACCGAAGTGCGCGGCCAGCGACTCCAGCTTGTGGTTGGGCAGCGGCAGGTCCAGCGCCTTGGACAGGGCGATGGTGCACAGCCGTTGCCGCACCGGAGCCTCGCGCTCCGCGCGCGCGTACTCCCGGGCGATCATCTGCCAGTCGAAGACGGCGTTGTGCGCGACCAGGACCCGTCCGTCGAGCCGGGCCGCGAACTCCTCGGCCACGTCCGGGAAGAGCGGCGCGTCCCGCAGCACGTCGCTCGTCAGACCGTGTATCCACACCGGCCCCGGATCGCGCTGCGGATTGACCAGGGTGTACCAGTGGTCCTCGACCTCGCCGCGGGCGTCCAGCCGGTAGACGGCCGCGGAGATGATGCGGTCGTCGCGGGCCAGGCCGGTGGTCTCCACGTCGACGACCGCGTACCCCTGCGGGTACGCGGCCGGCCACGCCGTGGCGGACGGCGCTGCGGTCGTGCGGTCTTCGAGCATGGTCAATGAGGATACGGGCCGGGACCGACACTCCGGTCCCTCAGGTGCCCCGTGCCGCCAAACTCCCCGCGGCCGAGGAGCGTTGAGGACCGGCGCGGGGGCCGCGCCGCCGGGGACGGCGCGGAGGGTCACCAGCGGATCGGTACCGGAAGGGCCGTCAGGAGCCCCGACACCGCGACCACCACCCCCAGCACCACCACCTCCGCGCGCGCGGGCGAGCAGGCGGTCAGCGGGTCGGCCGCACGGCCCAGCCGGATCCTGGCCCACAGGGCGAGGGCGGCGACGGCGGCCACCAGGAGCACCTTGGCGAGCAGGACCCGCCCGTACGCCGTGTCCGTCAGCTGGTCCACGATCGTGCCCGCGGGCATCCGGCGCAGCGAACTGCACACCCCGGTCGCCGTGAGGGCGGCCAGCAGAACGGCCGCCACGCGCGCGTAGAGGCCCAGCAGAGCCGGCCCCGCCTTTGCCCCCTCCGCTCCCCGCCACCGCCGCAGGATCCGCAGCGCGTACAGCAGACCGCCCGCCCACAGCGCTGCGCACGTCAGATGGACGAGTGTCAGAGCGGAGCCGAGCAGCGGGCTGTACTCGGTCGTGGGGTGCGCGCGCAGCGCGTCCGCGACGATCACGGCGGCCAGCGGCCACACCTGGAGTCCGGGCCGCCGCGAGCCCGCGCACAGCCAGGCCGCGAGGAACCCGTTGACCTCCAGGAGCGCGAGCTTGCCGTCCCGGGACTCGTAGAGGCCGCCGACGTCGACGGCGGCCGCGCTGTCCGGCACCAGATTGCCCGTGGCCACCACCGAGGCCAGCCCCAGCGCGGCGACGAAACCGGCGGCGGCCGCGTACGGCGACCAACTGCGGGGCCGGTCGGGCGGAGCGCCGGGCAGCGACCGGGCCAGCCGGTGGACGAGGAGTTCGCCGAGCGGCACGCTCAGCGCGGCGAAGAGCACCGTGCGCAGCAGGGCGATGCCGCCGGTGCCGGGCGCCTCGGCCTCCCCGGTGCCGTGCAGGGCGGGGGACGGGCCGAGCACGGGTATCAGCGCGGCGAGCGCCACCAGCACGAGTACGGCCACGGTCCGGCCGGTGCCGGAGGGCCGGGAATGGCGCCCGGTCTCGGTGGTCCGGGACGGGGGTCGTATCGAGGTCACCCCAGGATCTTCACCAAGTCACCAGATCCGGGCAAGTTCCGGCGAACGGCCGGTGCCCCGGCGTCACGAGCCCGGTGCCGCGCCCGTCCCCTCCGGCCCCTGTGCTTCCCGGGCCTCCTGCGGGCGGGAAGCGGCGGACCACCACAGCCGCACCTCCTCGCGCACGTCCGTGGGCCGCAGCTCCCACCCCTGGGCGAGGGCGACTTCGGCGACGTACCGCCCGCCCGCGCCCCGGTAGACACGCCGGGGTGTCGCGCACTCCACGGGCGGCCGCGGTTTCTTCGGCTCGCGCGGTGCGCGGGCCCGGGCGGTCCAGGCTCCCACCGCCCTGTCCACCCGCGCCCGGTAGTGGGCGGCGCCCCCCGTGCCGCAGCTCCGGCCGACTCACACACCAGGAGCCCAGCCGCGCGATGCCGCCGAGGGTGTCGTCCACGAACCTCAGGCAGCCGCGTTCGAAGCCCTCGCTGACCGCCGCGATGGCGTCGGCGAACAGGCCGACCGCGAAGAGCACGGCGGCCACGGCCGGCCAGAGCACGCACAGCGGCGTCAAGAACACCAGGGTGGCGGCGAAGGCCAGGATCAACCGCCCGCGCGGGCGCACCGGTTCGGGCGCCCAGGTGGCGGGGTCCTCGGACGTGTCCATGACGAAGATGCTGCCGCACGGCGGGTGCGGCGGGCCGAGGGGGACCCGGACCGCCGCACCGGCGTCACGCGCGTGTACCGGCTACCAGCGCACCGCGTCCAGCGCGTCGGCCATGCCCCAGCCGTAGAAGCCGTTGCGGTTCTTCGAGCCCTCGCACACCGCGTCGACCTTGCCGTCGCCGTCGATGTCGTACGGCTTGGTGCACGGCGTCGCGTCGGCCTGGGCGTACAGCAGCGCCTTCACCATGGCCGGGGAGGCGTGCGGGTGCGTCGACTTGATCAGCGCGGCGACGCCCGCGACGTGCGGCGACGCCATCGACGTACCGGCCATGTAGCCCCACTTGCCGCCGGGCAGCGTGCCCAGGATCAGTCCGCTGGTGGCGGGCGGCGCGGGCGTCTGGTAGGCCGTCGAGTCGCCGCCGGGCGCGGCGATGTCGATGACGCCCAGACCGTGGTTGGAGAAGGACGACTTGAGGCCCTTGGCGCCGGTCGCCGCGACCGTCACGACGCCCGGCAGCTGGGTCGGGATGTCGAGGCACTTCGACGGGTCGACCGTCCGGTCGCCGGGCGTGGTGTCGTTCGGCGAGGACGGGTCGGTGATCTCGTCGGAGGCCAGGTCGTAGTTCTCGTTGCCGGCCGCGGCGACGTTGACCGCGCCCTTCTTCTCCGCGTACCGCGAGGCCCGGGAGACGGCCTCGACGAGCGCCTTCTGGTCCGGGTCGTCCTTGCAGTTGAAGTACCACGGGTCGGTGTAGTAGCTGTTGTTGGTCACGTCGACGTCGTGCTCGGCCGCCCACATGAAGCCGCAGACCACGGCCTCCGCGTAGAAGAAGCCGTCGGGGTTGCCGACCTTGATGCCGGAGACCTTGACGCCGGGCGCCACACCGGTCATGCCGATGCCGTTCTTGGCGGCGGCTATCTCCCCGGCCACGTGGGTGCCGTGCGGGCTCTCCGCCGCGCTCGGCCGCCAGGCACCGTCGGTGGTGTCCGGCTTGCCCGCGACGCAGTTGACGGACGCCTCGCGGTCGAAGTTCGGGGCGATGTCCGGGTGGGTGTCGTCGACGCCGGTGTCGATGACGGCGACGGTGACCTTCTTGCTGCCCAGCGTCTTCTCGTGCGCCTTGTCCGCCTTGATGGCGGGCAGGTCCCACTGCAGCGACTCCAGCGGGTCCTGGCCCTCGGCCGTCGCGGAGGTGGCCTGGGCGGCGGCCAGTTCCCTGCCGCTCAGCACCTGCGGGGCGCCCGTGTCGGTGGTGGCGGCCGAGGGCAGCGGAGCGGTGCGGGTGGCACCGGCCGACTGCACGCCGCGCACCTTGCGGACGCTCTGGGCGAAGTCGGGGTTCGCGGAGTGGACGACGATCACGCCGATCCGGCCGTACGACGTCACGATCGTGCCGCCCGCCTTGGCTATCGCACGCCGCACGGTGGCCGAAGGACGGTGCCCGGGGGAGACGTTGACGACGTAGCTGAGCGAGGTCGCGTCCGCCGAGGCCGAGGGCGCGGCCTCGGCCGCCGGGGCGCGGCGGCCGGGGTGCCCGGCAGGAGCGCGAGCGACGCGGCCACGGCCAGACCGGCCGGGATCGCGAGGGCGCGGCGGTGACGCGGGTGAGGTGCGGTCATGCGTGCTGTCTCCAGTCCGTCGGGAAGCTCGGGAAACTCTTGCTGCACGACCCCTCCACGCCCGGTGCGACCGGCGCCGCGAGAACGAGCCCGCGTCTGGAGCGCGGGGCACTCGGGAAACGCAGATGATCCATGGGGTCTCCACATCATCCGGCAAACGGCACCTGCCCGGAACACGGGTGACGGCTCGGGCAGGTACATGACGTAGTGGTGCAGGGTGAAGCTATCCCCCGAAGTCGCTGGCCAGCAATGACCTGCCGAGGGTGACTTCGGAAAGTGCCGGGGGCGTTGAACCGGTCCCCGCGGGGTTCCGTGTCGTTGGGCAGGGAGCCCGAGCACGATCGGTTCCCTGCGAGAACAGCGAGGTCCAAGCCGTCATGTCCGTCGTACGAGGAGACTCCGTGGCCACCGACGCACCGCCCCCCTCGAAAGAGGAACACCGACTCCCCTCCGCCGAGGAGTTCTCCGAAGTGCAGCAGAGCGCCGAGTTCGCCGAACTGCGCCGCTCCTTCCGCTCCTTCGCGTTTCCGCTGACCGTCGCCTTCGTGGCCTGGTACCTGCTGTACGTACTGCTGTCGAACTACGCCGGCGGCTTCATGGGCACCAAGCTCTTCGGCAACATCAACGTCGCCTTCGTCTTCGGCATCGCCCAGTTCGTCACCACGTTCCTCATCGCCTGGTGGTACTCGCGGCACGCCGCCGCGAAGCTCGACCCCAAGGCCGAGGCCATCAAGACCCGGATGGAGGGCGGCGCATGAGCCCCGCACAGTCCGTACTCGCCGCCGAACTGGCCGCCAACGAGGCCAGCGAGCACCGGCCGCTCATCATCACGCTCTTCGCCGTCTTCGTCCTCGCGACGCTGGGGATCACCGCCTGGGCGGGCCGCCAGACCAAGGACGCCGCCGACTTCTACGCGGGCGGCCGGTCGTTCAGCGCCTTCCAGAACGGCCTCGCCGTCTCCGGCGACTACATGTCGGCCGCGTCCTTCCTCGGCATCGCCGGCGCCATCGCCCTCTTCGGCTACGACGGCTTCCTGTACTCCATCGGCTTCCTGGTCGCCTGGCTGGTCGCCCTGCTCCTGGTCGCCGAGCCGCTGAGGAACTCCGGCCGCTACACGATGGGCGACGTCCTCGCGTACCGCATGCGCCAGCGCCCCGTGCGCACCGCCGCCGGCACCTCCACGATCGTCGTCTCGATCTTCTACCTGCTGGCCCAGATGGCGGGCGCGGGCATCCTCGTCTCGCTGCTGCTCGGCATCACCTCCGACGCCGGCAAGATCCTCATCGTCGCCCTCGTCGGCGTCCTGATGATCGTGTACGTCACGATCGGCGGCATGAAGGGCACCACCTGGGTCCAGATGGTCAAGGCCGTGCTGCTGATCGGCGGCACCATCCTGATCACCTTCCTGGTGCTGCTGAAGTTCGACTTCAACATCTCCGACCTGCTCGGCAAGGCCGCGGACAACAGCGGTGCGGGCGCCGCCTTCCTGGAACCCGGCCTCCAGTACGGCGCGAGCGGCACCACCAAGCTCGACTTCATCTCCCTGGGCATCGCCCTGGTGCTCGGCACCGCCGGCCTGCCGCACATCCTCATCCGCTTCTACACGGTGCCCAACGCCAAGGCCGCCCGTAAGTCCGTCAACTGGGCGATCGGCATCATCGGCGCCTTCTACCTGATGACCATCGCCCTCGGCTTCGGCGCCGCCGCCCTCATCGGGAAGGACGAGATCATCGCGTCCAACCCGTCCGGCAACACGGCGGCGCCGCTGCTCGCGCTGCACGTGGGCGGCGTCGACTCGGCCTGGGGCGCGATCCTGCTCGCCACGATCTCGGCGGTGGCCTTCGCGACCATCCTCGCCGTCGTCGCGGGCCTCACCCTCGCCTCGTCCTCGTCCTTCGCGCACGACATCTACGCCAACGTCATCCGCAGGGGCCAGGCCACCGAGAAGGAGGAGATGAAGGCCGCCCGCTGGGCGACCGTCTTCATCGGCATCGTCTCCATCGCGCTCGGCGCCCTCGCCCGCGACCTGAACGTGGCCGGCCTGGTCGCGCTGGCCTTCGCGGTCGCTGCGTCCGCCAACCTGCCGACGATCCTCTACAGCCTGTTCTGGAAGAGGTTCACCACCCAGGGCGCCCTGTGGTCGATCTACGGCGGCCTGATCGTCGCCGTCGGCCTGGTGCTGTTCTCGCCGGTCGTCTCCGGCGACCCGAAGGCGATGTTCCCGGACGTCGACTTCGCCTGGTTCCCGCTGAAGAACCCCGGCATCATCTCCATCCCGTTCGGCTTCCTGATGGGCTGGCTCGGCACGGTCCTGTCGAAGGAGGAGCCCGACAAGGCGAAGTACGCGGAGCTGGAGGTCCGGTCCCTGACCGGCACGGGCGCGCACTGACGTCCCCGCCGGACCCGCAGCGGGCCCCGCGCCCGACCCGCACCGACGCGGCCGCTCGTAGATCCCTACGACGCGGCCGCGTCGCGCGTCGTGGGATCGGGCGGCTGTCGATGTCGGACCGGTCACGTAGGCTCGACTGTGTCGGAGGAGAGAAGTGCTCCACCGATCCGCGTCGAGGGAGGGGGCCCCTGTGCTCATCGACACCTACGGCCGAGTGGCCACCGACCTGAGGGTCTCGCTCACCGACCGCTGCAATCTGCGCTGCACCTACTGCATGCCCGAAGAGGGCCTCCAGTGGCTGGCCAAGCCCGATCTGCTCACGGACGACGAGATCGTCCGCCTCATCGACATCGCGGTCACCTCCCTCGGCATCGACGAAGTCCGCTTCACGGGCGGGGAGCCGCTGCTGCGCCCCGGCCTGGTCGGCATCGTCGAGCGCGTCGCCGCCCTCGCCCGGCGCCCCCGGATGTCGCTGACCACCAACGGCATCGGCCTCAGGCGCACGGCGAGCGCCCTCAAGGCGGCGGGCCTGGACCGGGTCAACGTCTCCCTGGACACCCTGCGCCCGGACGTCTTCAAGACCCTCACCCGCCGGGACCGCCACAAGGACGTCCTGGAGGGCCTGGCGGCCGCCCGCGAGGCCGGTCTCACCCCCGTCAAGGTGAACAGCGTCCTGATGCCGGGACTCAACGACGACGAGGCCCCCGACCTGCTGTCCTGGGCCGTCGAGCACGACTACGAACTGCGCTTCATCGAGCAGATGCCGCTGGACGCCCAGCACGGCTGGAAGCGCGAGGGCATGGTCACCGCCGGTGACATCCTCACCTCCCTGCGCACCCGCTTCGAGCTGACCGCCGAGGGCTCCGAGGAGCGCGGCTCGGCCCCCGCCGAACGCTGGCTCGTGGACGGCGGCCCGCACCGCGTCGGCGTCATCGCCTCCGTCACCCGCCCGTTCTGCTCGGCCTGCGACCGCACCCGTCTGACCGCCGACGGCCAGGTGCGCACCTGTCTGTTCGCCACCGAGGAGACCGACCTGCGTGCCGCCCTGCGCTCCGACGCCCCCGACGAGGAGATCGCCCGCATCTGGCGGCTGGCCATGTGGGGCAAGAAGGCGGGCGCGGGCCTGGACGACCCGACGTTCGTGCAGCCCGACCGGCCGATGTCCGCGATCGGGGGTTAGGCCCCCCCGGGGTCAGGCCCCGCCGGAACCCTCCGGGGCCTCCCACTCGGCGAGCGGCACCACGTCCTTCAGGAACCCCCGCACCCCGAGGAACTGGGACAGATGCTCCCGGTGCTCCTCGCAGGCGATCCACGTCTTGCGACGCTCCGGGGTGTGCAGCTTCGGGTTGTTCCACGCCAGCACCCACACGGCGGGGGTGCGGCAGCCCTTGGCGGAGCAAATCGGGGTGGTTTCGTCACTCACGGTTTCGTCTCACAGGTCCGCACACAAGGCGACGCCGAGCAGCCACGGGGGGAGCTGCCCGGCGTCGGTCTGTCGCTCCGACGGGGGATGCGGAGCGCGTACGAAGTATGTCACGGCTCACCCATCGCTCGGCACCTGAACCACACGATTCATCTGAGCATTTCTTCTGCCTGGCGTGGAATCGACGTCCGCCCGGACGGCGTCTCCGCCACCGCGGACGGTCACGGCCGGCCGCGCGAGTCACCGGCCGCGCCGGGCACCGAGTCGGCTCCCTCGCCCTCCGGGACGGGTTCCGCCGAGCCGTCCTCCGCACGCGACGGCATGATCATCGGCGGGGTCGGCGCCGTCACGAACGTCGACGGCAAAGATGGCGCGTTCTCACGCCCGGCGTTGGCGATCACGACCGCGATGTACGGCAGGGCCGCACCGAGGACCAGGGCCACGATCGCGACGTGCCGTTCCACGTTCCACAGGCAGACCGCGAGGATCACCGACGCCGTGCGGACGGACATCGAGATGATGTACCGGCGCTGCCGGGCGCGCACGTCCTCCTGGAGACCCGTACGGGCCCCGGTGATCCGGAACACCTCGGCGCTGCCGCCGGCACTCTGCTTCCGCATCTGGTTCCACCATCCGCCCGCATCGGACTCTCCCCGCCCCGCTCTGGTCCGCGGCCGCTCGGGGACTCCGGTCCCGGACAACTCCCCACGTTACGCCGCCCCTGCGCCGCTCACGAGAGGGGGGCTGGGTCGGGCGGACCGCGCCGGGTGCGCCGCGCGGCGTAGGCGCCGGTACCCCGTTCGGACGTACGCGGCATGCGCCGTACGCGGTACGGCCGAACACTGGTGGCAATGCTCGCGTAGAGCCGGACGAGGAGGCAGCCATGGGCTGGTTGTGGGCGATCATCGTGGGATTCGTGCTCGGCTTGATCGCCAAGGCGATCATTCCCGGCAAGCAGCACATGCCCCTGTGGCTGACCACCATCTGCGGCATGATCGGCGCGATCATCGGCAACGCGATCGCCCGCGCGGCCGGCGTCGAGGCGACGGCCGGCATCGACTGGTGGCGGCACCTGTTCCAGCTGGTCGCGGCGATCATCGTGGTCGGCCTCGGCGACGCGGCCTACTCGGCGGTACGGGGCAACCGGCGGCGCGAGCGGGCCTGACCCGGCCCCCGGGCCGTCCCGGTACACCGGAGGGGCGGCCCCCGGCAGCCGTGAGGCACCGGGGACCGCCCCTCGCGCGTGCGCCCGCTCAGGCGCCGGTGACCTCCACCGCGGCCAGGTTCTTCTTGCCACGGCGCAGCACCAGCCAGCGCCCGTGCAGCAGGTCCTCCTTGGCGGGGACCGCGTCCTCGCCGGTGACCTTGGCGTTGTTCACGTAGGCGCCGCCCTCCTTCACCGTGCGGCGCGCGGCGGACTTGCTGGCCACCAGGCCGACCTCGGCGAGCAGGTCGACGACCGGGGCGGGCTCGGCGACCCGGACGTGCGGCAGCTCGGAGAGGGCCGCGGCCAGCGTCGCCTCGTCCAGCTCCGCCAGGTCGCCCTGCCCGAAGAGGGCCTTGGACGCGGCGATCACCGCGGCCGTCTGACCGGCGCCGTGCACCAGCGTCGTCAGCTCCTCGGCCAGCGCCCGCTGCGCCGCCCGCGCCTGCGGACGCTCCTCGGTCTGCCGCTCCAGCTCCTCCAGCTCCGCACGGGAGCGGAAGGACAGGATCCGCGAGTACGTCGAGATGTCCCGGTCGTCCACGTTCAGCCAGAACTGGTAGAACGCGTACGGCGTCGTCATCTCCGGGTCGAGCCAGACGGCGCCGCCCTCGGTCTTGCCGAACTTGGTGCCGTCCGCCTTGGTCATCAGCGGCGTCGCGTAGGCGTGGGCCGTGGCGTCCGGCTCCAGGCGGTGCAGCAGGTCAAGGCCGGCCGTGAGGTTGCCCCACTGGTCGCTGCCGCCCTGCTGCATCGTGCAGCCGTACCTCCGGTAGAGCTGGAGGAAGTCCATCGCCTGGAGGAGCTGGTAGCTGAACTCCGTGTAGCTGATGCCCTCGGAGGACTCCAGGCGCCGGGCGACGGAGTCCTTGGTCAGCATCTTGTTGACCCGGAAGTGCTTGCCGATGTCCCGCAGGAACTCGATCGCCGACAGGCCCTCGGTCCAGTCGAGGTTGTTGACCATCACCGCGGCGTTCTCGCCCTCGAAGGACAGGAACGGCTCGATCTGGCCGCGCAGCCGCCGCACCCAGCCCGCGACGGTCTCCGGCGAGTTCAGCGTGCGCTCGGCGGTCGGGCGCGGGTCGCCGATCTGCCCCGTGGCCCCGCCGACCAGCGCCAGCGGCCGGTGCCCGGCCTGCTGGAGGCGGCGCACGGTGAGCACCTGCACCAGGTGCCCCACGTGCAGGGACGGCGCGGTCGGGTCGAAACCGCAATAGAACGTGACGGGACCGTCCGCGAGCGCCTTGCGCAAAGCGTCCTCGTCGGTGGACTGGGCGAACAGCCCGCGCCACTTCAGCTCGTCGACGATGTCCGTCACGTTCTCGTGTCTCCTTGACTGGTCCTGTATCGAGACGTATCGAGTCGTGTCGAGTGGTCTCGCAAATCAGGTACGAGGTTATACGCCCTGACTGACAGAGCTCATATTGAAATCGGGGACCCGCAGCGCGGGCATCGCGGCCCTGGTGAACCAGTCGCCCCACTCCCGCGGCAGCGTCTTCTCGGTCCGCCCCGCCTCCGAAACCCGCCCCAGCAGATCCACCGGCGACTCGTTGAACCGGAAGTTGTTCACCTCGCCGACGACCTCGCCGTGCTCGACGAGGTAGACACCGTCGCGGGTCAGCCCGGTCAGCAGCAGCGTCGCCGGGTCGACCTCGCGGATGTACCACAGGCAGGTCAGCAGCAGCCCGCGCTCCGTGTCCGCGACCATCGTGTCCAGGGACCGGTCGGGGTCGCCGCCGTCCAGGATCAGGTTGCCGCTCGCGGGTGCCACCGGCAGCCCGGTCAGCCCGGCGCCGTGCCGGGTGGTCGTCAGCCGGTGCAGCTCACCGCCCCGGATCCAGTCGGTCGCGGTGACCGGCAGCCCGTTGTCGAACACCGACTGGTCGCCCCCCGAGGAGTGCGCGACCACGAACGGCGCGCACTCCAGACCGGGCTCGTGCGGATCGCTGCGCAGCGTCAGCGGCAGCGCGCCGAGCCGCTCGCCGAGCCGGGTGCCGCCGCCCGGCTCGGAGAACACCGTGCGCCCCTCGACCGCGTCCCGCCCGGACGCCGACCAGTACTGGTAGATCAGCAGGTCCGCGACGGCGGTGGGCGGCAGCAGCGTCTCGTACCGCCCCGCGGGCAGCTCCACCCGCCGCTCGGCCCAGCCCAGGCGTACGGCCAGCTCGGCGTCGAGCGCCGCCGGGTCGACGTCCTTGAAGTCCCGCGTGGCCTGCCCCGCCCACGCCGACCGGGTGCGGTCCGGCGACTTGGCGTTCAGTTCCAGCGTCCCGTTCGGCTGGTCGTGCCGCAGCCTGAGCCCCGTCGACGTGCCCAGGTACGTCGACGTCATCTCGTGGTTGGCGAACCCGTACAGCTCCCGGCCACCCGCACGCGCGCGTGCGAACGCCTCTCCGAGCGCCGGCGCGAAGTCGGCGAACACCGCCGACGAGGTCTCGGCGGGCGCGTCGGCGAAGTCCGGCGCCGCCGCACCGCCCGTGACCAGCGGCTGCGCGTCCTCCGCCGGACCCGCGTCCCGCGCTGCGGCCTCGGCGGCACGCACCAGGGGCTCCAGCTCGTCCACGGTCACGGCCGAACGCGACACCACCCCGGACGCCGTGCCCTGCCGCCCGTTGACGGTGGCGACGACCGTCAGCGTGCGCCCGCGCGTGACGCCGTTGGTGGTGAGCGCGTTGCCCGCCCAGCGCAGGTTGGCGGTGGACTCCTCGTCGGCGATGACGACGCACCCGTCCGCCCGGGACAGCTCCAGCGCCCGCTCGACGATCTCGTGCGGCTTGTTGGTCCCGGCGCTCATCGACCCGCCTCCTGGGTGGTGTTCAAAATGTTGACTCCCTTGAAGAGGGCGGACGGGCAGCCGTGCGAGACGGCCGCGACCTGGCCCGGCTGGGCCTTGCCGCAGTTGAAGGCACCGCCCAGGACATAGGTCTGCGGGCCGCCGACGGCCGCCATGGACCCCCAGAAGTCGGTGGTCGTCGCCTGGTACGCCACGTCCCGCAGCTGACCGGCGAGCCGCCCGTTCTCGATGCGGAAGAACCGCTGACCGGTGAACTGGAAGTTGTATCGCTGCATGTCGATGGACCAGGACCGGTCCCCGACGACGTAGATCCCGCGGTCGACGCCCCCGATCAGATCCTCGGTCGACAACCCGCCCGGATCCGGCCGCAGCGACACGTTGGCCATCCGCTGCACCGGCACGTGGGCGGGGGAGTCGGCATAGGCGCACCCGTTGGACCGCTCGAACCCGGTGAGCCGCGCGATCCGCCGGTCGAGCTGGTAGCCCACCAGCGTGCCGTCCTTCACCAGGTCCCAGGACTGGCCCTCGACACCCTCGTCGTCGTACCCGACGGTCGCCAGCCCGTGCTCGGCGGTGCGGTCGCCGGTGACGTTCATCAGCTCGGAGCCGTAGCGCAGCTTGCCGAGCTGGTCGAAGGTGGCGAAGGAGGTCCCGGCGTAGGCGGCCTCGTAGCCGAGCGCGCGGTCCAGCTCGGTGGCGTGCCCGATGGACTCGTGGATGGTCAGCCACAGGTTCGACGGGTCGACGACCAGGTCGTACAGCCCCGCCTCGACGCTCGGCGCCCGCATCTTCTCCGCCAGCAGCTCCGGAATCCCCTCCAGCTCCGCGTCCCAGTCCCAGCCGGTGCCGGTCAGGTACTCCCAGCCCCGCCCGGCCGGCGGCGCCAGCGTGCGCATGGAGTCGAACTCGCCGCTGGAGTCGTCCACCGACACGGCGGTGAGCACCGGGTGCAGCCGTACCCGCTGCTGCGTCGTCACGGTCCCGGCGGTGTCGGCGTAGAACTTGTTCTCGTGCACGGTGAGCAGCGAGGCGTCCACGTGATCCACCCCGTCGGCCGCCAGCAGCCGCGCGCTCCAGTCGGCCAGCAGCGCCGACTTCTCCGCGTCGGGCACGGTGAAGGGGTCGACGTCGTACGCCGAGACCCAGGTCCGGTCGGCGTGCACGGGCTCACCGGCCAGCTCGACCCTCTCCTCCGACCCGGCCGCCCTGATCACCTGCGCCGACAGCTTCGCCATCGCCACCGCCTGCGAGGCGACCTTGGCGGCGGCGTCCATGGTCAGGTCCACGCCGGACGCGAAACCCCACGTGCCGCCGTGCACCACCCGCACCGCGTACCCGAGGTCGGTGGTGTCCGAGGACCCGGCGGGCCTGGCGTCCCGCAGGCGCCGGGACGCGCTGCGCACCCGCTCCAGGCGGAAGTCGGCGTGCTCCGCGCCGAGGGCACGCGCGCGGGCGAGCGCGGCGTCGGCGAGGGCGCGTAGGGGGAGTGCCGTGAAGGCTTCGTCGATGCTGTGAGGCACCTGCGTCTCTTTCTGTCGACATGACCGGTCGTCTGCCGCGACACCGGGGGCTGCGCCGCATCATGTCGCGTCCGGGCCCCCGCGACCACACCATTCCCGCCGCGCCCGGGACCGGTTCTGTAGGGACCCGACAGACAGCCCCGTAAGCCACTGTGGGTGCCCGAGTCTCTGGGAGAGGCCGGGGACCGATAGATTTTTGAGGAAGCCGCCTGCTGTCGCCGCCCGCCGTACGGGTGACCGGGCGGGTGGACGACCGCTAGGGAAAGGGTGATCCGTTGAGCCGCTCGGTTCTCGTCACCGGAGGAAACCGGGGCATCGGCCTCGCCATCGCCCGCGCATTCGCCGACGCCGGCGACAACGTCGCGATCACGTACCGCTCGGGTGAGCCGCCGGAGGGCTTCCTGGCCGTCAAGTGCGACATCACCGACACCGAGCAGGTGGAGCAGGCCTACAAGGAGATCGAGGAGACCCACGGTCCCGTCGAGGTCCTGATCGCCAACGCCGGCGTCACCAAGGACCAGCTCCTGATGCGCATGTCGGAGGAGGACTTCACCTCCGTCGTCGAGACCAACCTCACCGGCACCTTCCGCGTCGTCAAGCGCGCCAACCGCGCCATGCTGCGCGCCAAGAAGGGCCGCGTCGTCCTCATCTCGTCGGTCGTCGGGCTCCTCGGTTCCGCGGGGCAGGCGAACTACGCCGCCTCCAAGGCCGGCCTGGTCGGCTTCGCGCGCTCCCTCGCCCGTGAGCTGGGGTCGCGCAACATCACCTTCAACGTCGTCGCGCCCGGCTTCGTCGACACCGACATGACCAAGGTGCTCACCGACGAGCAGCGGGCGAACATCGTGTCGCAGGTGCCGCTGGGCCGGTACGCGCGGCCGGAGGAGATCGCCGCGACGGTGCGGTTCCTCGCGTCGGACGACGCCTCGTACATCACTGGAGCCGTCATCCCCGTTGACGGCGGACTGGGAATGGGTCACTGATCACCATGAGCGGAATCCTCGAGGGCAAGCGCGTCCTGATCACCGGCGTGCTGCTGGAGTCCTCCATCGCCTTCCACGCCGCCAAGCTGGCCCAGGAGCAGGGCGCCGAGATCATCCTGACCGCGTTCCCGCGGCCCACGCTGACCGAGCGCATCGCCAAGAAGCTGCCCAAGCCGACCAAGGTCGTCGAGCTGGACGTCACCAACGACGAGCACCTCGGACGCCTGGCCGACATCGTTGCCGAGGAGCTGGGCGGCCTCGACGGCGTCGTGCACTCCATCGGCTTCGCCCCGCAGGACGCGCTCGGCGGGAACTTCCTGAACACGCCGTTCGAGTCGGTCGCCACCGCCATGCACGTCTCGGCGTACTCCCTGAAGTCGCTGACCATGGCCTGCCTGCCGCTGATGCAGAACGGCGGCTCGGTCGTCGGCCTCACCTTCGACGCCCAGTACGCCTGGCCGCAGTACGACTGGATGGGCCCGGCCAAGGCCGCGCTGGAGGCCACCAGCCGCTACATGGCCCGTGACCTGGGCAAGCAGAACATCCGCTGCAACCTGGTCTCGGCGGGTCCGCTCGGCTCCATGGCCGCCAAGTCCATCCCGGGCTTCGGCGAGCTGGCCTCCGTGTGGGACAACCGCTCCCCGCTGGAGTGGGACCTCAAGGACCCGGAGCCGGCCGGCCGCGGCATCGTCGCGCTGCTGAGCGACTGGTTCCCGAAGACCACGGGCGAGATCGTCCACGTCGACGGCGGACTGCACGCCATCGGCGCCTGACCGACCCGTCTCCCGGCGGCTTCCGCGGGGCCCGCATCCCTCCCGGGGTGCGGGCCCTCGGCGTGTCGCGGCCCGCTCAGCCGGCCGGGCGCACCCGGCCGGGGCGGCACACGAACGGATAGCCCGCGGCCTCCGTCCCCGCCGTCTCGGCGTCCCCCGCGCGGATCGCGTCGACGAGCCGGGTGTGGTCCATGTGCGTCCCCGGCGTCAGCTCGCCGCCGACGTCCTCGCGCAGCCAGTCCCGCATCACCTCGCCCAGATCCGCGTACATGGCCGTCATCACGTCGTTGTGCGAGGCGGCCACGACGGCCAGGTGGAAGGTCGCGTCCGCCGTCACGAACGCCTCCGTGTCACCCGACGCCCAGGACTCCTCGCGGCGCACCATGAGCGCGTCGAGCTGCTTGAGGTCCTTCTCCCTGCGCCGCTCGGCGGCGAGCCGGGCGGCGGCCGACTCCAGCGCGGAACGCAGTTCCGCGATGTGCCGGGGGTCCGTGTCCGCGAAGCGGCGCTGCATCACGCCCGCCAGCTCGCTGATCGCGACGACGTAGGTGCCCGAGCCCTGGCGGATGTCCAGCAGGCCGTTGTGCGCCAGCGCGCGTACCGCCTCACGCACCGTGTTCCGTGCCACGCCGAGCTGCTCGACCAGTTCCGGCTCGGTGGGGATGCGGGAGCCGACCGGCCATTCGCCCGAGGCGATCTGCTGCCGCAACGCCGCGATGACCTGCTCGGACAGTGCCGAACGACGGGGATGGCTCAGTGGCATGGCTCACCTTCGCACGCGAGTGGACAATCATTCATCCCATGATTCTATGATGGGTCTCATGGCTAGTGACGAAACACGGTCGGAAACCCGGTGGGAAACGGGGACGGAGAGGGGCACGGAAACGGGCACGGAGACACGTACGCAGGCACGTCCCGCTCCGCGTACCCGTACCGACGCGCGCGTGGGGAGCGATGAGCGCGAGGTACCCGGCGCGGCACCGTCCACGCGCGCGTGGACGACGTGGACGACCCGGCTGCTCGTCGTCGGCATCGTCCTGGCCGCGCTCAACCTGCGCCCCGCCATCACCAGCCTGGGCGCGCTGCTGGAAGAGGTCCGCGACGGGCTCGGCATGAGCGGCAGCGTCGCCGGACTGCTCACCTCCGTGCCCCCGCTGTGCTTCGCCGTCTTCGGCGTCATGGCCCCCCGCCTGGCCCGTCGCTTCGGGCCGGGAGCGGTGGTCTGCGCGGGCATGGTCGCCATCACCGCCGGTGTGCTGATACGCCCGTACATCGGCGGCACGGCCGGCTTCCTGGCCGCCACCGCCCTCGCGCTGATGGGCATCGCGGTCAGCAACGTCCTGATGCCGGTCATCGTCAAGCGCTACTTCCCCGACCGGGTCGGCTCCATGACCGGCCTGTACTCGATGGCTCTCGCGCTTGGCACCTCCGTCGCCGCCGCGGCGACCGTGCCGCTGACGAACGCGCTGGGCGGTCACTGGCAGCCGGGCCTCGCGGTGTGGGCCGTACTGCCCGCACTGGCCGTCGTGCCGTGGATCCCCTTCGTACGCAACCGCAGGGAGCCGTCGGCGCCGTCACCGCGGCCGGAGGGCGAGCAGACCGCCGACCAGCCCCCGTTGCGGATCACCCGGAGCCGTACGGCCTGGGCGCTCGCCGTGTTCTTCGGCCTCCAGGCCACCGCCGCGTACATCACCATGGGCTGGATGGCCCAGATCTTCCGCGACTCGGGTGTGTCCGCCGGCACCGCCGGACTCCTGCTCGCCGTGATCATGGTGATGGGTGTGCCGCTGGCCTTCGTCATCCCGCGCGTGGCGAGCCGCCTGCCCCACCAGGGCCCCATCGTGGTGGTCCTGGGTGTGTGCGGCCTCGCCGGCTACGCCGGTCTGTACTTCGCCCCGGTCGGCGGCGCCTGGGCCTGGGCCGTGCTGCTGGGCGTCTCGAACTGCGCCTTCCCGCTCGCGCTGACCATGGTCGGGATGCGGGCCAGGACGGGAGCGGGCGTCGCCCAGCTGTCCGCCTTCGCACAGAGCACCGGTTACCTGATCTCCATCCCGGGGCCCCTCCTGGTCGGCGTGCTCTACCAGCACAGCGGCGGCTGGGGCCTGCCGATCGCCCTGATGAGCGCGCTGATGGTGCCGCAGATCGTGGTGGGCGTCCTGGCGGGACGCGATCGCACGGTGGAGGCCGAGGCCGCCCGCTGAGAAGCCGGACAGCGACGGGACCGGAGCACGATCACGCCCGGGGCGGGAGGCCGCCCGCCCGGCCCGCCGGCACGGGACAGGGACCCGGGGGAGCGGGTCGCGGCCCGCCGGTCCCGGCGCGGGGGACGGATGCGAGACTTGCCGCATGCCAGTTCTCGACCCGGACCCCCAGCACGGCCAGAAGAAGATGCTGATCGTCTTCGGTTTCTTCCTCGTGATCTTCGTGATCATCGGCGTCATCGCGACGATCGCCTCGCCGTGACCCCGCCCGCGCACGCCGGACGGTGGGGTTAACCCCCCCCCCGTCCCCTAGGGGGTGAGGGTCAGGGTCAAGTGGGTGGACCTCCGGATGGGTTGGGGCCCGCGGATTCCGTAGCTTCGAGATGTGCCCGCCACAGGCGGGCCGCGCAGCACGGACCAGCGACGCCCGAAGACCAGCGGAGGCACTCATGTCGGCCCCTACCCACACCCGGCCTCCCCAGGCAACTGGGGGCGGCGTGGACATGCGGCTGCCCTGGTGGGCCCTGGCCCTGCCGGTGCTGGCCTTCGTCGCGCTGCTCCTGCTCATACTCAATCCCGCCGACGCCCACGCGGCCACGGACCAGCCCGCCGTCGCCCACCTCCTGGAGCGGCTGGAGCGGCTGACCGCGCGCTGAGCCGGGACCGGAGCCCGCGCCGTGCGCCCCCGGCGGATCCGCATGTCAACTCCCAGGGCCCCGTGGCCTGTTTCATGCGAAGCTGGATGACATGAGCGTCGCAGAACCCCGCAGGATTGTTCTCTTCCGGCATGCGAAAGCCGACTGGCCACAGGTGACCGACCATGAGCGGCCACTCGCCGACCGGGGCCGCAAGGACGCCGCAGAGGCCGGGCGCCGACTGGCGGATACCGGCGTGCCCATCGACCAGGCCCTGTGCTCGACCTCGATCCGGACCCGCGAGACCTGGAAACTCGCTGTCCAGGAGTTCCCGCACCGGCCGAAAACCGTCTACGAGGAGCGGATCTACGAGGCCTCGCCCGGCGAGCTGATCGCCGTGCTCAACGAGACCCCGGACGACCTGCGGAACGTCGTGGTGATCGGCCACAACCCGGGCATGGAGGCACTGGCCGAGATCCTGGCCGGCTCGGCCGAGACCGAGGTCCGCGAGCGGATGGGCAGCCGGGGCTTCCCGACCGCCGCCTTCGCCGTCCTGACCTTCACGGGCTCCTGGAAGGACGTGGAGCCGGGCACGGCCGCCCTGGTCGACTACTGGGCGCCGACCGACTGATCCACTCCCGCACGACGGGGCCCGGCCCCGGCAGCCACGCGGTCCGGGCCCTCGCCCTGCCGGACGTGCGTACGCCGCTCCCCAGGATCGCGGACGGGCGCCGGGTCTCCGACGGGCGCGGGCGCCGGGTCAGAGACGACTCGGGGGCAGGCCGAGGCCCTCGCCCAGGCCCTCGTCCAGCGTGTCCGCGGCCTCGACCTCCTCGCGGGTGATGCCCAGCAGGTAGAGCACCGTGTCCAGGAAGGGCACGTTCACCGCGGTGTGCGCCGCCTCGCGCACCACCGGCTTGGCGTTGAAGGCGACGCCGAGCCCGGCCGCGTTCAGCATGTCCAGGTCGTTGGCGCCGTCACCGATCGCCACGGTCTGCGACAGCGGTACGCCCGCCTCGGCGGCGAACCGGCGCAGCAGCCGCGCCTTGCCCGCCCGGTCCACGATCTCCCCGGTGACCCGCCCGGTCAGCCGGCCGTCGGCGATCTCCAGCGTGTTGGCCTGCGCGAAGTCCAGCCCCAGCTGCTCCCGCAGAGCGTCGGTGACCTGGGTGAAGCCGCCGGAGACGACCCCCACCTGGTAACCGAGCCGCTTCAGGGTGCGGATCAGGGTGCGCGCACCCGGCGTCAGCCGCACCTCGGCGCGCACCTTCTCCACCACCGAGGCGTCCAGCCCCGCCAGCAGCGCCACGCGCGCGTGCAGCGACTGCTCGAAGTCCAGCTCCCCGCGCATCGCGGCCGCCGTCACCTCGGCGACCTGGTCCTCACAGCCGGCGTGCGCGGCGAACAGCTCGATGACCTCGTCCTGGATCAGCGTGGAGTCCACGTCCATCACGACCAGGCGCTGCGCCCGCCGGTGCAGCCCCGCGGAGACGACCGCGATGTCCACGCCGAGCGCCGCGGCCTCGGTGGCCAGCGCGGTGCGCAGCGGCTCGGTCTCCACCCCGGACACCGCGAACTCGACCGCGGTCACCGGGTACTTGGCCAGCCGGAAGATACGGTCGATGTTGCTGCCCGACTCGGTGATCCGGGCCGCTATGGCGGCGGTCGCCTCGGCGGTGAGCGGGTGCCCGAGCACCGTGACCAGGGAGCGGCCGAGACCGCGCGGCCGGTTGTCGCCGATGCCGGAGATGATCTCGGCCTGCAGTTTCAGGGACTCCGCCCAGCTGTGGACGGTCGCCCGCAGATCACCCTCCAGACCGCGGGGCGGCTCGGTCACGAGCGCGCACAGCACGATCCGGCCACGGGTGACGACCTGCTCGATGTCGACGACGTCGAGCGAGTAGGCGGCGAGGGTGTCGAACAGGCCGGCGGTGATGCCGGGCCGGTCCTTGCCGAAGATCTTGACGAGAAGCGTGGGAACGTCAGAGGTCTGCGAAGCGCTCATGGTGCTCCAACCGTATCCGGCACCCGGTGCCGTCCGCCCCCGAGGTCCGCCTGGCGGACAGGCCGTGCGGGACGGGAGCCGGAGGGCGCCGACGGAAGCGGCCGACGGGTGCGTACGCGGTTCTTCACAGGGCCCGACTTTCGGTCAGGGGGGCGAGCCTGAAATAGTTCCCCCCGATGTTCGACATCCCTAGACTCCCCGCGACGGGAGCACATCGGGGGACAACTCAGTGGGGCATGGAGTGCCGGAACTCGTACTGGAATCCAATGGACGGACCTGGACGCTCGATCCGTCCCGGTCATACGCGCTAGGACGCGATCCGCAGGGGGAGCTTGTTTTCGACGATGCCAGGGTCTCCTGGCGGCATGCCACGATCAGTTTCAACGGCCGCGGTTGGGTCGTCCAGGATCACGGCAGCACCAACGGCACCTTCGTGCACGGGCAGCGCGTCCAGCAGATGGAGCTCGGCGCCGGCACGGTGCTGAACCTGGGCAACGCGACCGACGGGCCGCGCGTGAACCTGACCGGCGCACAGGCCCCGGCCGGCACGCCGCAGGCCCGGCCGCAGCAGCAGCCGTACGCCGCACAGGGTGCGAACGCGGGCTGGGCCCAGCAGGCACCGCCCGCGCAGGAGCCCCAGCAGGCACCGCACCAGGCCCCCCAGCACCAGGCCCAGCAGCACCAGGCCCAGCAGGCCGGCTGGCAGCAACAGCAGGCCGCGCCGCAGCCCCAGCAGGCCGCGCCGCCCTTCCCCCAGCAGCAGGGACCCGGCGGCGCGGCGGGGGCGCCACCGGTCCACGGGGACCGCAGCCCGACCACGTTCCACCAGTTCTCGCTCGGCCGGGTGATGCGCATCGGCCGTGCCCTGGAGAACGACCTGGTCGTCTCCGACCTCCAGGTCTCCCGCAATCACGCGGAATTCCACTCGACGCCCGACGGGCGCATGGAGATCCGCGACCTGGGCTCGCACAACGGCACGTACGTCAACGGCCAGCCGATCGCCAAGGGCGGCTCCCAGCTGCTCGGCCCGACCGACGTCGTCGGCGTCGGCCACTCGACGTTCCAGATCGTCGGCGACCGGCTCGAGGAGTTCGTCGACACCGGCGAGGTGTCCTTCTCCGCCCGCCACCTGACCGTCACGGTCGACGGCGGCAAGCAGATCCTCAAGGACGTCTCCTTCGGCGTACCCGAGAAGTCGCTGATCGCGGTCATCGGCCCGTCGGGATCCGGCAAGTCGACCCTGCTCAAGGCGCTCACCGGCTACCGGCCGGCCGACCAGGGCGAGGTCCTCTACGACAACCGGAACCTCTACAAGCAGTTCGCCGAGCTGCGCCAGCGCATCGGTCTGGTCCCGCAGGACGACATCCTGCACAAGGAGCTGACCGTCAAGAAGGCGCTCAAGTACGCGGCGAAGCTCCGCTTCCCGGCCGACACCACGGCCGCCGAGCGCGACGCCCGCATCGACGAGGTGCTGCGCGAGCTGAAGCTGGACATCCACAAGGACAAGAAGGTCACGTCCCTGTCCGGCGGTCAGCGCAAGCGCGTGTCCGTCGCCCTGGAACTGCTGACCAAGCCGTCGCTGATCTTCCTGGACGAGCCGACCTCCGGCCTCGACCCGGGCATGGACCGCGACGTCATGCAGCTGCTGCGCGGCCTCGCCGACGACGGGCGCACCGTTCTCGTCGTCACCCACTCGGTGGCCGAGCTGGCGACCTGCGACAAGCTCCTCGTGATGGCGCCGGGCGGTTCGGTGGCGTACTTCGGCCCGCCGGAGGAGGCGCTGAACTTCTTCGGCTACGACACCTGGGCCGACGTCTTCTCCGCCTTCGAGAACTACCGCGACTACGACTGGGCGGGCCGCTGGAAGGGCTCGCAGCACTACCAGATGTACGCCGCGGACCTCGACGCCGTCGCCCCGCAGTCCGTACAGGTGCCGCCGATGCAGGCGATGAAGCCGCCGAAGCCGCAGGGCTGGATGTCCCAGTTCGTCACGCTGGTGCGGCGCTACGTCTCGGTGATCGTCTCCGACAAGGGCTTCCTGGCCCTGATGGTGATCCTGCCGGCCGTGCTGGGCGCGGTGAGCCTGCTCATCGACGCGGACAAGGGCCTGCTGCCCAACGCCGCCAACCCGCAGACCGGCCTGATCCGCCCGAACGGCACGGCCACCACGGTCCTGCTGATCCTCGCGGTCGGTGCCTGCTTCGCCGGCGCCGCGAACTCGGTCCGTGAGCTGATCAAGGAACGGGTGATCTACGAGCGGGAACGCGCGACCGGCCTGTCGCGGTCCGCGTACCTGATGTCGAAGGTCTTCGTGCTCGGTGTGATCACCGTGCTGCAGGGCCTGCTCGTCGGCGTGATCGGGTTCGCCACCCGCGAGATCCCCGAAGAGGGACTGGTCCTGGGCGGCGCGACGCTCGTCGAGCTGTCCCTGCCGATCATGGCGCTGGGCTTCACCTCGATGATGTTCGGTCTGATCATCTCCTCGCTGGTGAAGACCGCCGAGAAGACCATGCCGCTGCTGGTCATGTTCGCGATCATCCAGGTCGTCTTCACCGGCTGCCTCTTCGCCCTGAACGAGGCGGTCGGCGTCAACCAGTTCTCGTACCTGATGCCCTCGCGCTGGGCGGTCGCCGCGGCCGGTGCCACGCTGGACTTCAACAAGATCAGTCCGCCCGAGAAGGGCGCCGAGGCGGACCCGCTGTGGGAGCACACCGTGGGCGCCTGGGGCATGGACATGGCCGCGCTGATCGTCCTCGGCGTGATCTGCGGCTTCTTCGTGGCCCGCTTCCTGCGCCGCCACGAGCCCGAGGTCATGCGCAAGTAGCCCGGGCCGGGCCCGAAGCTCCCCGCACGCCCCGAAGGGCGGCACCCCCGTCAGGAGGGTGCCGCCCTTCGGCGTTCGACGGTGCGTCGGCGTCGGTGCTGGTGTCGGCGTCGGCGTGAAGAGGTCCGCGCCGACCTCAGTACGCGCTGTCGACGTTGTCCATGGTGCCGTACTTGTCCGCGGCGTAGTTGCACGCGGCGACGATGTTCGCGACCGGGTCGTAGATGTTCTTCGAGGTGCCGGCCACGTGGTAGGCCTTGAACGTCGGCGGGATGACCTGGAGCAGGCCCTTCGACGGGATGCCGTTGATGGCGTTGATGTCCCAGTCGTTGATGGCCTTCGGGTTGCCGGAGGACTCCCGCATGATGTTGCGGTGGATGCCCTCGTAGGAACCGGGGATGTCGTGCTTCTTCATGATGGCCCGGGCCTCGCGGATCCAGCCGTCGAGGGTGTTCGGGTAGGACTTCGGCGCGGCCTTCTTGACCTCGGTGCGCTGGGCGGCCCGGCTGGTGGTGTCCTTGGCCGCCTCGCGCTTGGCGACGGCCTTCTCGGCCGCGGCCTGCTTCTCGGCGGTCGTCTTGGCGGCCGACTCCTGCTTGGCCTCGATGGCGGCGACCTTCTGGGAGGCGCCGGCGAGCTGGCCGGTCACACCGGCCTGCACGTCCTGGATCTGCTTGGTGCTGTACGCCACCTTGGCCGTGGGAGCGGCCTCGCTCGTGGTCGTCTGACCGCTGGCCGGGACGGCGGTGAGGGCGACGGCGGCGGCGCCGAGCGTGCCGACACCGGCGATCGCGACCTTGTGCGTGCGGGTCAGGGAACGACTGCGACCACGGGGAAGGATGTTCTTGAGCATGGCGGGATAGACCTCTTCGAATAGCGCGGAGGTCGCTCTCGTCCGGTGGGGACAGTTGGTGCTTCCGGCACAAACACCGCGGCGGGAAGTCCGCGGCACTGAGCGACGAGAGCAATTCTTAGCGGCCGCAAAATCCGGAGGCAAAGGTGTGACGTACGATCCGAGATAGTGGATCAGGGAAGGGTAAAGCGGGGCAGATGGGGCTGTTCGCCCCGCTCAAAACGGACGAGTCGCTCTCCTACTCCCCTTCGTACGTGACGTGCGCCCTATGCGCGGGCTCACACCCACCCCCCGCTCATCTCACCGTTGGTTGCTGGAGCAATGCGGTGTGTGAGGGGGTGAGGGCGTAGTCGAAACGGTCTCGGGACTCTCCCCTACGGCAGGAGGAGATGGACGTCCCCGAACTCGTGCCACAGGTAGCGCCCCCGCACCGCGGCGTCGTACCCGCGGTCGATCGCCGCCCGCCCCGCCACCGCCTCCAGCATCAGCAGATGCGAGGCCTCGGGCTCGTGCAGCCCCGTCAGCAGGCCCTCCACCACCCGCACCCCGCGCTCAGGAGTCACGACCAGATCGGTCCACCCGGCCCGGGCCCGTACGACCCCGTCCGCACCGGCCGCCGACTCCACCGCCCGCACGGCGGTCGTCCCCACCGCGATCACGCGCCCGCCACCGGCGTCCACGGCGTTGATCAGCCGCGCCGACGCCTCCGGCACCGAGAACCACTCCGGATACGGCGGCTCGTGCGCCTCCGCCGACGCCACTCCCGTGTGCAGCGCCACCGGAGCGAACTGCACCCCGCGGCTCACCAGCTCCGCCACCAGCCGCGCCGTGAAGGGCCGCGCCGCGCTGGGCATCTCCGCGCTGCCCGTCCCGTCCCCGGACGGCAGCGCGAACACCGTCTGGTAGACGGACAGCGGCTGATCGCGCTCCGTATAGGAGTAACGAATGGGACGCCCGTGCTCCCGCAGCACCGCGGACACCTCCGCCCCCGACACCCGCGCCCACCACAACCGCTCCCCGCGCGTACTCGACGGCTCCTCCAGCACCAGCCGCGCCCCACCCGGCAGCAGCACCTCCGCCCCCGCGGGGCCACCGGCCGCCGACGAGAGCGCACCGGCCGCCGACGCGGGCGCACCGGCCGCCGACGAGAGCGCACCGCGTCCCCTTACTCCCGCACGCGCGCGCGTGGTGCCCCTCCCGTCCGGCTCCCGCAGCTCCACCGCCCACCGGCCGTCGTCCCCGCGCGTGGAGAAGTGCACCACCACGCGCGCGTGCCCGACCCGGCCGTCGACGGCCGCGGCCAGCGTGGGCGAGGTGTTGACCACCAGCAGGTCACCGGCCCGCAGCAGCCCCGGCAGCTCCCGGAACCGGTGGTGCGACACCTCGGTGCCCCGCGACACCAGCAGCCGCACGTCGTCCCGCTCCAGCCCCGGTCCCCGCTGCTCCGCCGGCACCCGGGCCGACAGCTCCTCCGGAACCCTCAGCGCCAGCGACATCAGCGCGCCTCCAGCAGCGCCGGCGCCCCGTAGCGCCCACTGGCCGGCCGCTCGTCCAGCAGCCGCAGCAGGGCCGGGACGACACTCACCGGGTCCGGTCGCGGATCGTCGTCGTCCGGTACGGCCGCCGCGTACAGGTCCGTCGCCATGTCCCCCGGATCGACCGCCCAGACCCGCAGGCCCGGCTCCTCGACGCCCAGCACCGCCGCCAACTGGTCCAGCGCGGCCTTGGAAGCCCCGTAGCCGCCCCACGTCTCGTACGCCTCGGCGGCCGCGTCCGAGCTGACCGTCACCACCGCGCCCGCGGGCGCCGTACGCAGAGCCGGAAGCGCCTCCCGGACGAGCCCCAGCGCCGCCACCACGTTCACCTCCAAGGCCCGGCGCAGCCCGTCCAGGGGCAGCTCCTCCAGCCGCACCAACGGCTCGGCGCCCAGCGCGCTCGCATTGCTCACCAGCAGATCCACGCCGCCCAGCCGCCGGGCCTCCGTCACCAGTCCCGCACGGTGCCCGGAGTCGGTGACGTCACCGGGCAGTGCCCTCACGCGCGTGCCGTACGCCTCCAGCGCCCTCGCCGTCTCCCCGAGCACGTCCGGGTCCCTGGCGTCCAGCACCAGGTCCCAGCCCCGTGCCGCCAGCGCCCCGGCGAGCGCCCGGCCCAGCCCCTTCGACGCCCCCGTGATGATCGCAACCGGCATGACACGCCCCTTCCGTCGGTCCCCGCCGCCCGATCGGCCGGCGTGATCCTCAACGTAGGAACCGGCCCGAGCCGGTCGCCTCGGGCACGGGCCCCATCCCGGCAGGGCCCTTCGCCCTAGGCCCGACGGGCGGGACCCAGGTCCTAGGCCCACCGCCCTAGGCGCGGGCCGCCCCAGGTCCGATCCGGCCGTCACCGCCCGCCGCTACCGTGAGGACATGAGTCACGGTCCCCGGTCCGGCCTCACCGCGGTGAGTTCCGCGCTGCTGGCCATGAGCAGGCACCTCGAGGTGCGCGACGTCCTCAAGACGATCGTCGCCTCGGCCCGCGAGCTGCTCGACGCGCAGTACGCCGCCCTCGGCGTCCCCGACGACCACGGCGGCTTCGCCCAGTTCGTGGTCGACGGCGTCAGCGAGGAGCAGTGGAAGGCCATCGGCCCCCTCCCGCGCCAGCACGGCATCCTCGCCGCGATGCTCCACGAGGCCACTCCCGAGCGACTGGCCGACGTCCGCACCGACCCCCGCTTCGAGGGCTGGCCCTCCGCCCACCCCGACCTGATCGACTTCCTGGGCCTGCCGATCCGGGACGGCGACGAGGTCATCGGCGCCCTCTTCCTGGCCAACAAGAACTGCCCGAAACCGGCAGGCACCTGCGGCTTCACCGAGGACGACGAGGAACTGCTCGGCATCCTCGCCCAGCACGCCGCGATCGCCCTCACCAACGCGCGCCTGTACGAACGCAGCCGCGAGCTGACCATCGCCGAGGAGCGCTCCCGCCTCGCCCACGAGCTGCACGACGCGGTCAGCCAGAAGCTCTTCTCCCTGCGCCTGACCGCCCAGGCCGCCACCGCCCTGGTCGACCGCGACCCCGCGCGCGCCAAGGACGAGCTGCACCAGGTCGCCACGCTCGCCGCGGAGGCCGCCGACGAGCTGCGCGCCGCCGTCGTCGAGCTGCGCCCCGCCGCCCTGGAGGAGGACGGCCTCGTCGCCACCCTGCGCACCCAGATCCAGGTCCTCGACCGCGCCCACGCCGCGCACGTGACCTTCACCGGCCACGGGGTCAAGGCACTGCCCGCCGCCCAGGAGGAGGCGCTGCTGCGCGTCGCCCAGGAGGCGCTGCACAACGCCCTGCGCCACTCCGGCGCCGAACACGTCGAGGTGGCCCTGCACCGGCAGGGCACCGGGGCCGTCCTGCGGGTGACCGACGACGGCGGCGGCTTCGACCCGCGCACCGTGCGCAGCGCCGGACGCCATCTCGGACTGGTCTCGATGCGCGACCGGGCAGGCGGCACCGGGGGCCGGCTGACCGTGCGGTCCGCGCCCGGCAAGGGCACCACGATCGAGATGGAGGTTCCCGGTGGCTGACGCAATCAAGGTGCTGATCGTCGACGACCACCAGGTGGTCCGGCGGGGCCTGCGCACCTTCCTGGAGGTGCAGGACGACATCCGGGTCGTCGGCGAGGCGGCCGACGGCGCCGAGGGCGTCGCACGCGCCGAGGAACTGAAACCCGACGTGATCCTCATGGACGTCAAGATGCCGGGCATGGACGGCGTCGACGCGCTGCGCGGACTGCGCGAGCTGGACAACCACGCGCGCGTGCTGATCGTCACCAGCTTCACCGAGCAGCGCACCGTCGTCCCGGCCCTGCGGGCGGGCGCCGCCGGCTACGTCTACAAGGACGTCGACCCCGACGCGCTGGCCGGTGCCATCCGCTCCGTCCACGCCGGCCACATCCTGCTCCAGCCCGAGGTCGCGGGCGCCCTGCTGAGCCAGGAGGCAAGCAACTCGGGCCCGAGCAGAGCGGGCTCCCTCACCGAGCGTGAGCGCGAGGTGCTGGGCCTGATAGCGGACGGCCGCTCCAACCGGGAGATCGCCCGTGCGCTGGTGCTCTCCGAGAAGACCGTGAAGACCCACGTCTCGAACATCCTGATGAAACTCGACCTGGCGGACCGCACCCAGGCCGCCCTGTGGGCCGTACGCCACGGAGTGACCGGCTGACGGCGTACGCGCCACCGCGGCGGAGGGTTCCCGTCCGGTCGGAGATTCATACCGTCGTGGGAATGTCCCCCATATGGCGCATCCTTCGAGGGGGCCGGCCGTTCTCCAGTGCGTGCCGCGGTGATCACCGCGGCGATCGCAAGGAGGGCTTGTAAGTGAAGAACCTGAAGAAGGCAGCGGCCGTGACGATGGTGGCCGGCGGTCTGATCGCCGCCGGTGCGGGCATGGCCTCCGCCACCGACGGCGGCGCCCACGCCCACGGCCAGGCCATCGGCTCCCCGGGTGTCGCCTCCGGCAACCTGGTCCAGGCGCCGATCCACATCCCGGTCAACGCCGTCGGCAACAGCGTCAACGTCATCGGCCTCCTGAACCCGGCCTTCGGCAACCTCGGCGTCAACCACTGACGCAGGCCGCCTCCCAGGCCGCCTCAGCAGCGGGCCATCGTGCCGCTGGGGCGGCACGGGTGGGCGCTGCGGCACCTCGTCGGCGCCGAGCAGCGCACCCCGGCCCGCGCCCGCACTCACGCCGGGCGCCCGCCGAGAGACGGCGCCGTCACCGCCCCCGCTCCACCACAACGGAGTTGTACGCCGCGACCTGCGCCCGCCGAGCCACCCGCTCCACCGGCCGCAGGGCATCCCCCCGCGCCGACATCTCCGACGCACTCACCGCGCCCCCGTGCCCGTTCCGCGAGGCCAGCGACACCAGCATCCCCACCCGCTGCGCCAACTCCAGCACCCGCACCGCCCGCGGTGGATACCCCGGCGCCAGCACCTCCCGCCCCCGCTCCGCCCGCGCCCGGTACGCCGCGACCGCCGCCTCCGCCACCGGCCCCGACCCGGCCACGTCCAGCCGCGTCAGCACCTCCGTCGCGTCCCGCAGCGCCTCCGCCAACTCCCGCTCCGCCTCCCCGAGCGAGGGCACGTCCGCGGGCGGAGCCTCCCGCACCGGCAGGCAGTGCCACACCACCTCGACGTGCACATCGCCCTCGGGCCCCGCCTCGTACACCTCCGGCACCAGCCCCAGCGCGGCCCCCTCGCAGATCACCGCCTCCTCGGCCTCCAACGCCCGCGCGTTGAAGTCCGGCGGCCCGCTCAGCCCCAGCGGATGCCCCGGCGCGGGCAGCGCGACCCGCAGCCCACTCGCCCCCAGCGCCCGCAGCCGCCCCAGCGCCAGCGTGAGACCGACCGGCGCCGATTCGCCGGGCAGCCCCTCGACCCGGTGCACCGCGTCCTCGCCGACGATCGCGATCACGGCGTCGTCGGGCGAGACCATATGGGCAATAAGGGCATTTCCCCAGGCGGCGAGGCGCCCTGCACGTGGTTCCGAGAGCATGCCCCCACCCTAAGGACCGGACCGATGGAACGGTGAAGCCGACCGGTGGCGTAGATTTCCTGGAGGGGCCTGCGCCCACCGGCGCCGCGGCCCGAACCACAGGTGTACGCGACAGCCGAGACCGGCCACAATGCAAGGGGAGACAACGCGCTCATGAGCGATGTTCTGGAGCTTCAGGACGTATCCGTGGTCCGCGAGGGCCGGGCTCTGGTGGACCAGGTCTCCTGGTCGGTCAAGGAGGGCGAGCGCTGGGTCATCCTCGGCCCCAACGGCGCCGGCAAGACCACCCTCCTCAATGTCGCCTCCAGCTACCTCTACCCCAGCAGCGGCAGCGCCAGCATCCTCGGCGAGACCCTCGGCAGGCCCGGCACCGACGTCTTCGAACTGCGCCCGCGCATCGGCGTCGCCGGCATCGCCATGGCCGACAAGCTGCCCAAGCGCCAGACCGTCCTGCAGACCGTCCTGACCGCCGCGTACGGCATGACCGCCGGCTGGCAGGAGGAGTACGAGGACATCGACGAGCAGCGCGCCCGCGCCTTCCTCGACCGCCTCGGCATGACCGAGTACCTGGACCGCAGGTTCGGCACCCTCTCCGAGGGCGAGCGCAAGCGCACCCTGATCGCCCGCGCCCTGATGACCGACCCCGAGCTGCTCCTGCTCGACGAGCCGGCCGCCGGCCTCGACCTCGGCGGCCGCGAGGACCTCGTCCGCCGCCTCGGCAGGCTCGCCCGCGACCCGATCGCCCCCTCCATGATCATGGTCACCCACCATGTGGAGGAGATCGCCCCGGGCTTCACCCATGTCCTGATGATCCGTCAGGGCAAGGTCATGGCCGCCGGCCCCCTGGAGCTCGAACTCACCTCCCGCAACCTGTCCCGGTGCTTCGGACTCCCGCTCATCGTCGAGCAGGCCGGGGACCGTTGGACCGCGAAGGGACTCCCGCTGTCCTGACCGCCCCCCGTGCGCCCTGTCCCGGACACGCCCAACGGACCTACCATGACCGTGTGAACGACATCGACGCATGGGTGTGGTGGCTCGTCGCCGCGGCAGCGCTCGGAATTCCGCTCGTCGTGACCGCGATGCCGGAGTTCGGGATGTTCGCCGTCGGCGCGGTCGCCGCCGCCGTGGCCTCGGGACTCGGCGCGGGCCTCGTCGTCCAGGTACTCGTCTTCGTCATCGTCTCGGTCGCCCTCATCGCGGTCGTACGGCCCATCGCCGCCCGGCACCGCGCCCAACGGCCGCAACTGACCACGGGCGTGGACGCCCTGAAGGGCAGACAGGCCGTCGTCCTGGAGCGGGTCGACGGCGCCGGCGGCCGGATCAAACTCGCCGGGGAGGTCTGGTCGGCGCGTGCCCTCGACACCGGGCGAGCCTTCGAGGCGGGCGAGGAAGTGGACGTCGTGGAGATCGACGGAGCGACGGCGGTCGTCATGTGACCTCGCCGTGCACAAGTGGCCCGAACGCCCCCCGAGTCGTACGACGGTCTGTCAGACTCGACCAGCAAGATCCTCAACAGCCGTAAGATCAGCAGTAGTCAGGGTCAACCGGGTCAACGGAACCCGGTCAACAAGGATCTGCCGGAGCACCGAGGCGGAGAAGGGGACGGACAACCACGATGGAACCGGTCATCATCGTCTTGATCATCCTGGTGGTGTTGGTCTTCATCGCCCTGATCAAGACCATCCAGGTCATCCCACAGGCCAGCGCCGCCATCGTCGAGCGCTTCGGCCGCTACACACGGACGCTGAACGCGGGCCTGAACATCGTGGTCCCGTTCATCGACACCATCCGCAACCGCATCGACCTGCGCGAACAGGTCGTCCCCTTCCCGCCGCAGCCGGTGATCACCCAGGACAACCTGGTCGTCAACATCGACACCGTCATCTACTACCAGGTGACCGACGCGCGCGCCGCGACCTACGAGGTCGCCAGCTACATCCAGGCGATCGAGCAGCTCACCGTCACCACCCTGCGCAACATCATCGGCGGCATGGACCTGGAACGGACCCTGACCTCCCGCGAGGAGATCAACGCGGCCCTGCGCGGCGTCCTCGACGAGGCCACCGGCAAGTGGGGCATCCGCGTCAACCGCGTCGAACTCAAGGCCATCGAACCGCCCACCTCCATCCAGGACTCGATGGAGAAGCAGATGCGCGCCGACCGCGACAAGCGCGCCGCGATCCTCCAGGCCGAAGGTGTCCGGCAGTCCGAGATCCTGCGAGCCGAGGGCGAGAAGCAGTCCCAGATCCTGCGCGCCGAGGGTGAGGCCAAGGCCGCCGCCCTGCGCGCCGAGGGCGAGGCCCAGGCCGTCCGCACGGTCTTCGAGGCCATCCACGCCGGCGACCCGGACCAGAAGCTGCTCTCCTACCAGTACCTCCAGATGCTCCCGAAGATCGCCGAGGGCGACGCCAACAAGCTCTGGATCGTCCCCAGCGAGATCGGCGACGCCCTCAAGGGCCTCTCCGGAGCCATGGGCAACCTCGGCGGCCTGGGCGGCGGCAACGGCGGCGCGAGCGTCCCGGCCCAGGAACGCCGCGAGAAGCCGACGATCGACTGACGGCACTCACTGATCGCCGGGTGCCCGTGGCGCCCCTTCGGGGGCGCGGGACTGTATCGATGTGCGGCTCCGCCGCATGGGCGCGACCAGCCACAGACAGCCCCCACCCGGCGACAGGACCCCAGCCCCGACGGCGCGGCCGTCACGCCGCGTCCAACACCAACCACTCCGGCAGCGCAGCGAAGTCGTCCCGAGCCAGCGCCAGCAGCATCGCGTCCGCAGGAGTCGGCTCGAACGGCTCCCTGAGCAACGGCATACCCGCCTGCTCCGGCGTCCGGTTCGCCTTGCGGTGATTGTCCTCCGCACACGAGGCCACGGTGTTCAGCCAGGTGTCCTGCCCGCCGTGCGACCGCGGCACCACGTGGTCGACGGTCGTCGCCCGCCGCCCGCAGTACGCGCACCGGTGCCGGTCCCGGACGAGTACGCCCCGCCTCGACCACGGAGCGCGTCTTCGAAACGGCACCCGTACGTAGTGGCACAACCTGATCACCCGGGGCGCGGGTATGTCGAGCGCGGCTCCGCGCATCCGCAGCGAGGGGTGGGCCTGCTCGACGACGGCCTTGTCCTGGAGCACCAGAACGACGGCGCGATTCAACGTCACCGTCGACAACGGCTCGAAGCTCGCGTTCAGCACCAGCGTGTCCCGCATACAGCCCACCTCCCGTGCGCACCGGCCCACCCCCTGGCGGGCTGGGATCAACTCTGGCCGGGCACGCCGGGATGGACAACGCAATATCTGCTGCTCCAACGAGGACGCCCCCACCGTCCCCCGGCAACAAAAATGCCCGCCCCTGATCCATTCCAAGACCGGAGGCGGGCAAACGTTCCAGGAACGCTCGGAACACTCAGCTGTCCGCGGGCACCTCGTACTCACCGACGAGCTGGGCCCGAGCGATCGTGTGGAAACGCAGGTTGAAGCCGACGAACGCCGGAGTGCCGTCCGCGTCCGGCCCCAGCTTCTCCTGGTCCACGGCGTACACCGTGAACACGTACCGGTGCGGGCCGTCCCCGGCCGGCGGCGCGGCCCCGCCGAAGTCCCTGCTGCCGTAGTCGTTGCGTGCCTGTACGGCACCCTCCGGCAGCCCCTCGAACGTGCCGCTGCCCGCGCCCACCGGCAGCTCGGTCACCGAGGCGGGGATGTCGAACACCACCCAGTGCCAGAACCCGCTGCCCGTGGGCGCGTCCGGGTCGTAGCACGTGACGGCGAAGCTCTTGGTCTCGGTGGGGAAGCCCTCCCACCGCAGCTGCGGAGAGGTGTTCCCGCCCGCGTGGACCTGAGCGTCCTTGAGCGTTCCGCCCTCCTGGACGTCCTGGCTCGTGACGGTGAACGACGGCACGGGCGGGTGGAAGTCATGGGGGAGCGGACGCCGCTTCAGCTCGGTCACCTCGGTACCTCCTGGAGTGTGTGGTGCAGAGATGACCGAGCCTAGATCGTCTAGAACCAGTTGCGCTTGCTGCCGACCTCCGACAGCCACTGGTTGAGGTACGCCGCCCAGTCGGTGCCCTGGTAGTCGTTCAGCCCGACCTTGAAGGAGCGGAAGGTGTCACTGCTCTCGCTGAACAGCCCCGGCTTCTTGTCCATCTCCAGTACGACGTCCATCGCCTGCGCGTCGGCCACGAAGCTCAGCTCGACCTGGTTGAGGCCGCGGTACTGCTGCGGCGGGAAGAACTCGATCTCCTGGTAGAAGGGGAGCTGCTGTCGCGTGCCCCGGATGTGACCGCGCTCCATGTCCGCGCTCTTGAAGCGGAAGCCGAGCTGGATGAACGCGTCCAGGATCGCCTTCTGCGCCGGCAGCGGATGCACGCTGATCGCGTCCAGGTCACTGGAGTCCACCGCACGCGCGATCTCCAGTTCCGTGGTGACGCCGATGTTCATCCCGCGCAGGGACTGCCCGTCGATCATGGTGATCGGCGTCTCCCACGGAATCTCGAGGCCGAACGGCACCGCGTGCACCGCCCCGGCCTTCAGCTGGAAGGCACCCCCGAGACGCACCTTCGTGAACTCGATGTCCTGCTTGTACTCCTGGTCGCCGCTCTCCACCTCGACCTTGGCCTGGAGCCCGACCGACAGCCCCTCGATCTCCTGGTCGACCGACCCGCCCTGGATCCGCACCTCGCCCTGGACGACACCGCCCGGAACGACGTTGACCTCGCTCAGCACGGTCTCGACCGAAGCCCCGCCGGCCCCCAGGCTCGCGAGCAGCTTCTTGAACGCCATGTCTCTTCCCTCTCCAGGCTTACGTGTGGATCCTCGATCCCTACAAACGCGAAACGGCCGTGGCCGGTTCCGCGCAGCACACCCTGGCAAGGCGGGCGCCCCCTGGCCACCCCGCGCGCGGACCCGACTGCGTTACGCTCGGACGGCATGATCGCGCGCCCCGACCGTACGCCCCTGCCCAGGAAGTTCTTCGATCGCCCCGTCCTCGAGGTGGCCCCAGACCTCCTGGGCCGCATCCTGGTCCGCAGCACCCCGGACGGTCCGATCGCCCTCCGACTGACGGAGGTCGAGGCATACGACGGTCAGAACGACCCCGGCTCCCACGCCTACCGCGGTCGCACACCCCGCAACGACGTCATGTTCGGCGCCCCCGGCCACGTATACGTCTACTTCACTTACGGCATGTGGTTCTGCATGAACCTGGTGTGCGGCCCCGAGGGCAGGTCCAGCGCCGTCCTCCTCCGCGCCGGCGAGATCGTCGAGGGCGCCGAGCTGGCCCGGCCCCGGCGGCTCTCCGCCCGCAACGACAAGGAACTGGCCAAGGGGCCGGCCCGCCTCGCCACCGCACTCGGCGTGGACCGCGCCCTGAACGGCACGGACGCCTGCACGTCCCAGGACACCCCGTTGCGCATCCTGACCGGCACCCCCGTGCCGGGCGACCGGGTGCGCAACGGTCCGCGCACCGGCGTGGCAGGTGAGGGAGGCGTCCACCCCTGGCGCTACTGGGTCGCCGACGACCCGACAGTCAGCCCGTACCGGGCCCATGTACCGAGGAAACGCCGAAGTTGACTCTGCTTTGGCAGGCGCGTAAGGTAGCCCGAGCCGCTTGACCCGGGTACGGCAATCGCCTGCAGCCGGAAGCGGCCAACCCACTACCTACGACTTCCCTTCAGCGGGAGCGATTCGGCGTGCCCGCATGCCCGAATTCAAACTCGCGGGACTCGATTATGAGTCCACGGAGGAATCGGCTAACGTAGTGAATGTCGAAAGGACGACGGGCGAAAGTCCGAATGCCTCGGCAAATCCCGCCGACAGGGAATCAGAGCCCGAAAGGATCTGATAGAGTCGGAACCGCCGGAAAGGGAAACGCGAAAGCGGGAACCTGGAAAGCACCGAGGAAATCGGATCGGAAAGATCTGATAGAGTCGGAAACGCAAGACCGAAGGGAAGCGCCCGGAGGAA